>JAFGTG010000119.1 GCA_016934255.1 Sedimentisphaerales bacterium
CTTTCTCGATTCCCACAGTTGCACACGAAGATAGAACCAAAACCAAGCACACGAACAACAATACGGATAAAAGAATAGTTTTTCTGTTCATAATCGTCCTATTCAAATGAACTTTAATGCCAACATATTATACTTGCCGGACGATCCGGTGTTCAAATATCTCGAATAGCGATATATGAATTGAATTTGTCGATGAGAATCGGGTTGATTTTGTTCTTAACCGGGCGCTGAGACGAGGGTACAAAGGAGCACGTGAATAGAACTAATCCGGCACCTCGATATCGTATCTCGGTTCATACCCCCGATGCCAATACTGCTCCCACAGCTCCTCCAGCTCCACGACGGCGATGTGCGTATCGACGTAACTCAGATTGATGGCCCGCTTGTGCCGGGCGATACAAAACCGGTGCATACTGGCCTGGTCGCCGTTATCGCCGTCGAACGAGTTCGATGGCGCCGGATCGGTGCTCCGGGGCCAGGCATCGACCCACATCCCGTCCCCAAACAGAGGAACATTCGGCCGGGCGTCGGAGAAGTTCTGGAAGTAGTTGCTGTAGCTCGAATCGCTCACATTCACTTGATAATACCCGCTCGGCTGGAGCCACGAGTTGATCGTGTAACTTCCCTCGGCATAGCTTTTACCGTGTCCTCCCCACCAGAAGGCCCAGGACCGCGTCGCCGTGCCCCGCTGCAACGATTCGCCGTCGGCCCGCTCGGTCACGGACGGGCAAATGACCACTTGCATGACCCCTTCGAAGGCGGCCTGGGGATCGTTCTCGTATACCTTGTCGCCGAGATAGGGGGCGATCAGGTGGAACCAATAGGGATTGCCGGGCCCGCCGACGCCCATCACTTTGCCGTCGTAGTTTTCCGTGTAGCAGACCATGCCCAGCGTTTGCTGGCGGAGTTGAGAGGAGCAGGCCATCCGTTTGGCTTGCTGCCGGACTCGGCCTAAAGCGGGTAACAGAATCCCCAAAAGCAAAGCAATGATCGCAATAACCACCAGTAACTCAATCAGGGTAAAACCCTCTCGCCGCTTCATCGCGTACTCCTTTTCAGATGTCCCGTTCGATGTCATCAACGTTATCTCTGCACGCTTTGAACTTTTCGTGATGCACTCCAATAGAAGCCGAACCCGATCATAACAAAACGCCGCCGGCATTTCAACGAATTTTTTGGAGTGTGTGTTAGAAATCTGCGTTGTCATTCTGAACGGAGATTACTTTTTGCTTGGTTGTATCGACGGGAATCCAGTTGATTTTGTTCTTGCTTTCATCCCACGTCGAGTATAGATATGTAGAGGTGGAAAAACGGTGTTATTCTGTGGGGGATTATACAGAGGTGAACGATGGTTGATCCGGTAACGGCAGGTCTCATAGGCTGGGCGTGCGGCAAGCTGGCAGACAGAGTGCTGAAACGTCTTGCCTCAAATACGGAACTCACGCGAGAGGTTGATAAAGTAATCGCTGATTGGGCTGATTCTCTACCTGCGAATAGATATGTTAACCCGAAAGCCCTTTTTCCTGAAGTGAATCTCGAAACAGCCAAGAAAGAAAGACCTGAGTATTATGCTTTGCAGGCCAGTCTTGTTCAGAAAAAGCCACCGTCCAAAGAAATGTGGCACGCAGTGTTTATGGAAAGTTGGCAATGGGTGAGAGACAATATCGAGGAACGACAAGCGTTTTTCAATTTGGACGAACCTCAGGCGAGCAAGGAATTAGAAAGACTTGCGGAAATGACACATGGTGTTTGTATTCACTTCAAGCCAATATTTGAGACGGCTGTAATAGAGGGGATATATGTCATTGATGGGAAAGTTGAAGTCATTGACCATAAACTTAATGTCTTTCGTACATACCTTGAGGAGATTCTGGAGGTAATTAAACAAAAACAAGGATCAATAGTTGATGCTGAAGATGAGTACAAACGGGTTTTGATGGAGGAGTTGGGTACGATCAGGATGCTGGGTTTGCCTGGTTTTTCCAGCGTACCGGTTGACCTGCTGGATACGTTTGTTTCTCTGGATATCACGGCTATGTCGGCGGGGGAGGGACGGCAGAAGATTGAGCCTCATGAGATGAGCGGTGAGGCGGATCGAAAATTAAGTCCCGAATCGACACTAAAAAGGGCGTTCAAAGATCATCGAATGCTGTTGATCCTCGGCGATCCCGGCAGCGGCAAGACGACACTGGTAAAGTATTATGCTGTTCTATGTCTAAAAGGCGAACGTCATCAAGAACTGGGTTATACAGAGCCTCCTTTCGTCATATACCTCCCGCTTAGAGAGATCGAGTCTAAGGACGGGGAGTTTTGCCCGTTGAATGAATGTCTGGCCAAATGGGCGTCCCGACATTATATCAGCATTTCGGCAGAGTCGTTTCTGGGATGGCTAAGGAATCGCGAGACACTGATTTTGCTGGATGGACTCGACGAAATAAGCGATTTGGACAAACGTCGGAAAATTTGTGACTGGATCGATGACGCGGCTGTCGGGCTTAAAAAGGCGAGATTTATCGTGACCAGCCGCTGGACCGGATATCGCAAGGTCGATGGTATCGAGCTTGGGTTCGAGCATTTGAGGGCGGACGTGAGGGATTTCTCACCGGAGCAGCAGAAAGAATTCCTGGAAAAGTGGTTCGTCGCGGCCTATCAGCGGGAACCTCATGATGAAAAAGTACCCGAACCGCAATGGCGAGAAAGACAGACGCAGAAGGGGCTTGGCCGGGCAAAGGCGATTGTAGATTTTCTGGCGGAAGAGGAAAACAAGGGGGTTCTCGAGCTGGCTGGGGTACCGATGCTTTTGCACGTGATTGCGATTTTGTGGAGGGAGCAGGAGAACCTGCCCCAGGGCCGGGCGGAGCTTTATCAGGCCGCATTGAAATACATTTTGGATTACAGGGATCGGCGTAGGAATATCAAGCCTGTGCTCAAGGCAACACAGGCCCTTCGCGTTCTTTGTCCTGTGTCCTTCTGGATGCAGGATGAATTGCACTATGACGAGGTGCAGAAGGATAAAATGCATCAACAGATGCAGCCAATCCTCGATACGATCGATGACACTGTGCGTTCGGGGAGATTCTGTGAAAACCTGCAAGACCGCGCCGGTCTGATCACGGACTATGGTGATGATGCTTATATCTTTCGTCATAAATCTTTCCGGGAATATCTGGCCGGATTGGAATTGGTAACCTTGGCCGGACGAGATAAGGAATGTCTTTGGCGTATCGCCGGGCAATTTGGCGAAGACTGGTGGAATGAACCCCTAAGATTTTTCATGGGGGAGGTTGATGATATATTGTTCGATCAATTCATGGATGCACTTTTCAATAGCGATGCCAGCAAGGAACTGGATCAGAAATCCTATGATCTGCTTTTAACAATGGTCGGAGAAGCGCCCCAGAAACGAATTGATTCGCTTAAACGACGGCTCAATGAGTCGGATTCGACGGAGAAACAGCGGCGCTATATTATCGATTGTCTCAAGACCATCGGCAGTAAATCGGCTCTTGAAGCGATCAAAGAATTTGGAGAGAAGCAGGCCGAGACGGAAGCCGGGAGCTTCGCTCTGGAGATTACGTACGAAGAACAGATAGGATTTATACCGAAAATAGTATCAAAAACGTTAGCAGACGTATTAGATAAAATACCCAAGGCGTTTCGCAATCAATTTGAACTCAATGCCGAGTACATACCCATTTACGGCGGGTCGTTCACGTATTCCGTGACGAAGAAATTTGAGTCAGTTTCCACTGTCTACTTTGCGAGATACCCGGTGACAAACAAACGCTATCGTCGTTTTATCCGTTATCTGGCGGGTCAGGAAAAAGATTTGAGTGAGATATTGGCTGTAAAGCTATTCCAGGAACGGATGTTAGAATCTGCCAAGACGATAGACGGGTTCTTGAAATACCTTGGGAGTGATTTGGGTACATGGGCCGAGAAGCTTCGTTCTGAGTATGACGATGAGAAGCGTTTCAAGGGCGACGATCAGCCCGTGGTTGGCGTCTCGTGGTTCAGTGCACGGGCGTATTGTTGTTGGTTGTCTTTGTTGGAGGCGGCTTCGAAGGGAGCACCTATCGAGGCATCCGTAAATAAGTATCGATTGCCGACGGAGCTTGAATGGGAATGGGCTGCTTCGGGTGGAGATCGCGAATATCCCTGGGGGAATACGGAACCGAATGATAAGCTGGCCAATTATGGAGAAAATGTAGGCGCCACGACGCCGGTCGGGCGTTATCCCGATGGGGTCACGCCCGAGGGGCTCATGGATATGGCGGGCAACGTCTGGGAATGGATGGAGAACCGATATTCGAAAACGGGCGAAGCCCGTTCGTTGCGTGGCGGCTCCTGGGACCGCTACGAGGTCTATCTGCGTTGCTCTCGGCGTATCGGGTACCGTCCTGAGGACCGTGACGGCGTCGTTGGTTTTCGTGTCGTTGTTTCCCAGTCATGAATTTTTTGGTCCTCTGAACTTCTGTCTATCTGATACTCTGAAAAAGGATTTGAAAAATTATCACGTTACTGAGTTTTAAGATTCAATAAGCACTATCCGTTGTGCATATTCAATGCGCTCGTTTGTGTCATTCCGAGTACGGCCGAAAAATCTATTGATAGAACGGTAGGGTGTGCAACTTTGTTGCACACGCGACATCGAATGGATTGTGGCGTACGTGGGCCTCATCCGCGGTTATTATTCGTCGTTAGTTTTTGGTATATAGCATTTGGTTATTTGAATCCGTGAAACCTGTGGAATCTGTGGCTCAAATATTTTTCACTTGACTTTGTGTGTAGAATATAGTATAATAGTTAACTAATATTGGATTAGAATACAGAATTCAGAATACAGGAGACAGGAGAGGGAATCAGGTTATCAGGAGGTGGATATCAGGGCATCAGGAAACCAGGTATTAAATATCGAATATCGAATATCGAATAACGAATGTCCAATATCCAATCCTTCGGCCTTGCTCCATTCGGCCCGAGCTCATGGCCGAGGGCAAGACATGTTAGAAGGGAAAAATCCGTGTTAATTCGTGTGAATTCGTGGTTCCGTTTAAAAATACGAACCCAATCTACTCCTTTTGGGTGAGTTGGTGTCGCGTCAAGGAAAGGTGTGGTTTGGATGAAATGGGCCGGGCTGGATTCGAACCAGCGTAGGCTCTCGCCAACGGGTTTACAGCCCGTTCCCTTTAGCCACTCGGGCACCGACCC
>JAFGTG010000120.1 GCA_016934255.1 Sedimentisphaerales bacterium
ACAACAGTTTTTTTCACATCTTTCAATCGAAAGGCGATAACCGATGAAAAAGACAACTCTGTTATTCAACGCATATCTTCTAATAGCGATACTGGGTACATCAGCCGCCGCCGGCGGACAGATCGAGCAACAAGCAAGGAAGATTCTGGATACAACAGGTATCAACGGTGGTTTTATCGTCCATATCGGCTGTGGGGACAGCCGTCTGACCGCGGCATTGTGCGCGAACGACAGTTATATGGTGCACGGTTTGGATCAAGCCGCGAAGAACGTCGAAGAAGCCCGCAAACATATCTTCTCGCTCAATCGTTATGGCCAGATATCCGTAGATCAACTCAACGGCAACCAACTCCCTTACATTGACAACCTCGTTAACCTCGTTGTCTCTGAGGATCTCGGCGGCATTCCCAGGAGTGAAGTCATGCGCATTCTGGTGCCCAACGGCGTGGCTTACGTCAAGCAAGGCGGCACGTGGCAGAAAATTCGCAAGCCGCGTCCGAAAAACATAGACGAATGGACGCATTATCTGTACAACGCCAGCGGCAATGCCGTATCCCATGATACGGTCGTCGGCCCGCCCCGGCGGATGCAGTGGGTTGGTAGTCCGCGCTGGGCGCGAAGTCACGAGCACTCGGCGAGCCTCAACGCCCTCGTCTCGACAAAGGGTCGGATTTTCTACATACTCGACGAAGGGCCAAGAGATTCTATTCAACTCCCGCCCAAATGGTTCCTGACCGGTCGAGATGCTTTTAACGGAACCATTCTTTGGAAGCGGGAATTGCCGGAATGGTATAACCATCTGTTCCCGCTCAAGAGTGGACCCACGAGACTGACGCGCCGGCTTGTCGCCGTCGGCGATGAAGTTTATGTTACACTTGGCATTAATGCCCCGTTGAGCGCCCTGGATGCCGCAACCGGCAAAATCCTTCGCACGTATGCGGATACCAAAACCGTTGAGGAGTTCGTCTGCGAAAAGGGTGTATTGTTTGTCGTCGTTAACCCCGACCGTGAAAAGGTCGGATACAAGCAAGAGAACGCGAACTGCTGGGTAGAACGCGACCGCGCCAGTGAGCGATGGGGTTGGGATGAAACGGTTGATGAACTGAGGGCCATCAATGCCAAGACGGGCGATTGTCTTTGGACGTTCGAGAGCAAGATCGTGCCGCTTTCGGTGGCCGCTGACGGACAGCGTGTGGTCTGCCATGACGGCGAGGCCGTTGTGTGCTTCGAACATGACACGGGCCGGAAGTTGTGGCGAACTCCCGTCGAGCGCAGCAAACTCATCCCTACCGGCTGGTCGCCATCGATGATTCTCTATAAGGACCTGGTTTTGTTCTCGGGCCGGAAACGCGAGTTAGTGGTCCTCTCGGGCAAGGACGGTAAAGAGCTTTGGAACTCGAAGCTCCATCCCTCTGGGCACTTTTGTCCCGAGGATATTTTTGTCATTGACGGACTCGTCTGGTCGGGTGATATCGCCAGCGCCCGTCCGCGATCTTCAGGCATCTTTACCGGCCGCAATCCGCTCACGGGAGATGTCGAACGCGAGTTTCCCCCGGATGTTAATCCCTTTGCCGTCATGCACCAACGGTGTTATCCAAGCAAAGCAACGGAGAAATACATCATCCCATCGTGGATCGGAACGGAATTTATCGATCCGCGCACGAAAGAGTGGGAGATTCACCACTGGGTTCGCGGTGGCTGCTTCTACGGTGTGATGCCCTGCAATGGCCTGCTCTACGCCACACCGAACGCGTGCGCATGCTATTACCAATCCAAATTAGACGGTTTCAACGTTCTGGCACCGGCCCAACAGAAAACGGATGACAGAAAACAGACGACAGAAAGATTGGTGAAAGGTCCAGCCTACGAGCAAGTACGAGAGACGAGGGACGAAGGACGAGGGACGAGGGACTGGCCCATGTATCGTTGCGACGCGGCGCGCAGCGGGCGGGTGGAAACGACGGTGCCTACAAGGCTAAAGCAAACGTGGGAAACTAAACTTGGCGGACGTATTACCCAGCCTGTGGTAGCGGACGGCAAATTGCTTATTGCATCCGTTGACACCCACACCGTGCATTCCCTGGACGCGACATCCGGCACAAAGCTCTGGAGCTATACTGTCGGCGGACGCGTGGATTCAGCGCCTACGATTTATAAAGGACGCGTCTTGTTCGGCTCGGCGGACGGTTGGGTCTATTGCCTCCGTGCTTCGGATGGGACACTGGCCTGGCGGTTCCGCGCGGCGCCGTATGATCGGCGAGTGATGTCTTACGAACAACTTGAGTCCGTTTGGCCCGTCTCAGGCAGCATACTCATTCAGAACGACGTCGCGTATGTCCTCGCGGGACGCTCGGTCTTTCTCGATGGCGGCATGCGGATGATACGGCTCAATCCACTTACCGGACAGAAACTTTCCGAGACGATTATGGACGACCGCGATCCGAGAACGGGAGAGAACCTGCAAGCAAGAATTAAAGGCAAGAAGATGCCTGTCGGCCTGCCGGACCTTCTTTCCAGCGATGGTAAATTCGTTTACATGCGGTCCCAACGCTTCAATCTGGACGGACAAAGAGCCGTCATCGATCCCGAGCATCAAACCGACCAGGAAGGCGAAGGTATTCATTTATTCTGTCCGACGGGATTTCTGGATGATTCCTGGTTCCATCGGACTTACTGGATTTACGGCAAGAACGCAGGCGAAGGATGGGGCGAATGGTTCGTCCCGGCCCGAATCGTCCCGGCCGGACGGATTCTGACGTTCGATGAGTCGTATGTTTACGGTTACGGACGTCATCCCAAATACCTGACCAACTCGTCCGTGCTGGAATACCGTCTCTTCGCCGCCGACAAAACGCTCGATCCGGAGCGTCTTGCCCGGGTGAATAAAACCAAAATCGCCCAGAACGTGGTGAACTGGAAGAACCGGTCCAAATTCCCGGAATCGCAGCTTAGCGCGGTCCATCGCAAATGGATGATCGAAAAACCCGAGCTTGTGGCTCGGGCGATGGTTCTGGCGAATCGAACGTTATTCGTCGCCGGTCCGCCGGATGTCGTCGATGAAGAGGAAATCTGGGGACGAACCCACGAGGTGGACGTGCAAGCAAAACTGAAAGAGCAAAGTGAAGCCCTCGAAGGTCAAAAAGGCGCGATGTTATGGGCCATCTCGGCCTCGGACGGCGAGAAATTGGCCGAGTATAAGCTCGATCATGTCCCCGTTCTGGATGGCATGGCCGCCGCGGACGGTCGGCTTTATCTGGCGACCAGCAATGGGCGTGTCTTATGTATGGCAGGTATTTAGGTGTGCTTTAGAGAGGGAAGATAAGTCATGAACAATTTGATTTCGCGCAGGCAATTTCTAAGCGTAGCCACGGCGGCCGGAGCAACGGTTATTGGAAACCGGGTAGCCGGCAATGTCCCCATACATGAACCTATCTTACCTGCAATGAGCGGCGCTCACGTCAGGAAAAACGTTCTGTTCATCGTCGTTGACGATCTGAACCTCTCTCTCGGATGTTATGGGCACCCCATCGTCAAATCGCCTCATATCGACCGATTGGCCTCACGAGGTGTTTGCTTCGATCGTGCTTATTGTCAATTTACCATATGCAATCCGAGCCGGACGTCTTTTCTCACGGGGCTTCGGCCGGACGCAACCGGTGTTTTCAATAATAGGACGCCTTTTCGGTCAAAACTGCCGGATGTTATTACTCTGCCGCAATTGTTTCGCAATCACGGCTATTTCACGGCTCGCGTAGGTAAAGTTTTCCATATAGGAAAAGATATGGACGACCCGAAAGCGTGGGACGTCACTTCCGAGCCAAGGGGAACGCCGCTGGGCCAAAAAGGACGAGGCAGAAATCTGACCGATGGTCGGGTAAAGTGGTGCCGATGGCTGGCGGCCGAAGGCAGCGACGAGGATCAGCCGGACGGCCAAATCGCCGACGAGGCTATCCGTCTGCTGGAGCAGCGGGGACAAAATCCATTCTTCCTGGCCGTGGGATTCCACAAGCCGCACGATCCGTTTATCGCGCCGAAGCACTATTTTGATCTTTATCCGCTCGAACGCCTAAATCCGCCTCAAGACCCACCCGACCGTTCCGAAGAACTTCCCCAGGCCATCGGAAGCAACTGGAAAGCAGAATTCGACCGCTTCACGGACTGGGAGCGACGTGAATTCATGCGGGCGTACTACGCCGGTATCTCCTTTATGGACGCCCAGTTGGGTAAGATCATGGCCGCGTTGGATCGGCTCGGACTCTGGCAAAATACGACTGTGGTGTTTTTGGGCGATCACGGCTACCATCTCGGCGAACGCGGCTGGTGGAATAAGAATACGTTGTTCGAGCTTTCGGCTCGGGCGCCGTTGATCGTCGTCACGCCGGAGATGAAAAACCGAGGCGCTCATTGCTCGGGGATTGTCGAATTCGTGGATTTTTATCCAACGTTAGCCGATTTACACAGTTTGCCCGCGTCAAGTCATCTTGCCGGTACGAGTTTCAAACATCTGTTGAACGATCCGAACCTCCCCGGCAAGAAAATGGCGTTCACGCAAGTGCAACGAGGCTCCATCGCGGGCCGATCCGTACGGACCGAACGCTGGCGTTACACGGAGTGGGACCAAGGCCGACAAGGCATCGAACTGTACGATCACAATAACGATCCCGGCGAGTACACCAACCTCGCCCACGATCCACAGCATACCCGGACCGTTGAAAAACTCAGGAAATTACTACGATGATTCTTGAAACGTATTGAAAGATTGTTCCATGAGGCACTTATCTTTAATTTTCGTCATGATTCAAATCTTCATCATTTGAGGATGTATAATGCCGTCATCTGCCAATAATGAGCAGGCCGAAAAACAGTTCACACTCTATCCCATAGGACAAATCGTAAGGGAAGATGGCAAAACGCTGATCGTTCTGGATAGGAAGTACGAGCCGGGGCTTTCGGGTTTAGAGAAACACGCCTATGTCACCGTTGTGTACTGGTTTGATAAAAATGATACGCCGGATAAACGAGCCATTTTGAAGGTTCATCCACGCGGCCGCAAGGAAATTCCGCTGACAGGTGTCTTCGCAACGCATTCACCCGTTCGGCCAAACCTCATCGCCATCAGCAAGTGCAATATCGTTTCGGTCAAAGAAAACATCATCGAAATCGAAGGCATTGATGCGTTCGACGGCTCACCAGTACTCGATCTCAAAGGGGACTTCTTTGACTTTAATCCGGAATATTCATCACCATGATAAGTATATTCTCTTCGCTAAGATAAATGAAAACGGCGAGACTTTACACCATTGGGCATTCCAACCTGTCTTTCGAGACGTTCGTATCCCTGCTGAAGGAATTCGAAATCGATCTGGTCGCAGACATTCGACGCTATCCATCGTCGCGGAAGTTCCCGCACTTTAACCGCCCTATCTTGTGTGACGGATTGGCGGCGGAGGGCATCGACTACCAATGGATAGAAGCATTAGGCGGTCGCCGGCACGGCGAAAAAAACGAGCAGTCTCCAAATATCGGTCTCACAAGTCCAGGATTTCGTAATTACGCGGATTACATGGCAACGGAAAAGTTCCGCTCGGCCGTTCGAGAATTGTTGTCGGCGGCTGAGATGTTCCGCACGACCGTTATGTGTGCCGAGAAACTCTACTGGAAATGTCACCGACGCATCTTGAGCGACTATCTGATCTCACAAGGTGTGGAAGTGATCCATATCCTCGGTCCCGGCGAATCCTCAATTCATAAACTCTCCTCCATCGCTGTTGCAACGAAAACCGGAGTGACCTACCCGGCATCAGAATCCACAGACGGCCAAATGTCCCTCTTCGATCTAAACGCACAAACCGATTCGGGAAACGTATAATATGATATGTCCTTGAGATCTATTATTTCTCCAATCATGATTCTGTCGTTGTGTTCAGTGATTCTGTTCATCGCTTTCAAACCTCCGACTGAAACGGAAAGAATGAATGCCTTAGGATCAACCAGAGACCTTCCGAAGACGCTTAAGAAGGCATTGGAGCCCGGCGCGGATTTCGAAGCGATGCCCCCACCTCAACCGGGAGACTGGCTCGCCGAGCACAAAGAAAAAGGACAAAGCTTCGTTCAATTTGTCGAGTCCAATCCGAATCGGCCGGATACAATCCGCAAAAAAATTTATCTGCAACCTTTAGGTCAATTCCCTGACGGACAAGTTCCATTAGTGGAGCGACTACAAGAATACGCCAGAGCATACTTCGCTATGGAGGTACAGGTGCTTCCGCCCTTAGACCTGAACGGCAATGAAATCACGACACGGACCAATCCATATACCCAAAACAAGCAAATCCTGACCGCCGACGTCCTGGCTATTCTCAGAAAAAACCTGCCGACGGATGCTTTTTGCCTGTTGGCGATTACGATGGAAGATCTTTATCCCGATCCTTCGTGGAATTTTGTCTTCGGTCAGGCCATGTTGCGCGGCCGCGTTGGTGTTTACAGCTTCGCCCGTTACGATCCGGCCTTCTATGGCGAAAAACGCGGAAGCGATTATGAAAAAGTTCTGCTACGACGAAGCTGTAAGGTCCTCGTTCACGAAACGGCCCACATGTTCGGCTTGCGACATTGCATCTACTTCAAGTGCGTGGTGAATGGCTCCAATCATTTAAAAGAGAGTGATTCGCGTCCTCTACACCTGTGCCCCGTCTGCCTGCGAAAGCTCCAGCAGAGTATCGGATTCGACGTCATCGGCCGCTATTGCTATCTATTGCAGTTCTACCAAAAAGTCGGCTTTGACAACGACGCCAGGTGGGTAACCAATCGCCTCACACACATTCTTGGCCCTGAAGCTGCCCTGGTGCTTATTGAGCAAAAAACCAACCCTTAAGTCCAGCACTCCGATTCGTGTTTTTCGCCGAAAATCAGTATATTCCATAGACTCCTGGTCGAGAAATCATAAAATGTCTCTGGGGCAGGTTTCGGACTGCTTCGAATAAAACGATGGCAAAGTAGATTTACAGCCTGGAGACATTGAAGATGGTTAAAGGCAATTGCACTCGACGTCGATTTTTAAAAACTATCGGGCTGGGATTCGCAGCATCTGTTTTATCCGAGACGGCAGGGATTACTCGGGCGGCCACGAGCAAGCGTCCTAATATACTCTACATCATGTCGGACGACCATGCGGCCCATGCGATCAGCGCGTATGGAAGCCGCTTGGCGAAAGTCGCGCCGACGCCTAATATTGATCGACTGGCAAACGAGGGGATTCTTTTCGAGAACTGCTTTTGCACGAACTCGATCTGCGTGCCCAGCCGGGCCACGATTCTAACCGGACAATATAGCCAGACCAACGGTGTGCTCGATCTGGGCGGCAAACTCGAACCGGAGAAGCAAACCCTGCCCCGGCTGATGAAACAGGCCGGGTACGAAACCGCCATGATCGGCAAGTGGCATCTCAAAACAGAACCGACGTTTGATTACTATTGCGTCCTTCCCGGCCAGGGGTCTTACTTCAATCCGATTTTACGCGAATCGGGCGGGCAATGGCCCAACAACGAGAAACGGTTCACACAGTACGATTCGTGTCACTCATCGGATGTGATTACCGATCAGTCGCTCAAATGGCTCAAGAGCAGGGACCGGTCGAAGCCTTTTTTCCTGATGCACCACTTCAAGGCGCCGCATGATAATTTCGAGAACGCCGAGCGTTACGATTGGCTTTTTAATGACGTCTATATCCCGGAGCCTGAGAGCCTGTGGAATCCCGGCCGGCACGGCTCGGAAGCGACGAAAGGCATGGGCACGTCCATCGGCAAACGCAACAAGCGGCGGAATATGGGCATGCACATGTTCGTCGATCCGTCGCTTCCCGACGAACAATACAAACGGACGGCCTTTCAGCGCTACCTGAAAAAGTATCTGCGATGTGTTCGCGGCGTCGATGACAATATCGGCCGGCTGTTCGCCTATCTCGAACAAAGCGGGCAAATGGATAATACGATCATCCTGTACACCTCCGATCAGGGGATGATG
Source organism: Sedimentisphaerales bacterium (assembly GCA_016934255.1). Lineage (GTDB taxonomy): Bacteria > Planctomycetota > Phycisphaerae > Sedimentisphaerales > Anaerobacaceae > JAFGTG01. The sequence continues at coordinate 8,020 of JAFGTG010000120.1, forward strand.
CTCGGCGAGCATGACTTTATCGACAAACGCTGGATGTATGAAGAATCCATGCGGATGCCGTTTCTCGTCAGATACCCAAACATGATCAAGCCGGGGACACGTACCGATGAGATCATTAACAATACCGACTTTGCCCCGACGATACTGGCTTTGGCGGGCCTCGAAACACCCGACTCCATGCATGGGCGAAGCTTCGTTCCACTGCTCAAAGGCAGAACGCCCGCGGATTGGCCCCAGTCCACGTACTATCGCTACTGGATGCACATGGCGCATCACGACAATCCGGCTCACTTCGGCGTGCGAACCAAGGAGTACAAGCTGATCTTCTTCTATGGATTAAACTACAAAAAAGGCGGCCCGAAACCCACGCAGCCGGGCTGGGAATTGTACGATATGAAGAACGACCCGCATGAGACGAATAACCTTTACGGCAATCCTCGCTATACCGACGTCGTCAAAGAGCTAAAGGCTGAGCTGTTGCGATTGAGAAAAAAGTATAACGAGACGGACGACCGATATCCTCACATCCAAAAAGTCATTGACGACTGTTGGGATACATAGATTCGTTCTTCAGCCTCTACGATCATTAATACACCGGGAGGATAGTTATGACATTTCCAGTATTTCACAGGGTAATCAACGAAGTCGATTCGGTTTTCTTCTGTATAATAATCGTCGCCTGTTTGATAACACCGACAGTAGCAAAAAACGCTGATCCATCAGAAGAGGCATATCCGAGAACACCTCGTCCACGATTATTCTTTACCGAGGAGAAATTAGGGCGTTTGCGAAAACGCATTGATAACGAAGCCATATTCAAAGAGGCATGGAACAAACTCCTCAGACGAGCAGACAGACTTCTCGAACAAGAATTGGTCTCGAAGGAATACGCCGAGGGCGGTAGCGGACAGCACGGTAATTATAAGAGACCCAGCAGCCAAATCAGTGATATGGGAGAAACTCTGGGACTGGCTTATCAGATGACCGGCGAAAAACATTATGCCGAGAAACTCAGAGATGCCCTTATCCACTACGGCAGTCTGAGTCGATGGGCCGGCGATGCGCATCACAATCCACCCTGGCACTCGGAACTCAACACAGCCAGATTTTGCTATGGTTACGCAGTTGGATACGACAGCATTTATGATTATCTTTCTGACGATGAAAGAAAAACGATCGCCGAAGCTATGATCCGTCTGGGGATTTTACCTACGCTGGATGACTGGGTTTTGGGCGATAAACGCATTCACGCGTTGGATTCAATGGGACATAACTGGTGGAGCGTTTGCGTCTCGATGGCCGGGCTGGCCTCCTTGTCCCTGTTGGGCGATGAGCCACAGGCGGAATTTTGGAATCAGCGTGTCTCGGAAGCTTTTCCCGAATGGTTTACCTATCAGGGAAACGTGCTACAAAACAAGACCGCCAACTTCGATAGCCAAGGCGCGTTTTACGAAAGCGTCAGCTATGCCAACTATGCGTTATCCGAATATTTACTGTTTCGACTCGCCTACACGAATGTGTTCGGCACATCATCGGCTCCAGATATTCCCTTGTTAAAGACGGCCGGGGACTTTTTCATTCATACGTGTTATCCGACTTCGAATGGAATAATGTCAGTGAATTTCGGTGACAGCAATCTGAACGCGACGGGAGCACGAACGCTCCAGATTCTGCTGGCTAATGGGTACGATAAGCCGCAATATCACTGGTATCTCAATCGTACTGATCCCGGACTGGACGATCCGGTAGGACTGGTATACTACGAACTGAATCCTCAGAAATCTCCTATCAATCACGTTACCGAATCGATGTTATATCCGGATATCGGCTGGGCGATTCTGCGCTCGTCATGGGAAGATGATGCGACGATGCTGGCCGTTAAATCGGGCTTTGCGTGGAACCACGCTCATCCTGATGCAGGTAGTTTTATTCTGTTTCATAAGGGCAAACCCTTGATTATTGATTCAGGCAACTGTTCGTACAGCCGGCGAGAATATACAACCTATTACCGTCACAGCAAGGCCCATAATGTCATTCTCATCGACGGCCAGGGACAAAATCCAGAAGATTGCGGTAACGGCGACCGGGGGACAGTGACGCCCGGGCGGATACACCGGTTAATTGATACAGTAGGATTGAAGTACGTATTCGCCGATGCGACCGGTCCGATGTCGTGGAAGTTTTCCCATAACTATCGTCATTTTTTATGGGTTGGCGATGTGATCTTGATCTTCGACGATGTACGAACCCACGAGGAGGGTAAGCTCGAATGGCTTCTTCATTATCAGAATAATTTCGAGAGGCAAGGCCGGCAAATATTGATTTCCAACGGGAACGCCCGAGTTATCGTGCAACCGGTGTTTCCGGAAGAAATAACCGTGACTGAAAAGAAAGGCTTGAAAGACCATGACCCTGATACCGAGGTCACATATCTTGCCTTTTCACCCAAAGAAACAACACGCCAGAACAAATTCATCACCGCCGTCTTGCCTTGCGGTTCCGATGGCCAAAAACCTGCGGTCCAAATCGAACGCTTACAAGATAACGACGCGATCGGCGTTCGTCTCAAAGAGGCGGAAACGGTGACGGATATTTATCTGAACCTGCAAGCGGATGGACGAAAAATGCATCGCAATAGTTGCAATGCGATCGACGGATGGGAAACGGATGCGTACTTATTTGCTGTCACACGACCCAACGGAAGCCGGACGGATGATCCGGATTCGGTTGTACGTTACTTTGTTGCGTGCGGCAGTTACTTGCGGAAAAATGGAAAAGTCGTGCTCGATTCGCTCTCGAAAGTTTATACAGTTTTCGCGCCGGGCAAAAAGACTGAAGTACATTTGGAAGGACAGCCCATTACGACAGCGCGATTGAGATCAGTGACAAAGCCGGATATCGTTGTCTTGAATGGCGAGAGCGTCGATACGGACTACGATGAAACAATGTATTGTATTCGTGTGGGTATAAACGGATTAAAGTAAGAACACGATGAGTACCACTCGCACATCGATTGCCTCTATACGGCAGATCGAATATATGTTATGATCCAAGAAAACAAATCAACTTTGATAAGGAACCATCATGACGAGCAACACACATTTAACGAGAAGAAGATTTTTAAAGACAATCGGTTTAGGTGCTGCTGCACTGTCGATCTCTGGAGTCCGGGCTTTCGGCGGTGACAAGAACAAGCCGAATATTTTGTTTATTTTCGCCGATGACCAGTGCTTCGAGACACTGCGCTCGATGGGATGCGATGAAATATACACCCCCAACCTCGACCGACTTGTGCGCAACGGTGTGATTTTCACGCACGCGTATAATCAGGGTGCTTGGCACGGCGCCGTGTGCGTGGCCAGCCGGACGATGTTGAATACGGGCCGTTTTCTTTGGCACGCCAGGGACATTGAACCGGATCTCAAGCAAGAAATGCAAGCCGGGAGGTTCTGGTCGCAATATATGAAACAGGCGGGTTACGAGACGTATATGAGCGGCAAATGGCACGTCAAAGCCAAGCAGGAGGACATCTTCGATCATGTCAAGGATGTTCGTCCCGGGATGCCCAATCAGACGCCGGAGGGATATAACCGCCCTATCGAAGGACAGCCGGACCCGTGGAAACCGTGGGATACCAAACGCGGCGGCTATTGGAAAGGCGGCAAACACTGGAGCGAAGTATTAGGTGACAACGCCGAGGAATTTCTGGAAAATGCATCGAAGAGCGACAAACCGTTTTTTATGTATCTGGCCTTCAATGCCCCGCACGATCCGAGGCAATCTCCGAAGGAATATGTGGACAAGTATCCGTTGGAAAATGTGAAGGTCCCGACGAACTTCCTGCCGGAATATCCTTATAAGGATTCCATCGGCTGTAGCGCCAAGCTCAGGGACGAGAAGTTAGCGCCCTTCCCCCGAACTGAATACGCC
>JAFGTG010000121.1 GCA_016934255.1 Sedimentisphaerales bacterium
CAGCCGGACCTGATGTGGTTCGATTCCTGGCTGCACGAAATACCCGATGAGGTCAAGATGGAGTACCTGGCGTACTACTTCAATAAGGCCGAGGAACTGGGCAAGGAGGTCGTCGTGACATTCAAGCAGGACGACTTGCCGCGCGAGGTGGCCCTGGATGATTACGAGAAGGGCCGGGCTGATAAGCTGACCGACTTCGTTTGGTTGACGGACGATACGATCAGCATGGGCAGTTGGTGTTATACGCAAGACCTGAAAATCAAGAGTACCGCCCTGGTGCTTCGAACATTTATCGACATTGTCAGTAAAAACGGCCAACTTTTGCTGAATATCTCGCCTATATCGGACGGCACGATCCCGGAAAATCAAAAGCAGGTGTTGCTGGGTATGGGCGAATGGCTCTCGAAATACGGCGAGGCGATTTACGACACACGGCCTTTTGTGGAGTACGGAGAGGGGCCGACCCGAATGCAAAAGGGCGGCGGCTTTTCCAAGATGAAAGGGGCGTACGGGGCGCAGGATATCCGTTATACGCGTAAGGGTAATACGGTTTACGCTCTGATTCTCGGCTGGCCGGGCGCGAACACAGCGATCACGATGAAGATGTTCGGGCAGGGCGGGCTAGCCCAGAATATCAAAGTCCGCAAAGTGTCAATGCTTGGAACGCGAGAGCGCATTAAGTGGGAGCGACGGAATGACGGGCTTGTGATTCATACGCCGAGTCAAGAGGTGGATGATATGGCGATTGTCTTTAAACTCAAGGTTTCGGATTTATAAGATAGCCGTCGTTTTCAGTTTCGAATTCAGTCGTCATCTGAATCGATATCAGTTCCCATAACGCCGAGGACGCGCAGGCTGCCGTAAAAGGCGAAGGTCGCGACAGTGCCTGCGAGGATGAGGTTAATAATGTGAGGAAGGGTAAAGACGTTCATGGGTTGCCAATCCGCTTCGAGGATGTTGTCGAACTGACTCACCATCTTGATATAGGGCAGGAAAACGGTCAGTACGACTAAGAGAATGTTAAGCGTGCTCTCGAATAGCGCGACGATCGGCGTACATCGAGGTAATATGTACATGCCGACTCCGCAGAAAATACAAAAGCCGTAGTACACATATTTATAATGCGGCATGGAATCGAGAACCGTGACACGAATGTTGATCCCGAACAGGTAATCGAGCAGGATGAACAGCGGAGTGATATAATAGTACAAGTTTGTGATCGAATGTTTGCGATGATTTATCATGTCCTTTTGATGGTTATCTTCCCGGGCTGGGTAAGACCGAAGACCAGCTTTCGGCCCAGTTCCACGCGGCGGGATGCGCACCCGGATCGGTAATCGCCAGTGCATAGCCCTCGCCATCCGTATTCGGGTTCCAACTGTCATTGTATTCGAATCGAAGGATCGCCGCTTCAAAGGGGTGCGGAAGCTGTAAGACGATTTTCTCCCCGCCGTTGCTCAAGTTGCCGGAATATTCACCCGCAACGGGGACATTCGAGCCGTAGGCCGATAGAAACGCCGCCGTATCACTGACGACGACAATGTGCCGGCCGGCATCGAGTGTCATTTCCGGGAAGAGGAAGTCAATTCCTTCCGTTAAACGTACGCCGCTCAGATTCAGCATTGTCTCGCCGATGTTCATCAACTCAATATAATCATACTTGCTTCCTTCGGCCGCATGGTACATTAATTCAGTGATACGCAAGCCGGCTCTGAGCTCCAGCGCTTTGGCGAATTCCAGTCCGGAATGGTCGTGTATCGCGATCTCGGCTTCAAGCTCGGCGCTGATAAGCAAATCGGAGCTTGTTTGGGATCTGTTCAAACCGTGAATGGCCAAAATATTATCACCTGGCTCTAAAGCACTGATGAAATTGGACAGGTCGATGTGCTCGAAGACAATGGCGGAGCTATCGGAGCGACTGGCGTCGGCGCGGGAGTTCCAAGCCGGTTCGTCGCTAAAATTTGCTCTTGTTGCTTCGACGCCGTTCAGATAAGCGATAAAGCCGTCGTCGTATCGTATCTTCAAGGTTAGCTTTTTTAATCCGGCTAAGGTATCGGCATCCATTAAGAAAGGGATACGAATATAACACGTGCTACTTTGGTCATACATTTGTTCCTGGAGGTCCAGGCTGAGGAGGTCCTGATAGCCCGTCGATCTTTCATAGCCGACACCGCCGGGACTGCCTGTGCAGAGACTCCACGCTGAATCGTCGAAATCCGGCTCGGTCCATGCCTGGCCGATATCTTCGGTTGGAACGAATACATACTTATCGGCGACTTCGGGTATCAGGATTGTTATATTAACGGAATCCGGTCCGCTTATCGGATTCGTAATGCCCGGAGTTGGTAGCTCCAGGAACTCGAAGTTTCCCGTTCCATCGGGCACGCGACCGGAGGAAACATCCGTGGTTTGCGGTTTAAAAAGCACCTTGTCGATCTCGCGGAGGTCGGCATCGACCAGGCTAATCATTTCTCCATCGTGCGACAGTTTGAAATCCACATGACCGGGCCGGTTATCTCCGTCGGCGATGAATGACGCGAAACCTTCTCCCGCAATAAAGCTCAACGGACCAAGTCGCGATTTTTGAGGCTGCGTAATTGCATTGTCGGTCAAGTAGAGTTCGCTTAGCTCCACGGGAGCCGAGTGAGGATTGTAAAGTTCGATGAAGTCGTCCTCGAACAAGACTAATCCATCGACAAGCCATTCGTTTATCTTGAGCGTTCGTGTATCACCGAGCGGTTGAACTATATTGGCTCCACCGAAGGTCGGCACTGTCAAACGCCACTGACGCTCGTATCCAATTCGACCGATGGAAAGGTCCGGTAACTGCATACCGAACTCGACCGAGTCAAGCAGCGTGCCATCACGATCATAGAGATAAAGACTTTCGCCGTTTCCTTCCAAAGCGAAACCGAGGTGAATGCCCGGTGAATTTGTCATATCATCGGCATAGAGGACCAGATAATTCTCCGGTTCAATCGTCGTGCCGACCGGGAAAACGAACCGGGTCGGGTCATCCGGATTGTCGCTGATGCTCATGCCGGATAAATTTAACGTTGTTGGGCCTTCGTAATAGAGTTCGATTAGATCGGGAAACGTTCCTTCGTGCTCGAAGGCTGAGTTATTTATCGCCAATACTTCATTGATGACCAAACGTGTGTAAGACGTGTCAATGGTCCATGTTTGGGAAACGGTCGGATTATCCTCGCTTTGCCAGAGGCCGGCAGCATTCTTACCGATGACCTCAATGGTGTAAGATTGATCGTTCGATAATTGCAAGAATTGGATAGGAACATCCACGGAATATTCGTCGCTCCAAAGCATGCCATTAACACGATATCGGTAATGGGTGATACCCGGTCCGCCGACGATCAGCGTGGCATCGGTACGATACGTCAGAGCGTCAGGTTCACTATCGATAACTGCGCCGGCTGGGACATAGGCGCCCATGTCCAAACCATAAGGCCCCATGCCAATGGCCGGGGAGCCGGGTATGAGATGAAAGTCCGTAATCGGATCGACAAAAAGCGGATCGGCGTCGATATTACCTTCGCCGAGATCATGCCATTGGGTTGGAAGAATAGAATGGTTTATTGTCAGGTTGACTTGTTCATCCACATTCTGGAACGTATCCATGTTATTCCAGAAAATGTTTCCATCCATATCCGCTCCTTGGCCGAATGAAGAGCCGGACTCGGAGAAGTGAACGGCAGAGCCGACTTGTCCGACGAACGTATTGTTTTCCGCGAGCATCTCGGCATGGCCTTTGAGCAGTACGGCATTGATATTATGATGAAAGATGTTTCGGGCTACGATGATCCGGCTGCCCTGGTCGGCGGCGATGGCATTCGGTGTGCCCGTGCCGCTGCCTCCGAGGAAATTCGTGAAGACGTTTCCTTCAATATAGGCATCCGCATTGTCCAGGTCGATGCCGTCATCTTCGCCGCCGAGAAAAGTATTGTTGTATATCTCAATGATGGGACCCGGCAGGTGACAATCGGCGAAGTCGATGACATCCTGATAGCCGCTCGGACGGCCAAATGTATTTCCTTCGATGATCAGATACTCGTCCCCGGAAAGGCCGTGTCCATAGATAGCTTCTTCGTTTTCCTGGTTTGGGAAGACCGAGTTTTGAACGATCAAATGAGGGTGAACGATGTCGAGGACGTTTTTATCGGTTTGTGTCCACGTCATATGGTCGATGGTAAGCCGGGCACGATCGACCTTAATCATCTGAGCCAGACCGTCGCCGTATTCCATATCCACGTAAGAAAGTTGATTTTCTTCCAGAGTTTGATCGAACCATATGCCGTTCCATCGCGAACCGTTGTCGGGTACACGGGTTAGGCGGATGCGTTCGTACTCGGTACCTTGGGCGACCAGCCTGCCGCCCGGATCGACGATGATGCAGGCGCTGTTATCGAAAAAGACCGTCGTGCCCGGTTCAATCGATAGGGTTGTTCCAAAAGATACGGTGAGATCGTCCGTCACGTACCACGGGCCGGATTTAGCATCCAGCATCATATCCGATGAAAGCGCTCCGAAGATTTCCAGGACGTCACCGTCGTCATACCAGATATCGATATGCTCGCGTTCGAGCTCCGTGCCCGTACTCTGGGAGTCGTCGAAGGTCTGGACGATAATACGGTTGACACCCGGATTCAAGATATCCGTTCCGGTATATTCCCATATTCCATCAACCGGCGAAAATTCGGCCAATTGGCCGTTCACGAGAACGGACTCGGTCTCAATGGCGTCGGCCGTCCCGAAAAGTTCAAACGAGCCCCTGATGCTTTCGTAATATCCGTTGAACTGGGGTAGGGTGCTCTCCACGGTTAGTTCGGACGGGATCAATGAGAGGACATATTGATTGCGCGCCGCGGTGAAATCCATCATATCGTCAATGACATCGGCCGGAACAAAGTCACCCAGGAGTCGGTCCAGAAAAGGCCCAAGCTGCTCGGCCGAAAAGGTGGTTTCGATGAGGTCTCTCAAGTGGAAGTAATATCGACGGACGAAAAGCGGATGACGGAGAAAACGATTCAATGTTGGAAGCGCCGTAGAGCGAAAAATGCCACTCGTGACGCTGCCGCTCCGCCCGAAGATCGTATCCAAATCGTGCTGGATCAGTACGAACCGGGGATCATCGACACCGCGATAAAGATAATAGTCGTCACCGTAGCCGTTGGAAAGTGAGGTTTCGTTGTTATCCAGCAGGGCGTTAATCGCCAGAAATCGAAGCCATTGGTCTATGTTGATTACGCGGCTTACTTCTTCGACATAAAGATCATCCGGCGTGTCAGACAGGACATAACAAAGCTCGATTAAATCGGACCAATCGTCTTCGGCGGTGTTGGTCCTCTTGAAGTAGCTGTTGCGGTAGTCATCCGGATTGGTTCCCCGGTATCGAAAATCGGCGGGGCCTAAGTCGCGCATGCACTTATAGGCGTTGCCGGCCGGGTCATCCGGAAAGTGGTTGCGGGCATAGTCGCTGTCCATCACTTCAATGTGGACGTAAGAGTCGTACATCCCATACCCGGTAACGGCTAGATTCTCACCATTGATTCTGACTTGAACGGCCGTAGCCTCCGGCTGGGGCAGTCCGGACATCCGAAAGATGGCACTGCCCGCGATTTGATTATAGGTATATTTGGTGTTCAAATTCACGGCCGTTACGTTTTTCCACGGCCGATCGTGCGGAAAATTCAAACGATAGTTGTTCGGCGGATCGTCCCGAGAGCCGTGCCCGCGATTGCGAACACCGAGGTTATGGCGAACCTTGATATCGACGCCATCCACACTGACAAACGTCGTGTTGACCTGCGCATCGCTGTAATACTCGCTGCCCTCGGAATCCCCGATATCGAAGAGTCGGCCTTTGTCCGTCTCGGTCATGATGAGAAAATAAATCGGCTGGGTACCGGGTGTCCAATGAGTATCGCCGTCGAATGAATCATTCACCTGATAGAGAGCGTTGGTGACCTGTTGCCATCTTCCATCTAAGAGACTTGGCCCGGGCCATGTTCGTAAATGTGTCGCGGCATCGGTTGCCTCGATATAGAACTCGATGATCGTTCCGTCCGGGTGGGGCGGAATGGTTGCCCCATATACGCCGTCCCCCGCCTGGCCGTCACGATTCGCTCCGTCGTCAACCATAAGCACATGCATGTAACTATCGGGATCGTATTCCGGGTAGATATCTTCATTTTCATAGACCGAGGTATCGACCCGGTAATGTACAGTTACCGTCATACCCGTTGACTGTTCGTCGATAATGCGAGCCGTAATGGCGACGGACTCATCGGCCTTTGGGATGACCGGAAAATGTGTTGCATCCACAATCAGGGGAGCGATATCGCTGTAAGCCATAGAATTAATTCTCCCCGGCGTTCCTCCATCACGATTGCTGGCCGTCCAGTTTTGACCGTACTCGTTGGGCAGTGCCGGATTCATCAATTCCAACGACTTACCCCGGCCATCGTGATGAGAAATCCAGATCCAGCCGCGATGGCCTCGGTCCGCCGGGCCCAACTCGCGCGTCCCCCAATCGCCCTGATCGGCATAGTGAACAGAATCGACTATCACACCTGAATCATTAACCAATTCGATCGTATCGCCGCTATTACTCAACTTGCCGTCCCAGTCGCCGACGATATTGCTAATCCCCCCGTACTTGACAACGGCCCAATTTAGGTCTGCGGCCACCACAAGATATTCTCCGGCGCCGATGGTGACGTTCGGGAAGATGAAATCCACACCGTTACGGAACCGCCAGCCCGCGAGATTGACCGCTTTGGCACTCCGATTAAACAGCTCGATATACTCCTCTCGAATTTCCTCAGAACCGGGGACCGAATGGTAAGGATGATACATGATCTCATTGATGACAATCGTTGCTTCGTCGTTGATCAGGAAAAAAGGTTGGGCATCAACCGAGGAGGTAAGAAGAGATAGCATTAGCAATGAGATTTTTACATACATTTCAATTCTTTGCCTCTGTTACGACTGATATTCTAACCCAACCATAGTGTATAGTATATACAGCATTTAGACAAGCAGGGCCTGTACCTAATCACTCGGTACAGGCCCCGATACTTACCTTAATGTGTAGTCTGGACGAAAGCTTTTTTACGGTTTATAGAGCCCAATATCATCAAAGAACATCGTACCGGAACCGCCGGCCGCTGCTGCATTGCCTTTGTTGCCCAAACCGATTGCGATTCTATCCACGTCTCTCAGGTTAATACCCTTATCGGCAAAAACCTGTAGCGGGATGACCCACTCCGTCCAGGTATCGATCGTCGCCGCAGCGGGATCATCGTGGGCCACGATAGCAGGTGCTCCGGCCGCATTGGAGACGGCCACATACAATGGCTCGGCCGCATTGCTCGAAATACCGATGTCCTGGTGTTGCCACTGTCCGCTGACATTGCCGGTCGTCGTCACGTTGGAGAATACCGCTTCACACGTTAAAGCCGCGTCGTGACTGGTCAGCGCCA
>JAFGTG010000122.1 GCA_016934255.1 Sedimentisphaerales bacterium
GGCGTTGGAGACGTAATCGAGATTGCTGAATGCAGGCCCCGCAGCAAAACAAAAAGTTGGCGTCTTGTGAAAATAGTACAAAAAGCGGGCTAGGCGTGAAGTGAGATAGGAAAGAATGATTCAGCAAGAAACAATGTTGGATATTGCCGATAATTCGGGGGTGAGAACGGCGCTGTGTATCAAAGTCCTCGGTCGAGGCGGTTCCCGAGGGAAGTACACTCGGCCCAAGGCCGGAGTCGGCGATGTCGTCTGTGTCGCGATCAAGAAATCGTTGCCGAATTGTCAGTTGGACGACAAGAAAGTCCATAAGTGCGTTATTATTCGTACGAAAAGTCCCGTTAAACGGGCGGATGGCAGTTATGTGCGGTTTGACAGCAACGCGGCCGTCATGATTGACGGCGACGGCAATCCGATCGGCACGCGGATTTTTGGTGCGGTGGCACGAGAGCTTCGCGAAAAGAATTATATGAAAATTATCTCGCTGGCCGGTGAGGTTGTTTGATAGATCATTTGTAACTTTTTTGTAAGATAAACGATACGAGACACGATTTTATGGCGCTACATATTAAAAAAGGCGATAACGTGGAAATCATTTCAGGCGAACATAAAGGAGCAACCGGTCGCGTGTTGCGCGTGATCCCTGAAAAGAATCGCGTCGTAGTCCAGGGGCACAACCTCGTTAAGAAGCACGTTCGCCCTTCTCGGAAAAATCCGCAAGGCGGTCGTATTAATGTGGAGCAGCCGATTCATATCAGTAACGTGTTGCCGGTGAATCCGAAAAGCTCGAAAGGCAGCCGGGTTCGCTATCGGTTGGACAAGAACGGCGGCAAGAAACGCGTAGCGGTGGACGGCACGGAAATCGGTGTGGTAAAAAGAGCTGAATAGGTTTGTGATAGGAAAAAAATATTAGACGTTTGGTATAGGTGTAAAGTACGTCATGGCCCGTTTGAAAGACCTATATAATTCGAAGATCGTTCCGGAGTTGGTTAAGGAATTCAATTATAAAAATCCGATGGCTGTACCCGGCATGAAAATGGTTGTGATCTCCATGGGGATCGGTAAAGCCTCGCAGGATAAGAAGTTTCTGGAAGCGGCCAGGAAGGACTTGACGATGATCGCCGGCCAGTTGCCCGTGGTTTGCAAGGCGAAAAAGAGCGTGTCGAATTTCAAAGTCCGCGAGGGGATGGAGACCGGTTTGAAAGTGACCCTTCGCGGCGTCAGGATGTATGAATTCATGGATCGACTGATTAGCCTGGCGATCCCGCGGGTCAGGGACTTTCGAGGTCTCAAGGAAAACAGCTTCGACGGCCGGGGTAATTATTCCATGGGATTGGCGGAACAGAGCGTTTTTCCGGAAATTAACGCGGCAAAAGTCGAGTTTCAACAGGGAATGAATATAACGTTCGTAACGACGGCGAAAACCGATGAAGAGGCCAAAAAGATGCTTCAATTGTTCGGGATGCCGTTCAGAAGGCCTGAGGCTTGAGAGGCCGGGCGAAGATGAATAGAAAACGGAGCGTTTGAATGTCAACCAAAGCGCTGGAAAACAAAGCAGAAAAGAAACAGAAATTTCGTGTCCGGCAATATACGCGATGTCAACTTTGCGGTAGAGCCAGGGCGGTGTACCGAAAGTTTAAGATTTGCCGAATTTGTTTTAGAACGTTGGCGAATGAAGGGAAAATCCCGGGTGTAAAGAAGGCCAGTTGGTAAAGAGCCTGGGCTGTGTCATAAAGGCGGTAAGAGAAAGATAGCGGTTTGCAAAATACGAGATGTGAAATATGAGTTTGAGTGATCCCATAGCTGATATGCTGACGAGAATTCGTAATGCGGCGCGAATCAACAAGGACCAGGTGAAGATCAAAGCGTCCAAGATTTGCGAGGGTATCGCGAGTGTCTTGAAAGAGGAAGGTTACATCGAGGATTATGACCGAATCGACGACGGCAAGCAGGGGATCTTGAGAGTGATGCTCAAGTATGACCAGGACGGCCGCTCGATAATCCATGAGATACAGAGGACGAGTAAGCCGGGTTGCCGGATTTATGCGTCGGTGGATAAATTGCCGCGTATCCTGGCCGGTATGGGGATCGCGATTGTTTCAACGAGTAAAGGTGTCATGAGTGATAATAGCTGCCGTGAAGCAAACGTCGGCGGCGAAATTCTTTGTACGGTTAACTGATGAGTCGTATCGGAAAAAAACCAATTATGATCCCCGCGGGGGTCAAGATCGAAAAAAAGGGCCAAACGATCAAGGTCGAAGGCCCGCTCGGTAAGCTCCAGATGGATTGTCATCCGCGGATTAACGTGAAAGTCGAGAATTCCGAGGGGAAAATCCTTGTGGAAAATGATCGGCCTAAAGATCGGCAGAACAAGCAGTTGCACGGTACGATGCGGGCCTTGATTGCCAATATGGTCACCGGTGTCAGCAAGGGCTTCGAGAGGAAAATGGAGATCTATGGGACCGGTTATAACGTCAAGGATCAGGGCGGAAAACTGGTTCTTCAAGTGGGGTATTCCCACCCGGTGGAGTTGCCGATCCCGAAAGAATTAAAAGTAACGATTGATGTGGCGGCTACGCGGGGTAATGACGTGCCTGCGAAGTTTACAATATCGGGGATTGATAAGAGATTGCTGGGGCAATTCACGGCGGACATTCGAAAAGTCAGACCGCCCGAACCCTATAAAGGAAAAGGTATTCGTTATGCCGACGAGCCAGTCCGACGTAAGGTTGGCAAAGCATTTGCTTCCGGATCGGCATAATCATTTGACAGGAATGAAACCTTGAGAAGTGATAAGAGACAAAAAGCGGAGCTTCGGCGGAAATATCATATCCGGAAAAAGGTTTTTGGAACCCCGGATCGGCCGAGATTGTCCGTCTTCCGCTCGAACAGGCATATTTATGCACAGATAATCGATGATACAGCGGGCGCGACGCTTGCCTCGGCGAGTACGAGATCGAAAAGTTCACCGAACAAGCTACCCAATGCGGGCAATATCAAGGCGGCTGAAGTCATCGGCGAAACCATTGCCAAGCAGGCGCTGGGCGTGGGCATTCAATGTGTATGCTTCGATAGAAATCGATATAAATTTCATGGCAGAGTCAAGGCGCTTGCCGAAGCGGCAAGAAAAGCCGGGTTGGTTTTCTGAAACATCAAACGATAAGGTTTGGAGATAACATTGGCAGTAGAACCCGTAAAACCTGTTGAAGACAAAGAA
>JAFGTG010000123.1 GCA_016934255.1 Sedimentisphaerales bacterium
CACTGACTCATTGATTGCGACCTGAATCCGACGAACCCGGCCTGTGTGCCTAAATGATTTCGGCCATTACTGGAATACCCAATGAAACTCCCAGATACGTTTTCTATCATGTCGTCCTTGGGACTCCGCCGTAAGGCGTGCCTGTCGGTACTTACGGAGAGCGCAGTCCGCCCAAGGCGGACGAAGTCGAGACATCTGGTGACGAACGTGAGAGGATGTTCTTCCGTAACCGGATTTCTCCGTTCCAGTCCACGTCCCAGTGGACTTCCAGTCGAAATGACACGGTTGCATGTGTCATGTCGAGCGCAGTCGAGACATCCGGCTCATGTGCGAACGTTATCATACCAGCCGTCACTGAGGTCTCACCAGTCGGGATTCTCACAGGCAATCAATTGGAGTTTCTTCTCTCTTCGCCAATGTTTAATTTGCTTTTCGCGTGCGATCGCCGAATGTACATCAGTGAAGGATTCGACATAAACGAGCATGTCGATTTTGTAGCGATGAGTGAAGCCTTCGACAAGTCCCGATTTGTGCTGATACACTCTCTTTTTGATGTTGTTTGTGACGCCAATGTAGAGTGTGCGCGATTGGTTGGTCATGATATAGACGTAATAGGTTCTACGGCTTGGCATAGTGGTATTATACGGGATAGAGGAGAGTCTGTCATATTGAGTCTTTTCGAGAGAATATTACCGAGATTGATGATCGTAGATAGTTCGGGAGCCGGATTTCTCCACTGCGTCCGCTCTCGGCGGACTTCGGTCGAAATGACACGGTCGCGTTTGTCATGTCGGGCCCCTAAGCCACTTGTCGGCTTGTGTCGGGTAGAAAATGAACCGGAGGACGATCAACTTGCATGTGTCATGTCGAGCGAAGCGCAGCGAAGTCGAGACATCTGGTGACGAACGTGACAGGATGTCTTTCCGTAACCAGATTTCTCCGTTCCAGTCCACTTCCAGCGGACTTCCAGTCGAAATGACAACGTCGTATTTGTCATGTCGAGCGCCGCCGAGACATCTGGCTACGTACGATGATTGCCACTCGTTCGGGATGAGATTTATCCGCTCCATTCCCTTTCGTCAAATGACGGAGACCTTCTGTAAAAAGACGTCGTATGCAGGAAAAAACTGAGTGTTAAGGTGGGAGTGGGTTGTGATATTTATGCCGGAGTCTGCCGTGTACAGAGGGGGACGAGTACACAGCAGACTCCGGGGTTATTTTTTATAATTATTTCGGCAGGACGAGCAGGAGGAAGACAAAACCGAACAGACCGACGGTCTCGACGATGCCCATCGTGATGATGATAAAGACCAGCCCCTTGCCCTGGCCTTCGGAGATGGAGCGGCAGCCGGCGGCACCGATCAGGCCCTGAACCCATGCACTGATCAATTCCGCTATGCCACCGGCGATGCCGATACCCAATAACGTGCCCGGATGCGTGCCGGTTATCGCGCCCTCACCGGTTACCAGCGGCGAGAGACCGACCAGCATCAGGATAAATCCGTAAATGGTTTGCGACAAGGGCATGCCGGTGAGAATGATATAGGCGAAATTCAAAGGCTTCCCGGCTTTGGCTTCTTTGGCCCACGCGCCGGCGGCGGCCGTAGCCGCGGCACCGATGCCGAGGGCGCTGCCCATCGTTGCGCCGATCAAAACAATTCCCATTGATAATTGTCCCGCGAATTCCATACCTGTCATGATTCATTTTCTCCGATAGAAATCTCTTTGTCTTTCGTGAAAGGCCGATACGCATAGCCGGCCCATTTAACTCCAACGTTATTTGAAAATTCCAGCATATTTAATCGCACGCCGTGTGCGAAAATGGCAATCGCCGCCAGGCCGATGTTGAGGGCATGGCCGAAAATCACAATCGGGGCGCCGCCGATCCACGTGGCCGAGCCGGCGACCTTGGCGCCCAGGCCGTTAAATGCGTCGGCGATGTAGAAGCTGGCCAGACCGACGGCGAAGAGCCGAATATAGCTCATAATGTCGCTGAACGTACTCAGCAGGGGAAGGATCGACGAGGCCAATCCAATCAGAAACCGTTTGAGCGGATTCTTTGCCGGCGCCGTGAACAAACTCGCTCCGACAAAGCCGATCAACAAGACATAAGCGATCCACACCGGCATTTTGTCCACACCGATGAACATAAGATGCCATATCAGAACGAGCATATCGACCAAAATAACTCCCCAGGCGATTTCCGCATAGGCCCTGGAGTCGGGGAATAATTTAATGGCGGTGTGAAGATGCGCCACAACCAGATGGGCGCAGCCGATAATGAGCGAGATTTTCATAATGAGGGCGCGGGCTTCCTCCCCGTCCGAGCGCCAAAGGGGAGCGACCGCCAGCATTGCATTGGCGATTCCTTGGCGTCCAATATCAATAAAGGATTGCGGTGTGATACCGAAATAGTTCGCCGTCAGGATGCCCCAGAGCATCGTTGCCAGACCGAAAATGATGAGCAGATGGGCGGACGGCTTGCCGGCGGCATTGACGATCTTTTTGTAAAAGACCAAACCCGCCCCGGCCAAGATGACGCCGTAGCCGGCGTCGCCGATCAGCATCGCGGCGAAAAGCGGTAACGCAATCATGAAGAAGGGAGAAACGTCGTATTCCTTATAGCCGGGCAAGGTACCGAGCATATCGAAGAGCGCCTTAATGGGTCTGGCCCAGCGTGGATACTCGATCAACGTGGGCGGCTGCTCTTCCTCCTCGACGGGCATAACCTCCACCGCGGCGGTAATGTCCCGTCCGGCCAGATTGTCCGAGAGGGAATCGGCCTTGCGGGAAGGCAGCCAGCCCTGCAGGGCAAAGAGCGCATAGCTGGAAAGGCCGCTGTTCTGCACGACGCAGACTTCCGCTTCGACTTGATATTGCTTGTGTTGTTGCCGGATCGCTTCGACCAGATGGGCTAACTCGCCCAGACGTTTGCGATGCCGTTTAAGAGACGCATCCACCTCCGCGGCTTCTTTCTTAACGGTCGGCAGGTCCGTCGCCGGCCAGGGGATTTCCTTGGCCCCTTCAGGGGCTTGGAACTGTCCCGTTCGATCAACGACGGCAATCATGACATCACGGCCCGTCGGCTCAGAAAGGATTTCGATACATTCGGCTTCGAGTTCCGCCAATTCTTTTTGAGCGACCGAGAAGAATTGGATTTCGATACCCAGCGAACGAAGCTGCTCGAGATGCTTCAGCTCGACGTTCCCCCAGAGGGTAAGCTGGTCAGCCTTTCGCAGCAGCGAATTGAGGCTATCTTCTTCGTCTGCGATAGCTTTTTGAATCGACAGGGCTTCCCTGGCGGCATCCAGGGCCGACACGTCAGGCGTATCGCCCGAAGGTTCGATTGGCTGCAAAACTTGCAGGCCGTGATCCAGCGTGGAGATCGCGCGGACGGTTAGCTCTTTGGCGACGGCTTTCTCCGGCTCGACCGGTTCGACGTGCACGACGCCCAATTGCCCCAGTGCATCCAAAAGCCGGTCCCGGTTGTGGCTCTGTGTTACGATGTAAATTTTAGACATCGGCACGATCATACGGCGGCGGCCTCCAGGGAGTTTCCGTGTTCTTTTTGCTCTAATTTGGCCTTGGCGATTTTCGCCCGGGCCACGCCGGCGGTCATCTGGTCGCCCAACGCGATGCGAATCCGGCGGATATTTTCAAGCGTATCCGGGATTTTCACTTTCTCGAAAAGATTGACGCGCTGCATAACCTTTTTCAACTCGGCCTGCAACAGGTCGAGACATTCCTGCAAAATACCCAGTTCCGCTTTTTGTTGATTCAGCTCTTTCAAGTCTTCGATCGCCTTATCCACCCACGGCGCCGTGGCGAACAGGCTAAAATCAGCCTTTGGAAAGGCGATATTCTCGAACCGAGGGACATAGACGCCCGCAATACTATGCGTCGAGGTATTGACGGAATCGGGCTCCGAAAGTTTTGTAAAGTTAATTCCTGCGACGTCATTGAACAAGCCGTCATAAGAAGAAATGGTTTTTCCCGTTGTATTGACCGCATGTTCCTTCTCGCGAAATTGCTGACGCGCCTGTACAATAGACGACTGCACCTGCTGCTGTTTAAGCTTGAGCGTCGGCAAATAGCGTTTGAAACGCGCTAGTGCATCGCGCTGCTGCTTGAGTTCAGTTCGTGTAAATTTTATCTTACGTTTAGGCATATGTCTTCAGTGCGTCGTTACGCCGGGACGGCTTCAGCCTCCGGTTCCGGTTTTTCCTGGGATGTCTTGCCCGGCCAGTGTTTCTTGACAATCGCATCGCGAATGCCCGTCTCTTCCGGATTAAAACATTCGGCGAGAATTTCCCAACATTTGTCCAGGGCATCGAAAAGCTCGATGTTAAGCGTCAGGTCCATAATCTTATCTTCGAACAATTCGCCGTACTTAAGCAGCCGCTCATCCCATTCGGACAGCTCGAAGCCCATTTCCCGCTTTTCCCGGCTTTCGTCGCATTGGGCGTAAAGCTGGATGCAGGCGTTCATAATGGCGCGGTGGTCGTCCCTTGTTTTACCGTTGACCAACTGTTTCAATCGCGAGAGCGAACCGAACGGCTCGATTCGGCCGTTCCGAAGATAGAGCTGGCCTTCGGTAATATAACCGGTATTGTCGGGAACCGGGTGAGTGACGTCGTCGCCGGGCATGGTGACGCAGGCTAATAAGGTCATCGAGCCGGCGCCGTCGAAGTCCACGGCCTTTTCATAGCGTCGGGCCAATTGGGTGTATAAGTCGCCCGGATACCCGCGGTTCGAGGGAACTTGTTCCATGGTGATGGCGATTTCTTTCAAGGCGTCCGAGAAAGAGGTCATGTCCGTCAGAAGCACGAGAACGTTTTTGCCCTGCAAGGCATATTGCTCACCGACGGCCAATGCCAAATCGGGGATGAGCAGACATTCCACAACGGGATCAGCGGCCGTATGAATGAACATAATGGTTCGACCCAAAACGCCGGCTTCGTCGAAACGATGGCGGAACGTCAGGTAATCGTCGTGCCGCAAACCCATCCCGCCGAGAATAATAATATCCGCATCGGCCTGCATCCCGACCCTGGCCAGCACGTCATTGTAAGGTTCACCGGCGACGGAAAAGATCGGCAATTTCTGCGAGCCGACCAGCGTGTTGAAAATATCGATCATCGGAATTCGCGTGTGGATCATTTGATCCGGAACCCGTCGTTTAATCGGATTGACAGCCGGCGAGCCGGTTTCCACGGTTTCGGCCTTCACTTC
>JAFGTG010000124.1 GCA_016934255.1 Sedimentisphaerales bacterium
CGGTGGCTACGTACCACCTTGTCGCATAAGCTTTATCGGCTTATGACGATCTTCACAATCGCAGGGCCGGTCGTTCCATATTTTCTATCAGATTGATGTAATCAAATATGATAGACCACTCATTTTCCTTATATTTACTTTGTTTTCGATGGCGGATTATACACCCATTAGCGCCTCCGGCCAAGTCTCAAGGCTCAAATAGAATCATCCTTTAAGCATATCTTCACAACGAAAAACAATTGACCGCGCGTTTGGAATGACGTTACTATGTCCTCTATCTGATAATTATTTTAGTGTAATGTCGATGCGTTCTGGAAAATTGAAGGTTAGGCATATATTATTTTTTAGAAAATCTGCTTTACGATTTTCTAAAAATAATTATGTACCTTATGATAATACGTGATCAAGCAATATGATACACATCATGTTTTAGAAAGAAAAAAACAAGAAAACAATTTTTTCTTTCCAAAAGTATGCCTAACCTTCAATTTTTCAGACCGCATTAACGCAATCAGTAGGAGAATAAACAAATGAATCGACGACATTTCTTGAAAACCTGTGCTTTTTCAATCGGCGCGCTAAGTGTCGGCGTCCCATCGTTTGCCCGACAACAATCCAGTCCAAGGAATTCACTACCCAATATCGTTTTCATTTTAGCCGATGATATGGGTTACGGAGATATCCAGGCGTACAATCCGAAGTCATCCATCCCGACGCCCCACTTGAACCGTCTGGCGGAAGAAGGAATGCGATTCACCAACGCCCATTCCGGCTCAGCGGTCTGCACCCCCACGCGGTATGGGATCGTGACCGGCCGGTATTGCTGGCGTTCACGACTCAAAAGTGGCGTGCTCTTTCCGCCCAACGACAAACCGCTTATCGACCAAAGCCGCCTGACCGTCGCGGGTATGCTCAAACGAAAGGGGTATTATACCGCGTGTTTCGGCAAATGGCACTTAGGGATGGAATGGGCCCGGGACGACCAGGGCAATGTCGATTTTAGCAAGTCCATCAAGTACGGCCCGACGGACGTCGGTTTCGATGAGTTCTTCGGAATCGCCGGCTCGCTCGATATGGTCCCTTATGTTTTCTATAAAAACCACGAGCCGACCCAGGAAGCGACGGAAACACAACCTGGATTGAAATTCCCGCGATTTATCCGTAAGGGACCGAAAGCCAAAGACTTCGATCCCGGCAAGGTCCTGGACGAACTCACCAGGCAAGCCATCTCGTATATCGAAAGACGCTCGGCGGCGGGTAGTCCGTTCTTCTTATATTTGCCGTTAACGGCACCGCACAAGCCGGTCTGGCCCGCAGAACGGTTTAAAGGAAAAGCAAACATCGGTCCCTATGGCGATTTCGTCGCCCAGGTGGACGACTCCGTGGGGCGCGTGCTACAAGCTCTTAACAAAACCCAGGTTGCAGATAATACGTTGGTGATCTATAGCAGCGATAATGGCTCGTATATGTTCCGCTGGCCCGAGGACAAGCCGGACCATACGCAGGATGCCGGCGTACAGGGATTTCATATTAAGAATCACGAGGCCAACGCGCAATGGCGCGGCACGAAAGCTGATATCTGGGAAGCCGGGCATCACATCCCGTTCATCGTTCGCTGGCCCGGTAAAGTCAAACCCGACACCCGCTGCGACCAAACCATTTGCCTGACCGATTTCATGGCCACCTGCGCGGAGATAACCGATTTTAAGCTGCCGGATAACGCCGCCGAGGACAGCTTCAGTCTCGCTCCCATATTGCTGGGCAAAGTTCGCTCTATCCCCCGGGCACCGGTGATTCATCATTCGGGCAGTGGAATGTTCTCATTGCGCGACGGAAAATGGAAGATGGTCTTCGGCAATGGTTCCGGCGGCCGCGAGAAGCCCGTCGGAAAAGCCTTCGAGAAACCTTATTTCCTATTCGACATGGAAAACGACCCTTCGGAGACCACGAATCTTATTGACAAACACCCGGATATCGCGAAAAGATTGGAAGATAAGTTGAACAACATCATGAATAATGGCAGGAGCCGATAGGTCATCGCAAGAGAGGTACAACCATAATGAAATTACCTAACAGCATGTATTTGCAGTTTCTGATATCGTTTATCATTATGCTCACAGTGACAGCCGAAGCGAACGCAAACTCGAATCCGATGCAACTTTGGTACGATGACCCGGCCACCCAATGGACGGAAGCCCTTCCCGTCGGTAACGGCAGCTTGGGAGCGATGATCTTCGGCGGCGTTCAGAAAGAACGTATTCAGTTCAATGAAGACACACTATGGACCGGCATCCCGCGGGATTATTCACACGCCGGGGCATATGAATATCTGCCTAAAATCCGCGAACTGCTCTTTCAAGGCAAGCAGCGCGAAGCGGAAGACCTCGCCGGGCAGACATTCATGAGCGTTCCGCTCAGACAGGAACGGTATCAAGCGTTCGGGGATATCTGGATCGAATACGAAGGCACAGAAAAATGTCGTGATTATCGACGCGAACTGAATCTCGATAACGCCGTGGCGTCGGTTTCATACAAGCAAAACGGAGGAACCTATACACGATCCGCTTTCTCCAGCTATCCCGATCAGGTGCTGGTGATTCACTTAACCACCGACAAACCGAAACAGTTGAATCTTGCGGTATCCATAACCTCGCCTCATAAGGAATCCCAGGTTGTCGCACAAACGGGTATGCTTATATTGAAAGGCCGGATTTCGGGATATTGGCAAGATCGCCACACGATATACCATCCGAGCATTCTAACATTCGAATCCCGATTGAAGGTTTACGAATGCGATGGCGAGATCGAAAAGGCAGAGAGCCAGCTTCGTATAACGAAAGCGAATACTGTTACTTTGATTCTGACCGCGGCGACAAGTTATAAAAGCTACGACGATGTGAGTGCCGATCCGGCGGAAAAGTGCGAAGCAGTTCTAACGTCCGTCAAAGGAGACTATCAAACACTGCTGAAAAAACACATCGAAGACCATCAAAGCTTGTTTCATCGGGTCTCGATTGATCTGGGTACGACGGAACAAGCCAACAAACCGACCGACGAACGGATTTTGAATTTCCGTCAAGGCGGCGATCCCCAACTGGCCGCCCTGTTGTTCCAATATGGTCGATATTTAATGATCGCATGCAGTCGGCCCGGCTCTCAGCCGGCGAATCTGCAAGGGCTTTGGAACGATTCACTGGCTCCCCCGTGGGATAGCAAATACACCGTCAATATCAACACCGAGATGAACTACTGGCCGGTGGAAGTATGCAATCTTTCGGAATGCCACGAGCCGCTTTTCAGCATGTTAGAAGATTGTGTGATCACCGGGCAGAAAGTCGCCAAAATCCATTATGACAGCCGGGGCTGGGTGCTCCATCACAATACCGATCTCTGGCGAGGCACGGCGCCGATTAACGCCTCCAATCATGGCATCTGGGTGACCGGCGGCGCCTGGTTGTGTCAACATTTTTGGTGGCATTACGAGTACACGCTCGACAAGGAATTCCTACGAACCCGAGCGTATCCGATCATGAAAGAAGCCGCCAGGTTTTTCGTCGATTACCTGATCGAAGATCCTCGAAACGACAAGGGATGGCTTATTTCCGGGCCCTCCAATTCCCCGGAGAACGGAGGCTTGGTGATGGGTCCGACGATGGACCACCAGATCATACGAAACCTGTTTTCCAATTGCATCGACGCCTCGGAAATCCTGAATGTCGATGCGGAATTCAGGGCTAAGCTAAAGAAAATGCTCGGGCGGATTGCCCCAAACCAGATCGGGCAATATGGGCAACTCCAGGAATGGCTTGAAGATAAGGACGATCCGAATAACAAACACCGCCACGTTTCACATATGTGGGGATTGTTCCCCGGCTGCGAAATTACGAAAGAAGAGACGCCGGATTACTTTGCCGCCGCACGCAAATCGCTCGAATTTCGCGGCGACGAGGGAACCGGTTGGTCGATGGGTTGGAAAGTGAATCTCTGGGCCAGATTGCACGATGGAGATCATGCCTATAAAATCCTGGGCAACCTGCTCCGGCTGACCGGCTCGTCCATGACGGAATACCGCGGCGGGGGGATTTATCCGAATCTGTTCGACGCCCATCCACCTTTCCAGATCGACGGAAACTTCGGCGTTACGAGCGGTATCGCCGAAATGCTGTTGCAATCGCACCGTCAAAAGGAAAAAGGCGTTTACATCCTCAATATATTACCGGCATTGCCGAAAGCCTGGCCGGATGGTAATATAAAGGGGATTCGCGCACGTGGCGGATTCGAAGTTTCTATATCCTGGAAATCCGGTCACCTATCTTCTTTGGAAATAAAATCGCTAAAAGGTTCTCCTTGTGTTTTGACCTATGGAAAGATAAGTAAATTTCTTCCTACAGATAAAATCGAATCCTTTAGATTTAACGTTGATCTTGAGAGCAAATAATCATCGGATTTGGGAGTGTTGATACTATGAGTACAAATCGTATTTCAAAATATCTACAAGTAGTTGTCATTAGTTGCACAACAACGTTCATCCTCACAGGCTGTTCAATAAACAAGGAGACTGAAAAACCGATGACCCGAGACCATATAATTCTGGACCGGCTGGAAAACGCCGAAAAATATTATGCCATGCATCCGGATTTCGAGAAAGTCTTTGCTTTTCTAAGGCAAAGTAATCTGGCTGAGCTACCCGCTGAACGATATGTTATTGACGGCGAGAAGGTCTTTTGTATGATAAGTAAAGGTCCGGGGCGCAGCCGGGCCGAAGCGAAGCTGGAAGCGCATCGTAAATACATTGATATTCAATATGTTATTGCCGGTTCGGACGATATGGGTTGGAAGCCAACCGCCGATTGCAAGCTTGTTGATACCGTTTATGAGGCCGATAACGATATCGGCTTTTTCAACGACAAGCCCGATAGCTGGACGCAAGTTCCGGCCGGATCGTTTGTTATTTTCTTCCCTGAAGATGCGCATGCGCCGCTCGTGAGCGACGATGAAATTCACAAGGCGGTGGTGAAAATCGCCGTGCAATAACCTCGAAAAAATACGAGGAAAAAATTAAATCGAATTTTATCATTTTCTTGAAGAAAAGGATTGACCGCCTGAACAAAATAGACTATAATGACTATAACTTAATAAGTCATCAAGCCCCTGCTGAATCTCGCTTTTTCCTCTCCCTCCGCACGGCAGGGGCTTTTATTTCAACTTTTTACGCCCCATCTCCGACGGTAAAAATCAAAGGGAAAGAAACATGAAAATCTTCATTAAAATTTTGTTGGCGATTGCATTTATTTTTCACGGATGGGCTGTAAACGCACGAGAAACTCCCAAAGTAACGCTTCTTGTCATAGAGCCGAGCAAAACGAATCCCCGAAATTCCGAGGGAGATATTATTGAGCTTAAAGATGGCCGATTGTGCCTGATCTATACGCGATTTCGGGGAGGCAGCAGCGATCACGCCACCGCCGATTTGGCCATGCGCACCTCCGACGACGGCGGTACAAGCTGGAGCGATGATAAGATCGTCGTCCCATGCGAAGGCGGCCTCAACGTCATGTCCGTTTCTCTATTACGACTGGCTAATGGTGAAATTGCATTATTCTATCTCCGTAAAACATCAAAAGAAGATTGCCGGCCGCTTATGTGCATCTCGAACGATGAAGCTAAAACCTGGAGCCAGCCCAAAATCTGCATCACTGACGAAGTCGGCTACTACGTGCTGAACAACGACCGCGCCGTCCAGTTGAAAAGCGGACGAATCATTCTGCCCGTCGCCTGGCATCAAGGCCCCGGAAAGGCTCTTGACCGGGCCGGCGTGATTATGTGTTACCTTTCCGACGATAACGGTCAATCCTGGCGGCGCAGCAAAGACGTATTCAAAGCCTATGCCCCCGACGGAAAACGCATTATCGCACAGGAGCCGGGCGTCGTCGAACTCAATGACGGACGACTGACGATGTTTATACGAACCGACGCCGGGAGTCAATACATCTGCCATTCCAACGACGGCGGCGAAACCTGGACAAAAACCCAACCATCGAATCTGGCTTCGCCTCTGAGCCCCGCCACGATCGAACGTAACCCCTGGACGGGCGATTTGATCTGCGTCTGGAACGATCATTCAGGCGTCCATCCTTACCCGAAAGGCCGACGGACGCCGCTATGCTTAGCCGTAAGTAAAGATGAAGGCGCTACGTGGAGCCAATCGCAAATCTTAGAAGACAATCCTGACGGCTGGTATTGCTACACCGCCATGGCCTTCGTAAAAGAACGCTTGCTCCTGGCCTATTGCGCCGGCGATAAGCAAGTCGGCGGGCTGAACCGTCTTAAGGTTATCGCCATACCAAAAGATCGGCTCATCCCATATGCCCATAATCCGGACAAAGTCGCACTCTCGCGATAGCATACCGTGTCGCGGGCGTCTCGCCCGCGCGTCAAGCGGGCATCCTGCCCGCTGTTTTTAAGATGTTTTGACAACGACAATCCTCTGTCTGGACCTCGTTGTTTTGCTCATCAGATCGAGGACTTTCACCTCGTCAACCTCAATTCCCAAGCCAGTACAGCCGTTTACCTTGACTCGACCCTCTTTGATAGACAGCGGCGTCTCAAGCAAATCCGCCGTAAGAAACTGCGGCCCGTTCAGCGCCGCGGGCTTTGTCTGGCCGAACGCACTATACAATCCCACCGACGCGGCCATCGCGATATCCGGGTCGGTCAATCCGCTTCCCAGCCACATCAGCCCGGCGTCCAGGAGCATCTCGATCTGCCGCCTTGCGGGGAGCAGGCCGCCGCAACGACAATGCTTCATCGCCACGCCGTCCAGCATCTTCAGCCGAATAAACTCCCCAAGCTCGACCGGCGAAACGACGCCCTCATCCATCAGAATCGGCAACGCCCCCTGCTTCTTAAGCGCCTGATACCCACTGATCCGATTGGGTTTCAGCGGCGCCTCGAACACATCCACCCCCGCGTCGGCCAACTTCGGCGCAACGCTTAACGCCGTTTCTGGATCGTAGCCGCCATTGGCATCCGCCCATAGAAATCCCTTCGGCGCGCGCCGACGAACCAATTTAGCCAGAGCAATATCGAATGTCGGATCGGGCGAGACTTTGATATTGAAATTCTCATAACCATTTTTATAACCGTCATTTATGACTTCCTCCGCCTCGTCTAAAGTCCGTGCGTTCACCGTCCAGCTCAGCGTAACCGGCCCGCCTTCGGGCCGATTCCACATTTGCGTCAAAGATTGGCTTTGTTTTTTCCCCGCGATATCGTGCAACGCGATATCCAGGCCGGACCGAGCGATCGGCATCGCCGTGGAAAATCCCGGCGCCAGGGCCTTATCCAGCACCTTATGCGCCCCGGCTATATCCAGCGGATCGCACCCAATCAGGGCCGGGGCGAGATAATCCCTCAGCACGCTGATCGTCGTATCCAGCGTCTCGTAGCTCCATAACGGCGAAGGGATACTCTGCCCCCAACCGATTATCCCGTCGGAAGTTACGATCTTAACGACCACCGCGCCCCGCCCATACGCGCCGCGAGGTCCGAGGAAGAATTTGAAATACCCCTTCGTCGGATACAAAACGGGAAACATCTCGATCCGCTCGATTTTCGCACCCGGCTCATTCGCATAAGCCACCGCGGAAATAAATCCCAGCGAAAAACCAGCCACTCCACGCAAAAATCCCCGCCGATTCACACAAATTGGCTTTGTTTTTTCAAATGATTTGACAGGATAACAGGATAAACTGGATTTTTTCTTTTGTTTCGGATTTCGAGATTCGGATTTAGGATTTCCAGCCGAAGGCTGGCTAATTGGGTTCGTTTTTTCATTAGCCACGAAGGCACAAAGGCACGAATTCGTTAAATTGGGTTTGTTTTTCATAACGGCCCTTTTATGCTGTCATTCTCCACAGGACGCCTTACGGTGCTGCGAAAGCCAGTCCCTGGGGGATGCCTTACGGTAGAATCCATTTGTTTCGAACGATTTTGGATTCCGTATCAAAGCCTGCCCTGAGCAAGGTCGAATGGGTACGGAATGACAAATCATCATTTGAGCATCCTGTAAATTGGGTTCGTTTTTTTCAGGCGAAACCACGAATTCACACGAATAAACACAATTCTGCATGAAATTTGGCATGAATTAAATTGGTTTTTGAAGGTTTTTGTAAATTTCTGTGAATTTTTGTGCATTTTTGAAAAATTTTAATGCAAAAGAAACCACGAATGAACACCAATGAACTCGAATTTGATCTTTATTTTAAATTTCCGACCTGAGACCGGCGATTGGTTTTATTTTTTCTTTAACCGCGGATTGCGCAGATTACGCGGATTCTTGACCTTCGATATTCATCATTCAATACCTGATTTTCTGGTGTCCTGATACCCACCTCCTGATGACCTGATGCCCCGATGACCTTCCTTCTGTATTCTGTCTCCTGTATTCTGTATTCTGTATTCTGTATTCTATCCTTTCTATGTTTGTTATCTATTATACTACATTAAACACCAAAAGTCAAGACAATTAAAATTTTAAGCCACTGATTTCACAGTTTTACACAGATTTTTGCCTTCGATATTCGATATTCATTCATCCGTTTTGTAGGGTGGCGGCTTGCCCCACCGTTTTTTCTGAATATAAGTTGATCGAAAATTTTTAAAAGAAGCAATCCCCAATCCCCTGATTCCCCACATTCTAATTGACATACCCGCTTTCTGTTGTGATAATTGGTAGGTTGTCTATAGGTGTAACAGATGAAACCGAGATTATATATCGAGAGCAGTGTCATTAGCTACTATACATCCCGGCCCAGCCGCGATCTGATTGTCGCAGGGCACCAGCAGATCACAAAACAATGGTGGGATCAACAGCTATCAGGTTATGATCCCTATATCTCCGAAGTCGTGCGAGAAGAGATATCGCGGGGTGATCCGGCTGCTGTGGAGTTGCGCCTTCAAGCCGTGAGGGATTTTGCCCTCTTGGTCGTAACACCAGACGTTACTCGGCTCGCTCGGAAATATTATGCGGCCCTCGACCTGCCAGACAAAGCGAGGCTCGACGCCTTTCACCTGGCCCTGGCCGTGCAACACGGAATGGACTACTTGGTGAGTTGGAACTTCACTCATATCGTGGGCGCTCGGCCCAGAAGCATAATTCAGAGAATTAACTACCATATGCAAATGGAGACACCAATAATATGCACGCCCGAAGAACTCATCGACGAACGCCTGTAACGTCTGATCCCATCATTGCGGAGGTGCGCCGCGCGCGAAAAGAGATCGAGGCGGAGCATGGCAACGATTGGAAGGCCCTCGAACGATACTTCACGGAGAAGCAAAACAGCGCGACGGAGAAAAAAGTGACCTACCAACCCAAGAAACTACCCCGTCGAAAAGCAATGTAAACATACGAGCGCATCGTAGCTTACTTCTATGTTCGAAACCTGTCCTGAGCGAATGAAGCTTGCCCTGAGCGGAGCCGAGGGGTCGAATGGATTCGATATTCAGTGTTCCGCCGTAAGTCCCATTTGGGACGCCTAATGGTGGCGTCCTGGGGAGATATTCATTTTTATCCGTTTTGTAGGGTGGCGGCTTCGCCCCACCGTCTTTTCTAACCGTTTTGGAATTGAATAATGAACTAAGTCTTTCACAGCTAATAACCCAAAACGATTTGTCATTCCCGCGAAGGCGGGAATCCACTTTATACGTTACGTATCTGGATCCCTGCCTTCGCAGGGATGACAACGAAAATCGATCAGACAATTTAGGACGATCAATGGAAAAACGAAAACATATAATAGCTGGGCAGCTAATCACTAATCAAGCTCTGACCCCAGGATTTCCCCCATATTTCTGATCAAACCAATATCAGTTGATTTCTTATTGTATTCTGTGAAAGTGTCAACTGCTTTCGGAGAATCCCCAAAATAGAAAATAGGTTTTCCATATTCCAGGTTGTGCCCAGCAGTTGCAAAAAGGTTATTGCCTATATAAAAAGCCGTACCTGCGCTTTTGTCACCTTTACTATTTGTTGTTTCTATAAAGAAAATAGCCGCCTTATATCTATTGAACCACCTGTTCCACATCTGAATTCGCGTATTACCACCTCTAAGAGGATATGGATCAGTTTCCTCTATCTGAATAATAGCGATTTTATTCGAAGCCAATCCATTGTATTTTCGTGCCAACTTTCTGAATATTGGAGAATTATCACCAAGAATCATCCTTATGAAAGATATTTTGCCTCTCAGCACATTCTCTAAATCAAGTCCGGCTTGACCACGCAAACGAAAATGGCTCATATATCTTTTGTTAGCTGCACGATAACCATGCTTTTCCCATGCATGCAAAGCTCCTAATACTTCTCTCACATACGAACGACGTACGTTCGGAAACTCATTAACAATTAACCCGGTAACATCCTGCCTTAGGAAAGGAGGAGTATACCTAACTTTCTTTGGG
The DNA here is from genome assembly GCA_016934255.1 of Sedimentisphaerales bacterium. Lineage (GTDB taxonomy): Bacteria > Planctomycetota > Phycisphaerae > Sedimentisphaerales > Anaerobacaceae > JAFGTG01. The sequence goes on from JAFGTG010000124.1 coordinate 10,465, forward strand.
TTAATAATAAACTTATGCTTTTCCACAATCAAGACCAGAGTGTCGCTAAGGATTAGATTTCCGTTCTCAACTTTTCCAACTGCTGTGGGTAAACGGAAAGAAGATGTTGATAGTGTTATGTCGTCGGCATAACGTGTATACTTACACCTGTTCTTCCTAGCGAATGACATGAGGTCATTGTCTAATGACCTACAAATAATGTTAGATATTATTGGAGATGTTGCTCCTCCCTGCGGAAGAATACCATCATCCCTGCAACATATCTGAGAAATGACCTCTGCAGCAATTCTACCAACACAAAAAGGTTTTGACATTAGGGCACCCTTTACTCTACCAAGATAGATGGATGGGAAAAAGTCTTTAAGATCAATATTAACAACGTGACGTCTTTTTGTGTGATGTTGCGCATTTGACAGAATGTTTCGACCTTCTGCAAAACCATGTACACAAGGTTTTGGTTCGTAAACAAGACTAAGGATAGTATTCAACTTCGATTGAAGTATTGCTATGTTTTTCGGTGGGGCCGAAATCTGTCGTGTCTTGGACGATTTCTTTTGTATTTCAAATATTCTGTATTTCCTACGTTCCTTGACACCATAGAGTATTTTACAAAGAAAATGATCACTAACTTCAAGCAGATCAGCAACATCGGCTCGTGATTTTAATCTGCCAAATTTCTTTTTGAGTTCCTCTTTATTTGTGCGTAGTACTATTTCCACTGCTATTCATTGATAAAAGAGTAGACTCTTGGTCCTGCCTCTGTAGAACAGGCTCAATGATCATAGATATATGCTCATTGATAGCTGTCTCAGGAGAGAACATCTGCGGAAACCTTGTTTCCGTGCTATCGCATATTGTCGATAGACACCGACCAAGAGTCTACATATTTCATACAAACAATGCTCTATTACTAACACCTACAATCTTCAAGCAATGATCAAAAATTGTTAATAATGTTTGGTTTTCTATTTTTATCCATCATTCTAATGTTGAATGTTGATATAAAATCTGAGCTTTTTAAAAATCTTTGCCCACATCATCTCAAAGAAGTAATCATCGTTGGTGCTTTTATTATTATCGGTATAAAAGAAAACAGAAATAAGGAAAAAGAGGAAAAGATAGGATAAAGAATACAGAAGGAAGGAGATCAGGTCATCAGGCTATCAGGAGGTGGGTATCAGGTTCTCAGGGAACCAGGAAATATAAAGAAACAGTTTGAATATCGAATACTGAATGTCCAATGTCCAATATCGAAGGTTTTGAATCTGCGTCATCCGCTAAAACTCGTCCTGAGCGGAGTCGAATGGATCCGTGTCAAAGAAATATTTAATTGAAGATTGCCGCGGCCCTACGGACCTCGCAATGACCTGTTCTCATGGCTCACGATCGGGGTAGATTGTCAATAGCTATAATTCCATTCGAGCCAGTGGTCTTCCAATATAGCTAAGTCCAGCTCATTAACGATACAGTCCTCGTTGATATCTCCCGGTATGAACTCGAAGCCCTCTTGATGTTTGGCGTGCTCGCAGGCATCTTCATACAATACGATTTGCAGGGTGTCCGTCGTTGTATATTGACCATCGTCGGCTTCAAGCTGCAATGTATAAGTACCGGGCTCACTCATCGTGACTGAGGGATTCGGCGCACGGGGATCGCTAATCACGGCCGGATTGAATTCATTTGGCTCGGCGATCACCGTCCACAAAAGCGTGGTCGGTTCGGGTCTGTTGTCTTCGTCAGAGACGGTCCCATCAAGCTGGACGACCCTCGGCCCGTCGGCCAGCCAGGTTTCCACGTCCTCGCCCGCATCGACTACGGGGGCGACGTTCAGTGTATTGAGCGTGAAAACGGGGCTTAGATAGATCGGATACGTCGTGCTGACGGCGGAGTCGTACACGTCGAGCGCCCAATAGTATTGCGTATCGAGGGCCAGCGTCACGGCGACCGATTCCACCGCCTGGCCGGTGACGACCTTGGGATTGGCCTCGACGTTGGAATTCGTGCCAAAATAGACATCACATGTGACCACGCCCGCCGGACCGCTCGATTCGGGCAACGTCCATTGAAGCTGGATCGGTCCGCCTGGCACGGTCGAACCGTCAGGCGGAATCGGATTGAGTCGGGTAGCAAGGACCGAAGCAGTGACATACGTATAATCGTCATAATATACGATTTGTACGTCTCTGGCTCCGCCGTCGGCGACGATGACGCCCTCGCGGGCGAGGGATCGGACAAGGTCTGTGACATTATTTTTCAGTTTCAACGTTCCACCGCCGGACCCGCTGTCGGAACCGATATCAATCAACGCCTTGCCCTCGCCGATGATCAGCCCGCCGCGTTCGTCTTCCGCGACGTCGCCATGATGCTCGATTAAACCGCCGTTCCGAATGGTTATGGTGACGTTGGAATCGGCGCCTTCGGCGACGATCATGTTCCACTTGGGCTTATCGACAACACCGACTTCCAGCTTACCGCCGTTCACATCGAGGACGACCTCACCGGCGGCTCCGAGTTCGAGCGATTTTATCGTAGCCACCGTCGTGCCGGCCCCCTCGATTGTGAACTTTGCAGACACGCTGCCCGGCTCGTAACCGATCTTGATATCGTCCCCACACAATAGATACACTCCGCCTTTAACGGTCAACTCGCCGCTCAGACCGTCGCCATTGGCAATCCAGAGGTCATCAATCTCAGGCGGCATATCGCCCGAATCGAGAACCGGCCACGTCAACGATGTCGTACTACCGATGAAAACGTCCGCGTCGCCCCCTAACGCACCGTTCGAGGGAACCGTTCCAACATCCCAGTTGCCGGGGGTCATCCAATCGTCGCTCATCGCTCCGGTCCAGGTATAGATATCGTCCGCTACGGCTAAACCGGAACAACCCAGCAGAATCATTGACATGAGTATGATGACGATCGTTCTCATTTGTTCGTCCTCCAAGAAAAAAGTCTTATCAGCTTTATTAGAGACTGTAGCACAATTACCTGTCGTTTTTTAAAGCCTATCACATCAACCAGTCGATTTTACTTCCAGAAACGTAACCGAAAAAA
>JAFGTG010000011.1 GCA_016934255.1 Sedimentisphaerales bacterium
ATTTCGTCCAGCTTTTCCTGTTTTTCCTTTTCGGAATGGCCTCTGACGGCTTCCGTCACACAGTGCTCAAGATGCTTTCTTAAAATCTTCTCCTCCACCCGGGAAAGGGCGCCTTTGATCGCTCCGATCTGATTGAGAATATCAATGCAATACTTACGGTCCTCAATCATCCGTTGCACGCCGCGGACCTGCCCTTCGATTCGCCTCAGCGCAACCAGATTTTTTTCATGGCTCGGATGTGTTTTCATTTTCTATCCCCTAAATGTAGTTTCATTTACATATACCCCCAGGGGGTATATGGGGTTCGGAGAATAACCAAATTTTCTCTATTTAGGAGATGGAGTGTTTGAAATAAGAAGACGCTCGAAGTCGTCCATATCATTGACGGGTTGCTGACAGGTATAATTTTCACACACGTAGGCGGTCGCTTTGCCGTCCAATGCAACCTGATGCTTGAGGAATGGGATGATGCTCTCGAGAGCCGAATCTGTTTGGCCCTGATCGTGTAGTATGACAACCGCATTCGGTAAGAATCTGGAACGAACCAACATGAGCATTCTATGCGTATCTTCTGCATGACGATTACCGGCAATGATGACTTCCCGCCGGGGCCCCAGCCAGAAATCTAAAGCGATTAACATGGAGGAAGAATAGGCCGGGGATTGCTCCAGTTGTAAAGAAAATGCCTCAAGAATTCCATTGCCTCTTTCCGAAAAGTTTTGATTCATCGTTAGCTGGCTCAATCTTAATAACGCCATGGCCGCGATGGAATTACCGGAAGGAATCGTCCCATCAGAACCTGGTTTGGACCGGGCAATCAGTTTTTCGCTGTCCTTGCCCGTCAGAAAAAACCCTCCTCCTTCACTATCAGCAAATAATTCGATCATCTGCTCACTGAGTTTTTTGGCCTCGACAAGCCACCTCACGTCAAAGGTTGCCTCGTACAAATCCAGCAGGCCGGCCACTACAAAGACGTAATCATCGAGAAAACCTTTTCCGATCACTCGTCCATCCCGATAGTATCGCCTCAATCGGTTGTCCACATACAAAGTACTTAGGATAAACTCAGTGGAGCACACAGCGGCCTGTGTGTACTTGGGCTCATCCAGAACCATTCCTCCGTAAGCAAGCGACGAGATCATCAAACCGTTCCAACTCGTAATCACCTTATCATCTCGATGGGGCCGGTTTCTCTTCGAGCGTGCCTGAAAAAGTTTTCTCCGAGCAGATGTCAGAGTTTGTGCAATCCCGGCCGGATCGGATTGGAATTGTCTCGCCAATGCCTCAGTTGAGCTGACGATGTTGAGGATCGTTTTGCCCTTCTCAAAGTTGCCTTTATCTGTGACACCGTAATATGCGTTAAATAGCTGGGCCTCTTCCTCCTTCAAAATAGATGAAATCTGTTCTGCATCCCACAGATAAAATGTCCCTTCCTCGCCGTCGCTGTCGGCGTCTTCGGCGCTATAGAAACCACCGGCCGGATCGGTCAAATCCCGCAAAACATAATCAAAGATATCCCTCGCCACATCGGCGTAGCGTGGATTCTGCGTGATTTGGTAGGCTTGGAGATAAACCTTGCTGAGCAATGCCTGATCGTAAAGCATCTTTTCGAAATGGGGAACGAGCCATCGCGCGTCGGTCGCGTAACGATGGAAGCCCCCGCCGAGATGGTCGTAGATACCGCCTTTCGCCATCGCATCCAGCGTTTTTTCGACCATACGAAGCGCTTCTTCATCACCCGTGCGATGCCAATATCCCAGCAGCATCGACAAATTCGTCGGCTGAGGAAATTTCGGGGCGGACCCAAATCCGCCGTTAAGAGCATCGAATGAAGAATAAAACTGTTCAAAAGCCCGATCCAATAATGCCGGCGACAGGTTGGCCCGGCCCGTGGTTATGTTTGGACGTTTGAGATATTCACTTAGCTTGCCCGCCGACTCAATGAGTTGTTGCCGTTTGTTCTTCCAAGACTCGGCGATGGAGAGAAGGATCCGCTCAAAGCCGGGCCGCCCGAAGGCATCCTTCGGCGGAAAGTAAGTGCCGCCGTAAAAAGGTTGACCTCCAGGCGTCAGAAAAACCGACAAGGGCCAGCCCCCCGAGCCCGTCATCATCACCACGGCGTTCATGTAGATTTCATCCACATCGGGTCGCTGCTCTCTATCGACCTTGATGCTTACGAAATGATCATTCAATATCCGGGCCATCTCTTCATTCTCAAAACTTTCGCGCTCCATCACGTGACACCAGTGGCACGTCGAGTAGCCAATCGAAAGGAAAACAGGCTTGTCCTCCTTTTTCGCCCGCTCGAAAGCTTCGTCCCCCCAGGGATACCAATCGACCGGATTATGCGTGTGCTGGAGCAGATACGGACTCGACTCATCGATAAGCCTGTTCGTATGGGTATAATCTGTGACAGTTGACATCGGCTTTTCTCCCGGCATGGCATAAACGGTTAAAATTACAAAAGGCCCATGACGGCTATACCCCCCTGAACCATCCTGGACCTTTTAGAGATTAAAAACATTTCTCAATCTTGCGGCACGTATTCTTATCAATGCCCGGTCTCAGCCTCTATAATGGCCTTCGATTCCTGCAACGGAACAAGTCCCAGGGCCGTTAATTTAATCGTTCCGTCCTTACCGATAAAGAAGGTGGTCGGTATCGAGGTAACCTTGGAAAACGGTTCCGGCAAAGCACTGCCGAGCCTTGCGACGGTGTAGTTGATCCCATTGTCAGCGGCAAACGATTTCAAATCGTCCGCCGACTCATTCGATATCGCCAGAATCCCCAACTCGTCTTCAAAGTACATCTTGCGAAGCTCGATCAGATGAGGAATCTCGGCCTTGCACGCGGGACACCACGTCGCCCAAAACACCACCAGCAGGTTCCTTCCGCGATAATCACTCAGATTGTGCGTCTGACCGTCAATATCTTTCACGGTAAAATCAGCGGCCGATTGCCCCTGCCACGACGGGAACGCCACGTCCCATGTCGTGCGTGAATTGATAATCGTTTCCAGACTCGCCGGGGGCGTGCTTGTTGGGGGCATGCTCACAGCAGCTTGGGGAGCCAACGATTCATCCCTAACGGTTGCAAAAACCGCCACCACGGCAATGGCTATCAATGCAGCCACGAACCAGCTTGCTTTTTGTATTATTTGTCGTTTACTCATTTTACGACCCTTTTTCAAATCTACGCGTAAAACTCTTCTTCAGTTTTTCCCCATTTGACTTATGACCTCGGCGAGGACGTATGTGTCCAGTTCTATCCTTTGTTATGATCGATCCACATTACGGATGCAAAACGACGGGATGTGGAAAACCGCTCAAACCCTGCTCCCACCCCACTCTGTCCATTTCCATCCTGCTGTCGCCCGTCATCATTTTGTTGTTTCCGGCGTGACCTTCATTACAGCCGGTCAGCATTATTCCAAGACCGAGTAACATTACGACCAATAAAACACCCATTAACGCCTTCATGGTTCATTCTCCTTAATTCGCAGCTATAACAGCCACCTTATGTTGTATAACTTCTTTCTGAACCTCATTACTCTTTAACATTTGTCAAAGAACTCATTAACTCTAAGAAATAGTACGACTAAATCAGTCCTATATGTTCGTACAAAAGTTTAAATTCCTTAAAAATTTAGAAAATCCCCGATGATGTACAAACAGACACCACGCAATGACATGTATTGATAATGCTTATACCCATTGTGTATGTTCAATGCACTTGTTTACTTGAGCATGTCGGCCAGATCTTCATCCACATCGCCGATCGGCTTAATATCGTATTTCTCCATCAGGACCTCCAATACATTCGGGCTGACAAAGGCCGGAAGGCTTGGCCCGAGTCGGATGTTCTGAATCCCCAAATACAACAATGTCAGGAGGATCGCTACGGCTTTTTATTCGTACCATGAAACCGCCAGCGAAAGCGGCAAATCGTTCACGCCGCAATCGAACGCCCCGGCCAGCGCCGTCGCGATCTTAATCGCGGAATAGCAATCATTACATTGATCTGTATCGAGCAGCCACGGAATCCCGTCGATGTCGCCATAATCCCGCCCATTCAAGCGGTACTTGCCGCAGGCCGTAGTGAGGATCACGCAATCGGCCGAGACCGTTTCGGCCAGTTCGGTGAAGTAATTGCGTCCGGGCTTGGCGCCGTCGCAGCCGCCGATGAAAAAGAAATGCCGAATCTTGCCCGCCTTGAACGCCTCGACGACCTTATCGGTCAAACCAAGCACTGCCGAATGATGGAATCCCATGCTCAACGTACCCTGCGGATTATCAGGCAACAGCGGCAAAGACAAGGCCTTTTCGATCACTTCACGAAAGTCTTTGCCCTGGATATGCTTCACCCCGGCGCAACCGGCGATTCCACAGGTGAAGATTCGAAGTCCACATTCGTCAACGTCGCGAACAGCACCTTATGCATGAACGCATCGACCTGTTCATCTCTCTGCCCGAGTTCGCGTGCATGATAGGCATACGCGGCAATACCTTTTAAGCCGAATATAAGCGTGTCCTGCAAACTCTGAATATCCTCATCCTAACCGCAGACGCCCACTTTTGTACACCCCTTCCCGCCTGCTGTTTGTTCACATTGGTAAAAAAACATCAATTCTACTTTCGTCTTCCGGTTGATTTCACGGTTCAGCTTTTTATGAATAATTCTTTGGCTATTCTATACCCCTCACGAGTTTTGAAAACCTTGTTGACGATTTTGTATCGTTTCTCATCATCGGCATCTGGAAAATCCGCCGGGATGTTCACAAGCCAGTCGGCATCCCAGATAATTCTGAATTCGATCGTATCAATATCCCTGGCACTGTGATGATTGGCGATAATTCTGGTAATATGGTCAATGGCTTCAACCGAAATATCGTACCTTTTCAAAATATCCTCCGCTATCGGGGGACCTTCCATTTCCTGATATTTCCCCGCCGACGAGCCATATTTTCTTTCTGCTTCCAGGATGCCGATATCGTGCAATATCGCCGCGGCTTTAACGATCAAGGAATCGCCCCCTTCTACGCTATGTATCCGCTCCGCGTAGTCCAACACAGCCAGGGCATGTTCGATTCTCTTTCCGTCCCGGCCGAAAATTCTTTTCATATCATCGATGAGTTGATCCCGCAGGTCGGTCACGACATGGCCTCTCATAGACATCAGAATGACCCGGCATTAAGCACGTATCATCGTCAAAAGCATTTTAAATCGAGTTTCGGCGCTGACGGCATGGGGCACATTCGCCGGCATAACGATAATCTGGCCTTGTGTGACGGTCTTGTCTTCCGCGCCGATGGTGATTCGAGCCGATCCGTCGAGCACCTGAACGACGGCATCATACGGCGCCGTATGCTCGCTCAAGCCCTGGCCCGCATCGAAAGCGAACAATGTAATGGTCCCCACGGATTTGTTTAAGATCGTCTTGCTGACAATCGAATCTTTCGAATAATCCACCAGGCCCGACAACGATTGGGCCTCGCCCAAGCAGTCCGATAACACAGTTGCTTTTTCCTCTTTTCCAGCCATTGCTTTCTCCTGACAACATTTCTCGAAATATCTTTGACCCAACACGAAAACGTTAGTACATCCCATCCTATCTCAACGCAATAGGGAAATCCCTTATGACGACAAAAAAATCGATACCCCTTCCTGCTAACGTCAACATGAGCCTAAATCTCATTCGTACTCTTCTAAGATCAGAAGATTAATACACGCCCTTTATGTAAGATAAATTTTATCATATATGATTAAAATAGTCCAATACAATCATCCTGTCAATACAAAAAGATTTTTTTTGAAAAAAACCGGGAGATTCGTGGCACGGGCTTCCAACCCGTGAAAACCTTACGAAGGGATGGCCATGCCAAAAGGGTAAATATACTTGCATGGCTCAATGGGACTGATACATTGTGCATATGTTTGGATCGACTGGACAAAAGATCGTTCGGGCAGCCGGAGCGCTAACGAAACGAGCACCGTTATTGATAGCGGGATTTTCGGTTGCCGTGCTGTGCTTTATCCTGCTTAACGCCGCAATGGTGCCCGTTTCGAAATCCGAATATTGCGGCGGTCAGTGCCACGAAATGAACATCGCCTATCGGACCTGGGAGCTTTCACCTCATGGGGCAAATCGGAACGGTCTTCGTACCGAGTGCATCGATTGCCATCTCCCGCCCAAAGACCGATATTTTGCCCATATTGCCGATAAGGCGTATCAAGGCGGCAAAGATATTTACAAGCATTACTTCGGCGACGAGTACGACATGGGGACAATGCGGGCGCGCGTACTGGCCCGGATGCCGAATCAACGATGCCTGTATTGCCATGACGCCTTACTCGATAAACCCGGCAGCTCGGCGGCGAGAATCGCTCACACGACAGCGCTGGCCGAGCCGGAGGCACAGGAAAACAGATGTGTCGAATGCCACCCAGGCGTCGGGCATGAACGTCAAAGCAAACTATTTTCACCTTAGAAAGGGAAAATGTATGAAGACTTTAAAAAGCAGTCTTTTTATTGTTATCGTATTCATCTTTGTCGTAGTCCCTGGTGTCTTTTCAGCGGCTCAGACCGAGCAGACATCGCCCGCCATCCAACCCTCTTTGAAAGAATATCGGATCGTTCGAAGCGTTTCGGAAGAGGCCCACGCATGTATCGAATGTCACGCCGAGGAGAGTGAAGGCATCGTCGCCGACTGGTCGGCCAGCCGGCACGCTCATGCAAACATCACCTGTCTGGACTGCCATAAGGCCGGTCCCGCCGACTCGGACATTAGCAAAGCACATCTCAAAATCGTCATGACGCCCGTGAGCGCCATCGTTTCGCCCAAGGATTGTTCTCGTTGTCATCCCGCCGAAGCCGCTCAGCATGCCCAAAGCAAGCACGCTCACACCCTCGAGCTCATCTGGAAGATCGATCCCTGGCTCAACGACGGCATGAACAACAATATCGAGCGACAGACGGGTTGCCACCACTGCCACGGCAGTATTGTGAAAATCCAAGACGGAACCATCGATGCGGATACGTGGCCGAACGTGGGCGTCGGCCGGATCAATCCCGACGGAAGCCGGGGAAGTTGCTCGAGTTGCCATACTCGTCATAAATTCTCGCTCGCCGAGGCCAGAAAACCGGAAACCTGCGGCCAATGTCATCTGGGTCCCGACCATCCCCAGGCCGAAGTCTTCGCCGAATCCAAGCACGGAGCCATCTACGAAGCCGAAGGCGACGAGTGGAATTGGAACGCCGCACCGGGCACGTGGACGCCCGGCGTCGATTACCGAACGCCGACCTGCTCGGTCTGCCACATGTCGGGCGCCAAGCAGATCGCCGGTACACACGATGTCACCGAACGGCTCGCCTGGGAAACACAGGCGCCGCTGACGGTTCGGCCGAACGAGTTCGCAGCCTGGCCGGCTCACACGAACTGGCAGGAGGAGCGGAAGAAAATGGAAACCATTTGTCTGGCTTGCCATTCCCCCGCCTGGACCCAAGGGCACTTTACACTCTTCGATGAAGCCGTTGTTAACTATAACGACAATTATTACAAGCCGATGAAAAGGCTGACCGATGAACTTTATGAAAAAAAACTCCTGAGCAACGAAAAGAATCTGGACGAACGGCTCGAAATCGACATGTACGAACTATGGCATCATGAGGGGAGGCGCGCCCGGTTCGGTGCAGCGATGATGGCCCCGGATTATGCCTGGTGGCACGGATTCTACGAACTGAAGAAACGATGTATGGTCATCGAGGAACAGGTCGAAGCCTTACTTCAAAGCGGAAAACCTGGAAACGTATTCAAAGTCAAAAGCTCAGACGGCAACACAATCAAACCCGATTTCGATCGGTAGTTATCTAAGACACTCTCACAAAACATTGACTTGTAAAGTTTTTCATTCTGAGCGCAGCGAAGAATCTCAATCTTTGCGGTTTAAAACAGCCCCTTCGTTTCGCTTGAGGCTGTCACCCAACATGCATTGAACAAAGCATTAGTTCTTCCATGCCTTGAGGATTTCGAGACATTCGATCATGGCCCGGCCGTTGTGATAACCCGCTTTCCAGGGGCTGGCCTTGTCGCCCTTGATTGTGCCCTCCGGTGTTATATAGTGATGCCACTCCCCATTCGCCCAATCGACCATATTGTTCTCGATAAAATGACTTGTCTTCTCGAAGACGGACAGATACTTCGGCTCTTTCGTCACACGATACATATGCAAGGCGCTGGCAATCGCCTCGGCCTGGACCCACCAGACCTTGTTGCGCCGGTCCGCCGCCTGATTAAATGGACCGCTGTCATAGAATCCCCCATTCGTGGCGTCGTAGCCGTATCGAAGGGAATAATCGAACAAGGTATGATACAAATCCAAGAACGGAGAATTCGAGACGCCTGCGGCATCGCACGCATCGATCAACAGCCAGATGTTTTCGATATCGTGACCGTAAGAAACCCGTGCAAAATCGCCGTCCAGTCTCGGCGTCCAGTCGCGCTCATATTTATCCGTGCAGGCGCCGAGGTTTTTCCGTATGACGGTGTTGCTTTCAATGTTAATCAATTCCAGCAATCGCTCGCGGGCCAGGGGAAGTCTGCTCGCACGATAGAAGGTCGTCATCGCCTCCAGTAAATGCAAATGCGTATTCATCAACTTGAGATTCCCCCCTGCTCCCATATAAGAGCCTTCCTCCGCCGGCGTCCAATCCTCGTTAAAGAATTCGATGTACCCTCCATGAACGTTATCGTGAGACTTTGCTTCCAGCAGATGAAAGAATCGCACGGCAAATTCAAGTACATCCTCTCTCTGCGAAGCCAAATAGAATTCGGAGAGGGCATAGAGACCGAAAGCCTGGCCGTAGAGATGCTTTCGAGGCTTCAGCTTGTTATTGCCCGTAGAATCAACTTCCCAATAGAAGCCTCCGTTCTCGGCATCCCACATCTTGTCCTTTAAGAACCGGTAGCCAACGTCGGCGGCTTCGAGATATTCGCTCTTCTTGTAGCCGGCCCTGGCCATCCGCGAGAAGAGCCACACCATCCGGGCCTGCGTCACAATCATCTTCGTCCCAGGTCCTTTCGGCTCGCCGTTTAAACCAAAGTTAATCGTGTACCCTCCATTTGTGCGGTCTATCGTCTTGTCACACCAAAACGACGCAATATTCTCTGTGAGTATCTTCTCGAATTTCGGAATGTAAGTCTTCGCAAGAGTATTGTTCTGCTGAGCCGGATAGGCCTTTATATTGACGGACAGCAAGACGCTAAGTGTTAAAAGAAAACGAACCGGGACTTTCCTGTTTCTTTCGTCGATCATTGTTTCTCCTTAACGATTTCTTAGTCGAAGTTCACCGTTGCCTGTCCCTTTTCCTTGCCCAGAACGACTTCCTTCGTCTGTCCACCAGACGTCACGGCGTGTTTGCCGTAGAAGGCTCGAATGCGGCATTGGCCATTTTCGTCTGTTTTTCCTTCCCAGCGGATCCACCATTGCTTGAAAACCAGGTCTCGATAGGCGTCGGCCGCGGGAGTGGGCGTCCAATCCCGGCGGTAGAGCGACGATTGCGGTATCCAATTCGCCCTTTCCCAGAATCCCCACATGAGAATTCCGTGAACCGCCGGATGGGCGAAGCAAATGCGATAGTAATCCGTTAACGCTTTCGCTTTAGCCTGTTCCTGTTCCGGCGTCAGTTTCAGATTTCGTTGCTTCATGAAAACCGAGCGTTGGCCGGGCATGTTAAACTCGGTGATGCGAATCGGCAAACCGATCTTGGCCAACTCGTTGAGCGCGTGTTGCAAAGCTTTGGGATCGAAGGATTCGCCATGCAGATGGCCCTGCACACCAATACCGTCCATCGGCGCGCCTTGTTCGAGCAGACCGCGAATGTGTTCGATGTAATTATCCAAGCGATTACCGGTGAGAATGTCGTAATCGTTAAAGAAAAGTTTAGCACTGGGATCGGCTTCTTTGACCCAGCCCGCCATTTGCTTAGTGATACCGTCCCCGAGACGGTCGGAGTAATAATTACCGTGAATCATTTCATTATTGAGATCGAATTCGGCAATTCGACTTTTATATCTGTCCGCCATGGTCATCGCCCGGTTTTTCAGGACGTCGCGCAGTACGTCATCGTTTAACTGCTTGATCCAATCCTGAACCCGATTGGGAATCCCCCAGAACAGGCAATGCCCGCGCAGCGGGATATCATGCTCTTGCGTCCACGCAAGGATCGCATCCACGACGCGATAGTTCACGTCTCCACGCCGGCGCTCCATGTCATGCCATTTCACCGCGTTTTCCGTCACGGCGGCATTGAAGTTAGCCAGAAACGTCTGCTTGTATCGACGTTGATCCTCTTCGTTCCAGTAACCGCTAAATGCCCCTGATGATACGGCCGCACCGAACCAGAACTCATGACGCACCTGCTCGATGCGCACCGCTGTTCCCGGTTTAGCCTTAACGATCAGATCGCCCATCCGATGTTGTCGAATCCTCGCCTCAATCGCCTCCGGCGTAAGCTCGTTCGATATATCCGCTCCAAAAACAGAAGCGAACCCACTGAAAAAGCATGTCAATCCAAGAAGAATTGCATATCGTTTCATCAAGATATCCTTTCCATCTTTTCCACGTGTGCAAAAATAATATTCGCACACCCTACCAGTTTCGTAAAGCGGTTTTGTCATTCTGAGCGCAGCGAAGAATCTCAGGCTTTGCGTGTGAATTGAGACCCTTCGCTGCGCTCAGGGTGACAAAGGAAACACACGACGACCTACGAACTTTAAATTTTGATTTTCCGTATGACTTCCTTAATTTTGCATTTTGATTTTTCTAAAAAACAGGTGTGTCCACCTCCGGCGGATTACACACGCGGCGACTTAACGTTTCAGAATGGGCGTAAGAACCATATTTCTATAGCTAACGCCCGTGTGGTCTCCTTGCAGATAAATCGGGCCCGGCTTAAATTCGTCCGACCAGAGCGCGCCGCCGGTACAGCCTAAGAGCGGCTGATTGTCAATTATGACCTTACCGTTCAGCTCGACCGTCACATAGCGATCGCACAACGTCATGTTCATGGTCTGCCACTGTCCGGCGGGCTTCTCCGCCGCGACCGTAGGGGTAATCCGGCTGTAAACACCTCCCATATTATGCGAGTCGAGACTCTTGCCGTACGTATCGCAAACCTGGATCTCATAGATCCCCTTCAGATAAACGCCGCTGTTGCCTCGTCCGGGAACGTTCACTTCCAGCTTCAGGTTGAAATCTTCGAACTCATCAACAGTTCGGAGATTCCCATAAGAAATATGACGTTTGCCTTTTTCCTGAACGGGCTTATTTACGAGAACGCCGTTTTCTACCGACCAGCCACTTTTCTGACGGGGATTCGTGAGTTTCCATCCATCCAGATTCTTACCATTAAACAGTTTGATCGGCTGGCCATATTTAATCTTAGACAAGTCCGGCTTCGGCGGCAACGGAGGAATTCGTTTTCCTGTGAATTCATTATGATCCGCACCATCACCATTATTTTTAGGACGAATCTGCGTTAATTGCAACGTATCGCCCGAAACCTTCGCAATAATCGCTTCCGTGAGATTCTGCGTACGAATCACGTTCCCCTTGGCGTCTTTACGTTCGACTTTGCGAGTGCGCGTAACGATCAAAGAATCCCCATCGACATAGGTGAAATCCGTCGGAAGGACACTTCCCCCACCCCAGAGAAGACTCGAGTCCAGAAATCCTTTTTTCTGCTCAACGCCCAGCCAGCCGGCCCCGCCGCCGGGAATGGTCAACGCCCAGCGACCCAAGAAAGCGTCCGGGCCTTCCGCAGCCGGAGCGGATGTACACATAATCCATAAACCAAGAAAGACGACGCCATAACGAATGTTCGTACTCATAATAGACAACCTTTCAAAAATAAAAAAAATAACCCTTTTCCTACGTGCGATTCGGTTATTTCGGACTCTTCGGTCACGAGCCAACATGTCAACATCATAGTTGTTCTTCCTCCGAGTGCAAAATCTTTTTTTACAGTCGTCACGTCTATCCACACCGGGTATTTCAGCCAATTCGAATCCGACAAACAGACAGTTTGAAGTACAGAAACCGGAAATACCCCATGGAATATGTCCTCAATTCTCCTCCCGTTTATCACGATATATTTAAGACCAAGGTCCGGAAAATCCTTAAAGAGCACGAGGAAATGATTGAAGAATTGCTCGACGCATTAGACACTCAACGAACCGAGCAGAACACGAAGGCAACTCAAGAATAAAACGGGGAAAATTGAATCCGGAACGTCTCGCTCAGTATCCTTTTTCAGGTCGGACGGCGTTCTGGACCTTGAGGAAGTCCTCCATCTCACCGTCTCGTCCGACCCGCTGACCGAGCGTGAGGAAGATTTTCGGTTTGACCCATCGCCACCGCTCGGCATGACCGTCCACAAAAGAAAAGCAGCCGCCCTGTGAATGCCTCCCGGCCGGCAGATCCCACCAACTCATATTGGTTGAACTCCACGTCGGTCCCCGGGGTGGAATGCCAAAGTGAGAATCGAGGATGCCGTCCTCATGAACGCCCACAAAATGAATAAGATTCGCCGGCGACGGATCGTCGATCTCATGTTCCTTGGTAAAGCTCGGCGGGTAGTATCTCGGCTCGGAATACGGGACCCCGTTAATGGATTGACACAGGTTGTAGCTGCGGGTTCGCCGCATTGAAAGCAATCGACCGTCCTCGGTTTTCACCCTTGACATATCGGCCGGGCAGCGATAAATCCCGGTGGATCGATTATAGGGAAAGAGCAATCCATTCTCGATGTTCTCGGTCGTCGTATCGAACGGTGCCAGCCCGCGGCACCAGGTCATGGCCACGTCGTAACCTTCCGAAGGGGCTTCAGTGCTGATATTATAGACGTTTCGATTCGGCAGTAAAAAACCGTCGAAATCCATCGAATAAAGTTTCGCGCAGGTTTGAAGCTGTTTGAGATTGCTGATACAGACCACTTCCCGCGCCTTGGCCTTGGCCAGAGAAAGCCCCGGCAGCAAAATCGCCAGAAGAAGAGCGATAATGGCGATCACGAGAAGAAGTTCGATTAACGTAAAAGCCGAACGCCGAGCACTTAGACGACTTGCTCTAACGAGAAACAATCCCCCTTGCGAATCGCCGGTTGCCCCATCTATTGAATCGAATATCCTGGTGCATATCATTCGTTTAAGATTTCGATGTCGCATCCTGCACCTCATATCGAACCATCGATTTCAGATGCCATCATAACATATTATACGTATTATTCAAGAAAATACTACCTTCAGTGACCGATGTTCAACACTTTTTTCATCTCCGCCTGTATTTTTCAGGCCTCCGCCTCAGGATATGTGTATTCTCGGCGTCCTAATGTTTCATATTCCCGGCTTTTTCACGGGCTTTAAAATCGAGCGGATCTGACATGAAGCTGCCCAATTCAAAACCTGAGCTCGCCTCGTGTTTTCTCTGGATATCTCTCATGAGGTCTTGTTTTGTCCTACCCCCCGACGAGATCGTGGACGTCAGGATAAACACGGTTTCGACCGCCCGCGGCTCGACGTCTTCGCCGGAAAAGAGGAATCCGACGAGGGGCAAATCCTTCAGAAGCGGGACACCGCGGATCACTGCATAGTCTTCGGTTTTTCTTATCCCGCCAACGATAAGGCTTTCCCCCTCGCGAATCCGGCTGCCCTTATTCGTAATCTCTTTCCTGGAGATGATGGGCGTTTGCAGAACGCCATCGGGGGTATTCTTCGCACCGAGGGCAACCGTCGTATCCAATCCAATGGAACCGTCCGCATAGACATGGGGAGTAATCTCGAGCGAATCAATCACATCATCACATTCAATATACGCGAAGATAGTTTTTTCTCGCGTTCGTCAAAGAGAAAGTGTGGCCCAATAGCCGTTTGGCAATATAAAAGTCTCTCATTTCGGAATAATTCTAACGCCCATTTCAAATATATATTTGACGGACGGCACATTACAAAAGCCAATCGTTCAAGTCAATCCGGGATTTCAAGATAATCTCAGCGAGGAAACGTGCCGATATATCATGTATGGACTTTTCCTATTGACACAAATTAGGAAAAATAGTTTAATTGAGTATCGGTGAAGTTTGTTTCCGTAAAATAGCTCCGCCATATCAGGGATGATTACTCGGATATGGGGTCGCTATTTTAGCTTCTCATGAGGAAAGACGTCCTTTCGCATCTGCGACGTTCTCCCTTGGAAGGAGGTAGTATCATGTCGTACTCAAAGAAAACGTCCCAGAAAGATAAAATTCTGAGTCTTTCTGTTTTACTCCAAACCTTTTCCAAACTTTTTTTGAAGGAGGATTCTCATGTGTAGAAAGCTAACTTGTTTGATCTCTTTCATTCTTGTTCTGGGCCTCGCGGCGTCGAGTTGGGCCGACACGGCCGATCCCAACCTGGTCGGCTGGTGGAAGTTCGACGGCGACGGCCTTGACGCCTCCGGTAACGGCCGGGACGGAACGCTCGCCGGGGACGCCCACTTCGTGGCAGGCATTTTAAACCAGGCCCTGGCCCTCGACGGCAACGGGGATTACTTCACCGTTGACGGATGGAAAGGCCTTATGAGCACGAGCGACGTTTCTGTCGTCGCATGGGTTAATACGACGGCAACCGGGGAAGAAGGAGACATCACGTACTGGGGTAGAAATTCCGGGGGGCGAAGAGTGGATTTTCGCATCAATAGCGGGAGGCTCCGTGTCGAGCACGGCGGCGGCAATCTCCAGGGCGACACAAGCCTCAATGACGGTGAATGGCACCACGTAGCCCTGACGATTCCAGCAGGAGCAACGGTCTCCTATCCGGAAGTGAAGCTGTATCTCGATGGTCGGGACGACAGCCGGAAGACAAGGGACGATGATCCCCCTTTCCGTCTGGAAGAAAACGAAGGCAACGTGGATCTGACCATCGGCCGGCGCGTCGTTCAGGATGACCGGCACTTTCTCGGGATGATTGACGATGTTCGTATTTTCGAACGAGAGCTACCGGGCATCCAAATTAAAGATATCATGCAATTGGGATACTTCGGTTCGGCCTACGCACCGGACCCGGCTAACGGCGACAAGCTCGAAGCAACCTGGGGGACCCTCCGGTGGACCGCCAGTCCGCGGGGCGCCTCGCATGACGTGTACTTCAGCACGAGCTTCGACGACGTCAACGACGGAGTTGAAGCGGCCTTTGTGGGCAATATCACTTCGGACACACAACCCGTAGGCTTCCCCGGATTCCCGGCGCCGGACGGTCTGGTTCCGGGAACCACGTATTACTGGCGGGTGGACGAGGTCAATGACGCCCACCCGGACAGCCCGTGGCGCGGCGACATCTGGAGTTTCTGGATTCCTCCGATCTTAGCGTACGAACCGGTCCCCGCCGACGGCGAGGCTGCTGAGCCGACTGACGTGATCCTGAGCTGGTCGCCTGCGATGCATACGATTATGACGACCGTATATTTCGGGACGGACGCCGATGAAATAGCAAACGCCGCCGGCGGTCCGCCCCATGCGGGAACAACCTACAATCCCGGTTCGCTTGATCCGGACACCCGATACTATTGGCGGGTAGATACCTTCAACGGATCAGAGTGGCTGACGGGTAATATCTGGACGTTCAAAACCCGACCCATTATTCCTCTATCCGAGGACCCGAATCTCGTCGCTCTTTGGAAACTCGACGAAGGCTCGGGATCAACGACCCTGGATTGGTCCGGGCACGGCTATCACGGCAAACTCTTCGGCCCGACGTGGACTCATCCGAACTGGCTTGACGATACCGATAACGCCCTGATGTTCGACGATGACGAATATGTGGCGCTCGACGGCCCCAGCTATACGGGTTCCGGCCGAACGGAAGTCACGGCGTGCGCCTGGATTCGCACGGACGATCCGGGCGATCAATATGTCCTCTCGTTCGACCGGAACGAGTATTATCGTCTCCAGGTCAACGGCGAAGTGGCCGGTCCCGGCCAGGTCGGCTGGCACGTGATGACGTTGAGAGGTAGCACCGAGGTCCAGGTGGACTACGGCAGCGTCACTCGCGTCGATGACGGTCTCTGGCACCACCTCTGCGGCGTCTATAAAAACGGCGTCTCGACGATCTATATCGACGGCCTGCCCGAACCTTCGGCGGTATGGGGCGGCTGGACTTATGGGATTGGCGATCTGACCCGATTCGGCTTCTTGGGCGCCAATTCCGAAGCCACGGAATTCAATGGAATCCGAGGCGTCGGCGATGGAATCACGGGTGACCTCGGCGAGGTGCGCATCTACGATAAAGCTCTCACCCAGGACGAAATCCTGGAAATCATGCGGGGCGATCCTCTGATGGCTTGGGATTTACGACCGACCAACGGACGAATCCTGGAGGTCGATACCGTCTCATCCGTTACCTGGCGGCCCGGCGATCAGGCCGTACAGCACGACGTTTATTTCGGCGACGACATGGATGCGATCTCCAACGCGGACGCCTCCGATACGACGGGTATCTATCGCGGCCGACAGGGCAATACCCTCTTTTCACCCCGTGAAGGCTTCGAGTGGGGCCAAATATACTACTGGCGTATCGATGAGATCAATAGCAACGGCTCCATAACCAAAGGCCGGGCGCGTGCGATTAACATCGCCGACTACCTCGTCGTGGATAATTTCGAGGACTATAACGACTATACGCCCGACGAGATATGGAGCACGTGGATCGACGGATTCGGCTCTACAACGAACGGCGCCCTGGCCGGCCATCCCGAGCCGATTGATTTCTCCATAGGAGAGCACTACGTCGAGACCGCAACCGTCCATAGCGGCCGGCAGTCGATGCCTCTGTACTATGACAACGATCTCAAGTATTCGGAAGTGCTCAGAACGTTCGACTCCCCGATAAACTGGACCCGACACGAAGTAACACAATTGTCGCTGTGGTATAACGGCGATTCGGCCAACGCCGCCGAACCAATGTATGTAGCGATTGCTAACAGTACGGGTAGTCCCGCGGTTGTGTATAACGACGACCCTAACCTGGTGACGACTGCATGGACTGAATGGATCATCCCCCTGCAGGCGTTCGCCGAACAGGGCGTAAATTTGAGTAGTGTGAACAGCATCGCCATCGGCCTGGGCACCAGGGGCAGTACAAGCGCAGCCGGCGGTTCGGGTGTGCTGTATATCGATGATATCCGGTTATATCGTTCGCGACCGGTGGCCATTGAAAACTTCAGCTTCGAGCAGCCCGGCACGGAAAAACAAACGGGATTCGATGACGTGCCCGGCTGGAATACCGACGGGCCATGTGTTGATTCGGGCGTGGAAACCGGATATACGCCCACCGACGGCGACTGGACGGCCTACCTGATGAGCGGCGATCCGTCCGTCTGGCAGTTGACGGACCACACGATAACCAAGTGGGACGTGCTGGAGTTGAAAGTGGATGCCCGGATCACGTGGGCCGCGACGACTCTGAAGATGAGCCTCTACTCCGACGACAACGACGCCCGCGTCCCGATTGTGAGCGGCGAAGTGGCGCTTTCGGACGACATGCAGGAATACACGCTGTCGTTCTCGGCCGGCGACGTTCCGGACGCAGTCGGGCGCAAAATCGGAATCGAATTCTCCAACGTTAGCGAAGGCGATAGCTGGATCGGTTTGGATAACGTACAGTTGGAGGTCTCGGCCCAGTAAGTTGTTCAATCCGGGAAATCGTTTCCCCGAACTATCTTAGTTTTGTCAATCCGGGGCCTGTATCCATCGATACAGGCCCTTTTTTCAATCCACTTCCCTCCCTCGCTGTCATCCCTGCGAAGGCAGGGAACCAAGAATGTAACGAATAGAATGGATTCCCGCCTTGCCGTAAGGCATGGCCCAGCCATCGCGGGAATGACAGATAATATTGCCTTTGACAGTCAAACGAGCCATCGCTATAATACCTCGCGAATAAAGTGTCGCGGGCATCTTGCCCGCGATTCGAGGGCGAGACGCCCTCGACACGAAATAATGGGCATCCCCCAAACAATGGATTGAATAAGATGACAACGAATGGTACAGTAGCGGCCATTTTACGGCCTTCTGAAAAAACGTGGGCGGGACTCTACGATATTGGATTAATCTTTACCGGCTCCTTCCTGATCGCCTTAAGCGCCAAGGTGCGATTTCTTCTTCCCTTTAGCCCGGTTCCCATCACGGGCCAGACCTTCGCGGTGCTCATGATCGGCGCATTGCTGGGTTCCCGGCGAGGAAGCTTAGCCGTACTCGCCTATCTCATTCAGGGAATAGCGGGTATGCCCGTATTCACCTTCGGAGGCGGCATAGCCGTCTTATTCGGCCCGACCGGCGGTTACCTGATCGGCTTCATCCCCGCCGCCTATCTTACGGGCCGGCTGGCTGAAAAAGGATGGGACCGACGCATCGGCACGACCATACTGGCCATGATGTCCGGCAACGTGGTCATTTATACCTTCGGATTGCTCTGGCTGACCTGTTTGATGGGCTTCAGCGCGAAACCCTTCATGGTTGGCGTGTATCCCTTCATCATCGGCGACTTGCTGAAAATAGCTTTGGCTGCGGTACTATTGCCATCCGGCTGGAAACTACTCGAATCGACCGGGCTGTGTGAGAAGCCAGAAAAGAATTAAAAAAATATGCGAAAGCGGATTGCATACGCACTAACTTGCAGATTAATCATCCGCGTATGCAACGAGTTGCCCATGTGGATATTTATTCTCCAATCACAATTCATTACTTTATCAGCATTCCCATAGGGACGCCTCAAGGTGAGGCAATCGAGTTGTCTATTGATTTCCTTGTGATTAGAAGCGGACTTAATACATACCATTCAATCTCATCAATTCCTGCATAAGTCAACAGAAATTGGATAAAGTAAAGCTAACTTGGCTTGCGATTTGTTAGCCAGTCTGTTTATTCTTCTTCGGCGATCTTATTATTAAGATCATCTTGGACAAGGGATAAGGTAAAATTTTTTTCGCACATAATATTAGGACGTTAAAGTAGTCCTTTCTCTGGTCGATGGTAAACAAAACGATTGTGAATCCATAGATCAAAGAAAGGACATAGTTATGCAGAACAGTCAATCGGCTCAGACGGACAACAACTTGAATAATGTCATCAAAATTAACGAGGCCCAAATACAAAACCATCTCGGTCAGATGGTTCGCAGCACCGTGGAGGAAACGCTGAACGCCATGTTGGATGCCGAGGCAGATCACCTGTGCAACGCCAAGCGTTACGAGCACACAGAGGCTCGGACCGATCAGCGTGCGGGCCATTACAAGCGGACGCTACACACCCAGGCCGGCGAAGTGGCGTTGAAGATTCCCAAGTTGCGACAGGCCAAATTTGAGACCGCGATCATCGAGCGATACCGCCGCCGAGAATCCTCCGTCGAAGAAGCGCTGATGGAGATGTATTTGGCCGGAGTCTCGGTCCGGCGGGTCGAGGACATCACCCAGGTGCTCTGGGGGATGCGAGTCAGTGCCGGGACGGTCAGCGATTTGAATCAAAAGATGTATGAGCGGATCGAACGCTGGCGGAACCGAAAGATCGAGGGCCGGTATCCCTATGTGTATCTGGACGGGATCAGCCTCAAACGCGTCTGGGCGGGCGAGGTGCGTAACGTCTCGGTCCTGGTGGCGATCGGGGTGGGCGAAGACGGCTACCGGGAGATTCTGGGGATAGCGGAAGGGTGTAAGGAGGACAAGGCCGGCTGGAGCGGCTTTCTGGCTTATTTGAAGGAGCGGGGTCTGCCGTGTCCCGATCTGTTTATTACCGACAAGTGCATGGGCCTGATCGAGTCCCTTGACCAATACTATCCCGACGCCCGTTGGCAGCGCTGTATCGTGCACTTTTATCGCAATGTCTTTTCGGTTGTCCCGAAGGGCAAGGTCAAGCGCGTCGCGGCGATGCTGAAAGCGATTCATGCCCAGGAGGACTTGGCGGCCGCACGCGAGAAAGCCGAGGCCGTGGTGGCCAAGCTGGAAACGATGAAGCTTCGTGCGGCCGCGGAG
>JAFGTG010000125.1 GCA_016934255.1 Sedimentisphaerales bacterium
ATCATCAGTTGGTGCCCGAGCCGTATAGGTCTCTGACGAACGCGCCAGGCGAAGCTCCTCCTGGGCGTAATTCCAGACATGGCCCAATTGATCGGCCATCGAAACCTCATTATCCGGAGTGTCCACATCGCCGACAGCGGCCTCGAGTCTCGCGAGACGTTCCTGCTGCTTATACGGAATGCCCTTCTCGACCTCGGTTCGCTGGTTTTTGAGGAACGGCCGAACTTGCTCGGCCAGGGCGTTTTCCAGAGATGCTTTGGAACGAAGCTGCTCTTTCAGGTCTTCGACCTCCGCTTTATAGTTTTGAAGCTGTTGATCCGCTTGCACTTCTTGCTTGCGAAGCTCATTCAGTTCGCCCTGCAATAGCGTGCGGTTCTCCCGCGCCTTCTCGATTTGGGCATCATGCCGGGCCTTCTGGACGTAATAGGCCGAGCGCTCCTGTCTCAACTGACGTATCAATTCCTCCAAACGCTCGGAGAGTTCCGTTTGCCTGTCTTTCTCCTGAGGCTCGTTCGGATCCGCGCCGGCCGATGCGGCGAAAGACCGACAGGGAAAAACCACCAGAACCAACAGACTGAGACGGAAGACCCACCTTCGCAGGAAACTTGTCCGCCTCGAGTCTGTCGTTCTTGGCGTTTTATGGCTATTGAAATCGTTTGATGAATCCCGCATAGAAAAGAGTCCCATCGACCGGATAGCCCGCCACGGTCGAGTATTCATCATCGGTTACGTTCTCAGCACGAACGTAAAACTCGGTGTTTTTATCATGTTTGTACGTTACCTGGGCGCCTAAGTCAACAAAATCACCCAGAGGCGCCGGCGGTGATCCGGCGGGAAGGAATCGTTCGTTCTCATAGCGTGAAAGATGTTTGGCGAACACCAGGAACTCATATTTTTGATAGATATACGAAGCGCCCCCGCCGAGAACAAACTCAGGAACTTCGTTATCCGTGTCCCAACCGCCGGGGTAGGTTCGCTTGGTCCTCATAGCCGTGACGTTACCGAAGAATTGCAGGCCGTTCTCGAACCGGTTGGTTTGAACCTCCACCTCCACGCCATAGTTCTTGCGATCATTTTCATCGAACACCGCAATTTCCTCAGTACCAACTATTACGGTTGTCCCGGTGAGCAGCGCCGCATTTTCCTGTCGAACGAAAAATCCCGTCAGGCTGGCCACACCAAAACCGTCGATGTCCTTCTTCACACCCAAATCAAGTTTATAACGATCCTCTGTGCCCGGCCGATCCCCATCGGTCGTCAGCATCCCGGGCTGGCCCGCCAACTGGCCCCATGCGACATTTCCGAAGAGCGATACATCCGATGTAAGCTCGTACGAAGCCCCAAGATTCACCCCATGAAGGGGATCGCCCCAATCGTCTTCTATAGGATCGGCGTTCCTCACAAGGGTGCCTTCCACGTTAAGACCGCCGAATTCCTGGATATGCTCTCGAGTGTAGCGATAACCAATGCTCGTATCCAACCGGCCGAAATCGTGGTCGTCCGCAATCACGCCCGAATACGTGCGGATATCACCCGGACGGCCCGCATAGAAGCGTTTGCCCGTCGGCGACAGCCACCGATTATATAAAGCGCCGTAACGAAGGGTATTATTCTCCGTGAGCTCCTGGCTATGAATAAAGCTCACCCCATATTCATAGTCTTCTTCCAGCCAGTCGGCGTTGCCGATCCGACGCCCGTCGAAGCGCCGGCCGCCATAGTTGCCGAGTATTTCCGTCGCACCCCCGTCTCCGGGATCGTGCCGGAGCTTGGCGACGGTCACATACGCGTACATCGGGTCAAAACTATCATGTCGGGTCTGTAAGGCAACTGTCGCGGGAGGCTCGGCAAGCTTAAGCTCTCGATCGCCTATGAGACTGAAATTAACCCAGGAGAACGTCAAATCATCGGATAAGGCATATTCGAACCGGCCGTACAGGTTGGTCATATTCTCCCTGGCATTCATGTGACTTGATCCGTCCGTATGAAAATACCCCGCGCTAATCCCATAATTGTACTTCTCTCCCGCTTCTCCATGCGTAATATTGCCCCGCAGCGTGTTGTGAGTACCATAGAGTGTCTCGAGCTGTGTTTCCTTTTCCGTATAGCTGCGTGGGATCAGGTTAACCATCCCGGTGATGCCCCCCGGACCCAGCAAAAGGGCGCTGCTGGAACGCACCACGTCAATCCGATCAAAATTCGCGGCACTGAGATAATAGCTGATCTCCTGGAATTCCCTGAACCAGGCCCCGTCGATCAGATAGCCCGTGTAGGGGTATCGCTGCCCTCGAATCGAGAACAGGCTCTTTTCTTTACGTCCTCGTGTCTCGGTCCAGGCGCCGGGAATATAATTCATCGCATCCACAATCGAATAGGCGTGCGTCTGCTCGATATCCTCCCGGTCCACCACGCTCGTCGAGGTCTCCAGCCCGGGCGACTCCGTGAAGGGCCGCTCGAGTAGGTCCCTTTCCGGCAAGGTCATATAACCATACTCGCCCGGAGCCGTCACCGTAACGTCCGGCAACGTATGACTCTCGGCGCTGTTCGGATCCGCCGCCGGACTGAATGTCGCCGGATACACGGTGCCTATTAACACAATAAAAATCAATCCTCGAATGCTCATCGTGTTTTCTCCTACTCTCCTAACATTAATCAAATGCAAAAGCCAGAACAACATTATCATTCGTTTTGAGATACCCGCGCTCACCCGCCCGAATAAAGGCATTACAGGAATGCAAGCCGGGAACTTTCCAGACGACGTCGCCGTTATAACAACGGGCGCCGACCAGCGAGCCTTCCCGGGTGCTGTCAATAAAACAAATCGTATCGTCGCACGTCGTGATGGGACTGCAACCGGTCGCCTCAATGGTCCAAAGATGCTCGCCGTTCTCCTGATCGAGCGCCAGAACCTGCTGACAACGCAGGTACACGTGAGCCGCGTCGGCGCACAAATGAGATACCTTGGGGACGGACTTTTGCCATAGGGATCGCTGGGCGGAAGTATCGACACATCGGACGGAGCTTTTGCCGTTCCGATCCGCCGTAACGACAAACAACCTGTCGCGTCCCACCGCCGTCAACGGTTTCGTCGGCAACCACGCTTCGGAACGGTTCGAAAGATGCCAGCGGTCCGCTCCATTCTCGCCGTCGATACAATAAATGCCGTTTCGACCGGCCACATAAACCTCCCGGCCGATGACTGCGGCTTGAGATAAATGTCTTTCCTCCGGGAACACGCGAGACCAAACCTTCTCGCCCGTTCGCGCATCAATCGCATACGCGCTATCTTCATGCACCCAACAAATGCGATGGCCGGGCATCACCGTCGGCTTCGATATCCCATAAAGGACGCTCGTTGCCTGTTGCGTTTCATAAGCCCAGACGCGACGTCCATTGTTTCTATCGAGCGCCAACAAGTGCACTCGGGCCTGGTCCGCCAGGGCGAGGCAATAGACGTGTTCGTCGTCCGCCGCCAGATAGCCGCAACCGACAAGCTCCGATTGCCATAACGTCCGGCCCGAATCGGCCTCGACGGCACTGACGGCTTGCCCGGCGTCATTCTCCAGCAAAAGGAAAATCGTCCCGTCGTGGATCACAATATCATCCGCCTCCGCGGCGCCCGCGGCCACCGTCGCGGCTTTCCGCCAGACGGTTTTATTCGGCGCCGTGTCTCGATCCGGGGCGGGACTTTGCTTATCACCGGTACTACCAAACCATATCGTCGCTACCAGAATGAAACCTGCGGCGACCGAAGCAAACTGGAAAGACCTCTTTCGGGTTGTCGCACGCCTGATCAAAGGTTGGCTCGCCGATCGAATCTCCTCTATCAGGGCCCGATGGTCGCACGAGGCTTGGCCATGCGCCTTTAGATCCAACAGGATATCTTCACATTCCCGCTGCAAACGCCGGCAATTCGGGCATCCGCGCAGGTGCCGCTCTATCTGGAGGCTTTTCGTCGCATCGGCGCCGCCCAACACGTATAGCTCGATTTCTTTTTCAACATCCGTACAATTCATAACCATCCTATCTACAGTTCCCGACTTCAAAGAACACTACGCATAACAGACTCAAAAAGGGACCGTTTCCCCAAAAATATTACGGAGATTCCCCCTGGGAACGAGTTTCGCCGACTCAGACCCTCATAATAACGAGAGAAGGGCTCTTTCGCATTTAATGGATTGCATGACCTCCAAAGGGACACTATAATAAGTTTCGTAAAAAAGTGGAAAAATGGGAAGACCGAAGAGGATAAAGGTCAGCCATATGGTAGCTATGAGTCAAATCAAAGAATTAGCAGGAGAAATCGCAAGGCAGTTCAAACCTGAGCGCATTGTGCTCTTCGGCTCCTACGCCCAAGGTACGCCCGGACCTGATTCCGATGTGGATCTATTGGTTATTATGCACTTTGACGGCAAGCCTTTCTGGAAATCCCTTGAAATCGTGAATTTCATGAATCCTTCTTTCCCTGTGGATTTATTGGCCAGGCGCCCTGACGATACAGAGCGGCGTTATTTTTTAGGTGATCCGCTTATCAAAGAAGCGCTCGATCATGGACAGGTACTCTATGAACGAAATCGTCCAGGAATGGAGTTGGTCGATTGAACAGCTTCGATTATTATCCTCTGCGGCGGTCATTTTCCGATATCCGGGGGAATCCGCTGGCCCGGAAGAAGCAGATGCCGCATTAGGAGTTTGCAAAAACATAAGGAGTTATTTACACGAGCTTCTGGCAGAATCCGATGGATAGCGGTGAAAATGGAAAAATCTTATGAAAAACGATCGTCGTGAGTTTTTGAAAACAGTAACAGCCGGGGCGGTTGCGATAACCCTACCGACATATGGACGGGAACAAAAAAGAAAATCCGTTGCCCAGACGGTTCTCCCACGGTGGCGAGGCTTTAACCTGCTGGATATGTTTACGATGCGAAGCAAAGGAGATTTCTCCGAAGACGATTTTCGATGGCTTCGGGATTTTGGCTTCGACTTTGTTCGATTCCCTTCCTGCTACCGATTGTGGATCGAGGACGGCGACGATTACAAGATTCACGAGCCGATGCTGGCCAAGCTCGACCGAGGTATCGAACTGGCCAACAAATACGGCCTGCACGTGAGTCTCAATTTCCATCGCGGGCCCGGCTATTCCGTCAATCGAGAATTCACCGAACCGCATAACCTTTGGAAGGACAAGACGGCGCTCGATGCGTTCTGTTTCCATTGGCAACTCATGGCCAAACGATACAAGGGCATCTCCAGGGACAAACTCAGCTTCGATCTGATCAACGAGCCACCGTCCATCGGTAATCAAATGAGCCGGGCCGACCACGAACGCGTCGTACGCACGACCGTCAAGGCGATCCGCGAGATTAATCCCGACCGGATCGTCGTCGCCGACGGGATAAGTTACGGTAACATAACCGCCCCGGAACTGGTCGATCTGGGCATCGGCCAGAGCACACGCGCCTACCAGCCGATGTTCATCAGTCATTACGGTGCTTCCTGGGTCAACAGTAAAAATTTCCCCGATCCCGCATGGCCCGGACACGGCTGGGACCGAAAGCGTCTCGAACAGCACTACCAACAATGGGCGGACCTGGCCAAAATGGGCGCCGGCGTCCATTGCGGCGAAGGCGGGGCGTACAACAAGACGCCTCACAAGGTGGTCCTCGCCTGGCTGCGCGACGTGCTGGAAATCCTTACCGGCCACGGCATCGGCCTGGCTCTCTGGAACTTCCGCGGCTCGTTTGGCATTATGGATTCTGGCCGAAAAGACATCAACTACGAAGATTTCCACGGCCACAAGCTCGACCGAAAATTGCTGGAACTCTTACAAGAGTTCGCATAGGTGACGTGAATCACAGTTCCAGCCGGTTAGGTTTGATTATTGTCGTATTCAAAAACCTGCTCTATCGGGACGCTGAAGGTTCGGGCGATACGGAACGCCAGAGGCAATGAGGGCGCGTATTTACCGGCTTCGATGGCGATGATCGTCTGGCGCGTCACTTTCACTTTGTCGGCCAACTGCTGCTGCGTCATCTCACCGTGTTCGAAACGCAGCCGGCGAATCTGGTTTGTCAACCCATCATGCGCCATCTTTGGCCCTCCAGCCGTACTCTTGCAGTGTCACGAGTGACTGCACAAAAATAACGATAAACATACCGACGAACACCATTGAGCACAAATACTTCACCGACACCATGCCGTCCGGCCCATATATGAAAAACGGAACGATCGCTGCAACCACAAACACAGGCCAGAAACCACAATATGCCGCCATCGTAGCTTTATTTTTAATCAACAGATCTCTTTCGTCCAGTTTTACCTTGCCTTTATCTTTTTTAAATAGTAACGGCGCCATGGCTGAAAGTCCCATGATCCCGATGAATCCGAATCCCCCTGCCGCTCGCCGCATCGGCAGCCCGTAAGCAAAGTGCAAAACACCGACAGAGAGAAGACTCAATACAAATCCCAACGTCACCATAATTAACGAAAACCACGCCATCTTTTGTGCCCTGTTCATGATTTTTCTCCTTTCCCTCCCCGGCCGGACAAAATCAAGGTGACCAAACCTTGCACGCTGTTGAAAAGGACAAGGCCGCCTATAAGGGTCAGGGGCATCACGTTGACCGAGATCGAACCGTTGGGACCGACGACGCACCATGTCACAACGCAAGCCGCGACGAAATACGTCCAAAGTAAAACGTATGAAACCATCACGACTTTTTTATGGATGAGCTGATCCCGCTCGTCGAACGTGATTTTCTTTTTGCCCTTGCGAAATTTGCTCTCAATGTAAGGCAAGAGCCAAAGCAAACCGCCCCAGACAACTGTAAAGGTAAACATTAACAAGGGAGCAAAGGATAGCCCTTTGTCGTACGCGATGAACACGGCGACTACACTGGGGATAACAAGCATCGGTACACCTAAAAACAGACCAACCCAGGCTTCTTCTCTTTCAGTCATAATTCTTCTCCTTTCGTTCCCCGGCCGTACTGAACCAAGATCGCCACGGAGTTAACGAGCATGATAATGAGAAATATGGTGATATTAATGACGGGCAGAAAGCAAACCGGTATCGCTCCATTATCCCCTACAATCAAGTTAGGAATGAAGCTGGCCACCATCAACAATGCCGAAAGTGAGATAAATGCCACCAAAACGGCATTTTTCTTAATGGAATTATCTCGCTCGTCGAAATCCACCTCGCCCCGGCTCTGTTTGATGCGCAGCAAGACAAGCGAGATGACAATAAACAGCGAAGTAATCAACAACCAAATCCGAAATAACTTGACTGATGTTAAGGTCTGCACTGGGATGACAACGCCCAAAGCAAGAATCAGAAGCGCAATCCCGGAGTTAAACAGTGCGCCTTTTTGTGTCCTATTCATAATTTTTGCCCTTTTTCTTGGTCATCACCGTTATTAGTAATGTAAAATATACTTTACATATTGTCAAAACGTTTTTACATTTTTTTCGATATTTTTTTCTTTTTATCAGTTTGAGCTATTTAACTTCGTTCCCAAAATTACAACATGACGTCGCAATTTCTTTACATACCCAAATAAAAGAGCTATGACTAAACTAAATCGCAAATGACGAACGACTTAAAAATCCTACATTTAGGATGACCCTCTTGTCTTATTGCTACAATCGAATATATAATTATCTCAACGGTATGAGGACGTTGTTTCCTCCGCAATTGTGCCATGGCCGATAGTTGGCACGCCCCAATTTAGCCCTGAGAGGGTGTAACATGAGATACCACACTTTGCGAAAGCCGCACCCGGTTTTTTTTACCATCTTGTCAATCTTTGTTCTGATGACCGCCTCTGAAGCGTCAGCATCTCAGCGAACCATACTGATCGGTCCGCTGTCCTTCGAGTCGCAACAGAAACTTTTGTCATTCCTACCTACGGTTGATATCGGGACCAAGAAATCATTCGGGAGCGATTACGTACCACCGACGCCTTGCCCCGTCCAGGTGAAAGGGCGTCTGTTTGCCAGTCCCGGGTATATGCTCTCCCATCACACCTTGTACATCGAAATGACATACGACGATGCACATATCAAGCCGGGAGCGACGATGCCCGTGTCATTCCGAGCGGTGCCGGCCGCGGCGGACTGCTTCCTGAAATCAGGCGGCGGCGCCATCGCCGAGGCTAAATGGCGCGTCGGCTGCTCGTTGTTATGGGTGGGAGGCGATATCCCCTACTTGCCCAACTTCGACCTGGGCTTCCAGGCCCACGTCGAGAACTACAACGCCCCAATGCCCAACGCCGGATTCAAGGCCGGCGCACGCTCCAGTCTCGGCAGCGGTCTGAAAGTACCGCTCTACCAGGTCGGCTCACAGGGTAAAATCTTCCTCAAACTCAAACCAGGCTTGTTTTTCAAACTGGGATTCAAGGACCTGAGCGGCTCTATCGCCGTACCGGGATCCGAGTCGGTAAAGCTCGGCAATACTGAAGTGCAGACCGGCGACTCGGTCGCCCTGGCCAAGAGTGGAACGAGTGCGCAATCCTTCATGGTCAAATTGCCGAACGATCTGGGCGACACATCGGATTTCAACGTTTTATTATCCTCGATCGGCTATGAGGACGAGTTGAAAATTTCACCAACCGTCGGATTTTGCCTGGGCGTTTCTGTATCGCTAACATCATCGGATGATGAGGAAGAGGATGCTGAAGGTGGCGACGGTGAGCCGCCGGACGGGGAGGATAACGATTTTGAGATCGAAGCCAGTTCGGACGTATTCGACTTCGGCGA
>JAFGTG010000126.1 GCA_016934255.1 Sedimentisphaerales bacterium
CTGCGGATTTTGCTTGAAAAAGAAAATGCCAAAAATTGCTTGACAAGCATTTTGCAATGGTTCATAATGGCAAACAGTCCGAAATGGGAAACATTTGAAAAGTCGCTTCCGATACGAACGGGGGGTCCCGGCGTATTTAAGGTATGGATCATATAGATTCAGCCTTTGCGGTTTGGGTTCGGATTGTCGTCCAGCAGTCCCGCAGGAACCCGGAGGCCCGGAAATGCAGTAAGTGGATAAAGGATATCGCTTTATGACGAAAATAAAAGAAGATAAAAAGCTGATCAAAGGCCCCTGGTCATGGACGCCGGATGATATCAAACTTCTCAAGAAGTTATACCCGCATGGAAACACCCGAATGATCGCCGAGAAGCTGTGCCGGCCGTTAACGGCCGTCCGGCAGAAGGCCTACGATATCGGCATGAAAACCGACACCTACCAGTATTGGACGGATGATGAATTAAACCAGCTCGCGAAACTCTATCCGAATACCTCGACGAGAGAACTGGCCGAAAAGCTGAACCGCTCCGAAGGCTCGATCAAAACCAAGGCCCGCCAGTTGGGACTGAGAAAAAGCAAGAGCTACCTCAAAGCCATCAAGACCGGCCCGCGCAAGCAAAACAATAATTGAGAATTATGCATTTCACTTTCTTTGTTCTTCGATCTGAATTCTCCTATTGAAGAACGAGAACCAGGATCTCATCGTGTGTCGGAGATAAGAAGCTCATCGCTTCTTTTCGAAGAGCCGATGGCTCGCTCGACATACGGCATACCACATACGACCTACGAAAAAAGAATTGGAGGGACGAAATGAGAAAAGCCAAACGATTAAACATCCGACAGCTTGCCTTTATTGGGGATTTGTTTGGGGGCAAGCTAAGCGAAGAGGAAGCGCTGAAAAAGCATTGCGTCAGTCGCAGGTTATACAACAAGTGGCTGACGATTCCGGCGTTTGCCGAGGAGTTCGATCGACGCATCGCCGGGCTTTATCGTCAGAATGCATTGCTGATCGCTCGCAACGCGTCGGAAGCGATGGAGGAACTGATGAAACTGATCAAAGGGAAAGAGGAGAGTACAGAGGGCAAAACAGAGGGCAGCGAAAAGAAGCCGGAAAAAGGAGAAACGGTTCGCAAGGCATGTTTGGACATTATCAAAATGCACCTCTCCCCGCGCCAGACCGGCCGTCCCAAAGCACCTGACAAAAAAGCAGCACCCCCGCCTGAAATGCCCAGACTCTCGCCCCAAACCGCCGGCAAACTCTTAGCCGTCTTGGCCGAGGAAAAAACCAATAGTGTCTCTTGACGCACACATGCTGAGTGTCATTCCTTTCGCTTCGCTTCACTCAGAATGACAGGGGGGGCGTTCCGTTCGGAATGGCGGGCGTTTTAGCTGGCCGTATTATACTTTTCGGGCCTAAAGTATAATAAGGATTCGATTATCAAACGAAAGTATAATAAGATTAGGACAAGCGAGACGTTGCGAGGGAAGGGTCTAAATGGGGCGTAAGACGTTAGGGTATAGGAGTTTATGAGCATGAGGTATAGAAATCATACGACGAGGCGGGATTTTTTGAAGACGATGGGTGTTGGGACAATGGCTCTGGTTATGAACGGGGCAACGCCCGTTCGGGCTCGTGATCAATCCGACAAGCCGAATATTTTGATGATTTTGGTGGATGATCTGGGGTATGGGGATTTGTCGAGCTATGGAGCGACGGATATTAAGTCGCCGCATATCGATCAACTCATGGCCGCGGGGATGCGGTTCGATAAATTCTACGCCAATTGTCCCGTATGCTCGCCGACGCGAGCGGCGCTGCTGAGCGGGCGGTATCCCGATAGGGTCGGTGTGCCGGGTGTGATCCGTACGCACATCACCAATAACTGGGGTTATCTGGCTCCGCGTGCCGTCTTGTTGCCGAAGTTGCTCAAGCCCGCCGGCTATCATACCGGCATCGTCGGCAAGTGGCACCTGGGCCTGGATTCGCCGAACACACCGAACGAACGCGGCTTCGACCACTTCCACGGCTTCCTCGGCGATATGATGGACGATTACTATAACCACCGCCGGCATGGTAATAATTACATGCGGCTTAATGACAAGGAGATCGATCCGAAAGGTCACGCGACGGATTTGTTTACGCAATGGGCTATCGACTATATCCGCGAGCGAACGGACAAGAAACCACATCGCGGGCAAGATGCCCGCGACACGAAGCCGTTCTTTTTGTATTTGGCTTATAACGCTCCGCACACGCCGATTCAGCCGCCCGCCGAGTGGCTCGAACGGGTGAAGAAACGCGAGCCGGGCATCAGCGACAAGCGAGCGAAACTCGTGGCTCTAATCGAACATCTTGACGAGGGTATCGGCAAGGTCATCGCTGCTCTGAAGGAGTATGGAATAAGTGACAATACGTTAGTGATCTTCACCTCCGACAACGGCGGTCAGCTTAGTGTCGGCGCCAATAACGGTCCGTTGCGCGCGGGCAAGCAGGATATGTACGAAGGCGGTATTCGCGAGCCGATGTGCGCCGTCTGGCCGGGCAAGATCAAGCCCGGCTCGCGAGGCGATCGCGTTGCGATGACGATGGATTTGTATCCGACCCTCTGCGAGGCGGCCGGGGCGAGGATCTCTCACACGATTGACGGACGGAGCATTTTTCCGACGTTGCTCGGTCAATCGCCGCCGGCTGAAGATCGCTTTCTGTTCTGGGTTCGTCGCGAAGGAGGTCAATACGGAGGTCGGGCATATTATGCCGCTCGATACGGCGATTTCAAGCTCGTGCAGAACAGTCCCTACGAGCCGATGGAGCTTTATAATCTCAAGGACGATCCCAGGGAGCAGAATCCGCTGGACAAAAGGCATAAGATGTATCAGACGCTCTTTAAAGCCCTTCGCAACCACATCATTGAAGCCGGCGCCGTGCCCTGGGAGAAGTACCCCGTCGAGCTGGATACCAGGCCGTGATGTTGTTTGTCATACTGAGGCGGAGTAGTAAAGACTTGACATATAAAGCCGTTTAAGGATACAAATTGGGTGTATGATAGCAATCAAGAGGTAAACGAAACACACGATAATCCGGGAGGAACTTCCTCTATGAGAACGCTGACCATTACTTCGATTTTATTTCTATGCGGTTGGTTGTTGGTTGGGTTTGTGTCTTCAGCCGGGGCACAACCACGTGTCGAGGGTGTCCCGCCCTCGAATCGCGGGCAAGGCGCCCGTGACACGATTCTGGTCGAGGCCGAGAGTTTTGCCAATCTCGGCGGTTGGGTCGTGGATCAGCAGTTTATGGATCAGATGGGCTCGCCGTTTCTGTTGGCTCATGGTTTGGGCATTCGCGTCGGCGATGCGGCCACGGCGGTGACGTTCCCGGCTCTCGGCACGTACCGCGTTTGGGTGCGAACGCGGGATTGGGTCGGGCCGTGGAAAGCGCCGGGCAAGCCGGGCCGATTCCAGCTCATCGTGGACCGGGAACCGATCAATACTCTGTTCGGTATCGAGGGCGCCGAGTGGCACTGGCAGGACGGCGGTATGGTTCAGATTAAGAAACAGCAGGTCGTAGTCAAATTGCGTGACTTAACCGGTTTCGACGGCCGATGCGATGCGATCATTTTTTCCGCCGATGCCGGTTTTGTTCCGCCGAACGATGGAGAATCTTTGGCGGCCTTTCGGCGACGGGCGCTGGGCTTGTCCGAGCAGCCCGAGGATGCGGGCAGCTATGATTTGGTCGTGGTCGGTGGTGGGATTGCCGGTACGTGCACGGCGATCTCGGCGGCCCGGCTGGGTTTGCAAGTCGCACTGATACAAAATCGTCCCGTCCTCGGCGGCAATAACAGTTCGGAAGTTCGCGTTCATCTGAACGGCGAAGTGAATCAGCCGCCGTATCCGGCGCTGGGCGGCGTTGTGAACGAATTGGATACCGGGCTTCGAGGTAACGCTCAGCCGGCCGAGCACTACAACGATCAGCAAAAGCTCGACGTCGTCGCGGGGGAAAAGAATATTCATCTGTTCCTGAACATGCACGCCTTGCGGGTTGAAAAGGAGGGCGACCGTATTACCGCCGTGATTGCCCAGCATATTATGGACGGCACCCGGCACCGTTTTAGGGCTCCATTGTTTGCCGATTGCACCGGTGACGGCAATCTCGGCTATCTGGCGGGCGCCGATTACCAGATGGGGCGGGAAGGCAAGGCCGAGACCGATGAGCCGTTGGCGCCGGACCAGCCCGACAAGATGACGATGGGGGCGTCCGTCCAGTGGTACTGCGTCGAGGCGGACGAGCCCTCGGTCTTTCCGAATTGCCCCTGGGCGTTGCAGTTCAACGAGGAGAGCTGTCACTATCTGGTTCGAGGGGATTGGGATTGGGAAACCGGGATGAATCGGGACCAGATTACGGACTTCGAGGCCATTCGAGACCACGCCCTTCGGGCCGTCTTCGGTAACTGGGCGTATTTAAAGAACCAGAGTCAAAACAAGGCGAAGTACGCCAACCGTAAGCTCGACTGGGTGGCGTATGTTGCGGGCAAGCGCGAATCCCGCCGGCTGCTCGGTGATATCATCCTAAGGCAACAGGATGTCGAGCGTCGCAAGCGATTTAAAGATTCGTTTGTCACGACGACGTGGTCCATCGACCTGCACTATCCCGACCCGAAGAATACCCAGTTCTTTCCCGGTCAGGAATTTCGCTCGATTGCCAAGTTCCGCAAGATCAAGCCGTATCCGATTCCGTACCGATGTCTCTATTCGCGTAACGTCAGCAATCTGATGATGGCCGGGCGGTGTATTAGTGTCACGCACGTGGCGCTCGGGACGATTCGCGTGATGCGGACCGGCGGGATGATGGGCGAATTGCTGGGGATGGCAGCGTCGCTCTGCAAAAAATACAACACGAATCCCCGCGGCGTATATGAGAATTATCTCGGCCAGTTGAAACAGTTGGCGCGAAAGGGCGTCGGAAAATCGCCCGACATGGATGAAAGCACTTTCCGGGAAGCCGCGGAGAACGGCCGACTCGCCAACGAAGGTCTCGTTCGCTGCCAACGATACGTCGAGGGCTGGCTGCGATATGCCGATCCGACGACGGGATTGATCCCCAGAAACCTGACGCGGGACAAAGATATCTGGAACGCTCAGGACTGCGCCGCCGACAATTACCCGTTTATGGTGCTGACCGCCGCCCTGACGGACTGGTCGATGTACCAGGGTCGAATGCGTGACATGCTTCGCACCGAAACCCGATTAACGTCCCGCATCGGCAATCTGCCCGATACCTATTCGTTTTCCCGACAGGGCTTTTTAACGCCGACACCCAATGCGAATGAGATTATCTTTGGCTCCTCCGAATATGTTAAAGACGGCCTGCTCCCCTTGACCGAGTGGATCGGGCCCAGCCCGTGGTCCGAACGGATGATCCACATTCTCGATGATCTATGGGCCCGTGCGCCGATTGAAACCAAGTATGGATACATTGTATCCGACAGCCAGGAGATCAACGGTGAAATGCTCCAGACGCTTTCTCGTATCTACTGGATGACCGGGGACAGGAAATATTTAAATTGGGCGGTTCGCCTGGGCGATTATTACCTTCTGGACGTTCACCATCCAACGCGCGATATGAATAGACTTTCGCTGGATGACCACGGTTGCGAAATCATCTCCGGCTTATGCGAGCTATACGCGACGGTTCATTTTGCCATGCCGAATAAACAGCATGCCTACCGTCAACCTCTTTACGAGATGCTCAATCGCATCTTAGAGATCGGCCGTCATCCTCAGGGTTTGTTTTATGATTGGATTGATCCCCGCACCGGCCGGCATGCCGAGGAACTCACGGATAATTGGGGCTACGATCTCAACGGTTTCTATACGGTTTATCTAATCGACAAGGCAGAGATGTACAGGCAAACGGTCCAGCATGCCCTTGCCAATCTTTATTCGAGCTACAGCCGGTACAAGTGGGAGGGCGGCATCGCCGACGGATACGCCGATTCCATCGAAGGGGCGATTAATCTTTACAATCGCGAGCCGGTGCCGGACGCCGCCAAATGGATCGATGATCAGACGCAAATCATGTGGGCGATCCAGAAGCCGGACGGTGTTATCGAAGGATGGCACGGCGACGGGAACTTCGCCAGAACGACGATCATGTATTGCCTCTGGAAAACGAAGGGATTGACCGTTCAACCGTGGCGGAAGGATGTATTCGTTGGAGCCGTTCAGGATGGGGACACGCTGAGCATCAGCCTCCGTAGCGAGTCCGACTGGGAAGGCAAGCTCATCTTTGATACGCCGCGTCATCAGACGATTATGAAAATGCCGCTCGATTGGCCGCGGATTAACCAATTCCCCGAATGGTTCACCGTGAAGACCAATAAACGCTATATGATTCACGATTTATCGACGAATTCAAAAAAGGCTTACACCGCCAAGCAATTACAGGCCGGCATTCCAATCAGCCTCGAACGGGGCGTCGAACGACGCCTGAGGGTGCAATAGTAAAACATACAATTCGTCAGATTCGTATTTTTCTTTCGTCTGTCGTGCTGGACGAAGCACCTGGGAAAAATGAACGTGATTCCACAATGGATAACGGGAGGTTCTATATATATCGCAGATTCTTCGCTTCACTGCGTTTCACTCAGAATGACAAAGGGGAATGTTTTGTTTAGAATGATAGGGGGAGGTGGGGCGCTCGGAACGACATGAGAGATTGGAATGATGACTCGTTTGTCATGCTGAACGCAGTGAAGCATCTACGCTGTAATCTGTGTTACCCGGCCCTGATTCTTCGTTTCACTCAGACCTGTCCTTGAACAAAGCGAAGGAATGACAGCGCAGACCTTTTACACACTCTTGAGAGTGTAGTATTGCGAAACGGATGATCTGAGATTATAGATTGAAATAGCGTATTTTCTTGAATTGATTCTTATGATGTGATATACTATTTGGTTGTGAACCTGGAGGTGGTAACGATGCGGTTGAACAGACAGGTAATGTGTTTCTTGTTGTCATTTTTTCTGCTGACCTTGTGTTCGGCGGGAGCGGCTAAGACCCTTTACGTGGACGATGACGCTATCGGGGCCAATGACGGTACGAGCTGGGATAATGCCTACACGTTTTTGCAAGAGGCCCTGGGCGATGCGAAGCTTGCCGAAAAGCCGGTGGAAATCCGTGTGGCTCAAGGCGTCTATCGACCCAACGGGGGACTGATGGCCATCCCGGAATTTGACTGGCGAACGACGACCTTTGAGCTTATCAACGGTGTCACCCTCGAAGGCGGCTACGCCGGCCTTGGTGAGGCTGATCCTAACGCAAGGGATGTTGGGCTGTACGAAACGATCCTCAGCGGCGATCTGGGCGACGACGACGGTCCGAACTTCGCCAGCAACTCTGACAATAGCTACCACGTTGTGACGGGTAGCGATACCGACGAAACGGCTGTGTTGGATGGTTTCACGATCACGGCCGGTAATAGCGATATAGAGGGATCCTCCCCTTATAACCAGGGCGGCGGAATGTACACTAACTCAGGTCATCCAACGCTCACTAACTGTCTATTCACTAAGAATCGAGGACATTTGGGCGGGGGGATGTTCAACTATAGGAGTCAACCTACGTTGAACAACTGTACCTTCAGTGAGAATGTGGCAATCTATGAAGGAGGGGGAATATATAATTCCGAAAGCAGTGTGATACTTAACAACTGTACCCTCGTCGCCAATTCGGCAATGGAGATAGGTGGCGTGTGTAATTCTACGGATGGAGGCTCCACACTGATGAACTGTATTGTGTGGGGTAATACCTCGCCACAGATCGCCGTGAACGTTACAGTTTCTTACAGCGATGTCCAGGGCGGATGGGAAGGCAAGGGGAATATTGATGTCGATCCTTTATTCGCAAATCCTGATAACGGTGATTATCATTTGAAGTCGCAAGCGGGACGATGGGATGCCGTCAGTGGAAGCTGGGTGGTTGATGAGGTGACCAGTCCGTGTATTGATGCTGGTGATCCGAGTAGTCCTGTGGCGTTCGAGCCGTTTCCGAATGGCGGGATTGTTAATATGGGTGCTTATGGCGGCACAACTTTGGCGAGCAAATCGCCCTCCGGCCTGCACGCCAAGTACGGCGGAGGAACGGGAGAATCGAACAACCCCTACTTGATCTATACCGCCGAACAGATGAATACTATTGGGCTCCATGCCGAAGATTGGGGCAGCCATTTCAAGCTCGTCCAAGACATTGATTTGGCCGCTTATACCAGTAGGGATTTCAATATCATTGGCTACCGCCGGAATATCCAAGATCCATCATTCACCGGTGTGTTCGACGGGAACGGCCACACGATCTCGAATTTCACCTACATCTCCACGGATGTTGATGGCGTTGCGCTTTTCAGTTATGTCGAAGGCGCCCAGGTAGAAATTCGGGACTTGGGATTGATTGATCCGTTCATTGATGCGGGAATGGTTAATCCGATTTTCGAAAAGTATCGGGTGGAAGGCAATAGTGCCGCTTCACTTGTCGGTATTTTAATGGATGGCACTGTCAAACAATGTTATGTCCGGGGCGGCAGTATCTCCGCGGACTTGAATACGGGTGGACTTGTCACCTTCAACCATAAGGGAACCATTGTCGATTGTTCTTCGACGGCGGAGATATCTGGCTTCGTAGGTATAGGGGGCCTCGTAGGTTATAATAGTAGGGGCTCAATTGTTAATTGCCATGCAGACGGCGTCGTTACAGGGAATGATTTTGTGGGAGGCTTAGTAGGACTCAACGAAGGCACAATCCAAAACGCCAGTGCGATCGGGGAAATCGTTGGCAAAGTGGATGTCGGAGGTTTAGTCGGTAAAAGCACGGCCTTAGGGACAATACAATGTTCATTTTCAACGGGCAGCGTCAGCGGCATTGATGGTGTTGGTGGACTTGTGGGAAGAAATCATAGCGAAATCACTGATTGCTATTCGACCTGCAGCGTCTCCGGGGGGCGAAGCGTAGGTGGTTTGGTTGGATCACATGGGGGGATTATCACGAATTGCTATTCGACGGGGTATATCGTCTTTGAACAGATCGATGATTATGGAGATTATTCGAAACATATGGGTGGTCTTGTGGGATTCGCTGACGATGCGAATGATGTCTTCCAATCCTTCTGGGACATTGAAACCAGCGGCCGAACGGTCAGTGAAGGGGGGACGGGCCTGACCATGACCGAAATGCAAACGCTAAGCACGTTTCTTGAAGCCGGCTGGGACTTCGTGGGTGAAGCTGACAACGGAACCGACGACATCTGGTGGATTACCGAAGGCCAGGGCTATCCACGTCTCTGGTGGGAACGTTTGGATTGATTACCAGGCTTTCTCACTAAAATTCATTCAACTCAACATGTAGGGTGCGATGAATCGCAACCACGTACAATAACATCATACAATCGCCTTTCAAGTTGCTTCGGCCATTTTGTCATTTAGGTTTTGATAACAACAATCTTTTTCAGGAGGTGGTATCATGACACAATTGATTTCTCCAGAGACGTGCAACGACGTTCAAAGAGCGGCGCATCTTTACTCGGAGCTTCGCCATACATCGCCTGGCACAAGGCGGGATTTGAAAAACTATGTGAAGGCTTTTCTGAGTATCGATGTGCCGGATAAACGTATCTGTGCGGACCATAGCAGCCCGATGGATTATCTCTGGCATAGCTTTGCTTTGGATACCCCGCGTGCCTCTGTTAGGGAGCGGGCGTCGAACGATGCGATTGTCTGGGCGAACCGTACCGGGGGCAAGACGGAGCTGGCCGCTGTGGCGACACTATTGGATTGTGTCCTCAAACCGAACTGCCAGGTCCGGATTTTAGGCGGTTCGGGCGAGCAGGCCGGACGAATGTACGAGTATCTGAGACGTTTTTTGCAGAACGGCTTCGAGTCTTTTCTCGACGGGCCCGTCCTCAAAGGGAAATGCCGTTTCACCAATGGCTCATCCGTCGAAGTGTTGACGCAGTCGGCCACGAGTGTGCGGGGTCAGCATATTCAGAAGCTTCGCTGTGATGAGCTTGAGTTGTTCGATGAGGAAGTATTCGCC
>JAFGTG010000127.1 GCA_016934255.1 Sedimentisphaerales bacterium
CCCGACGGATATTCTCTAACATAATCTCCGTTTGTCTTGCTTTCGTGGAAGTGTAACGTACCGATGGAATCCAACAGGCGGAGCATCGCGACCATCAGGACGCTGATCGCGTCATAAAACGCTTCCTTCTCAGCCAGTGCCTGGGCCATCTTGTATAACTCATCGAAGGATGTGATCGTAACGGCCTCGGAGCCCGGTTTTCCCGGGTCACTGCGGCGTATAGCGCCCGGCCAGATGAGCACGCGGAGGGTCCAGATCGCGTGAATAAGAATGGCTACAAGGGTAAGAAGAGCCCAGATGATGACGATCGACCGAATAATCGTGGCTACACCCGATCCCACGTGTAAATCCGGCTTTTCCCATTTAGAGAACTTTCCTGATAACCATTGCCAGAACGTTTTCCTGGGGGCGAAATCCGGTTCCGACAGAATCTGCCGGACGTGCATTCGGATCGTCTCCGCATCGGCTCTCTCGAACGTCGGCGCCTTCGATCCTGCTGCTTCATCCGCCAAAGCCATGCACGCTATGAAAACAGCTATCCCCGTGACGGTGAGCAGAACCCATCTACACATTCGTGCGATCCCATTGCTGCGGTTCA
The DNA here is from genome assembly GCA_016934255.1 of Sedimentisphaerales bacterium. Lineage (GTDB taxonomy): Bacteria > Planctomycetota > Phycisphaerae > Sedimentisphaerales > Anaerobacaceae > JAFGTG01. Next base: position 599 of record JAFGTG010000127.1, read on the forward strand.
CTACCATTGGCCGCACCTTGTCCGGAGCTCATACTGTCAGCAAGCATTTGGAGATCGAATCCCTCCTTACGAATCCGCAGATCGTAATATAGCAGAATATACGCCGTAGCGCCAATGGGGGCAATCAGGATATTCGCCGCCACGCTAACGAAATGTCTCAATGAAAGCAACAGGGTTGCGTTACCGAAAAATATAAACCGGGTAAACATCGAAGCGGAGTAGTTCAAAACCATTGACAAAACAATGGCTATCAAAAAAACCAGGAAACCCACGGAGAATATTTTCCCGAGATTACCCGATGCCAAGGCCTTGCTACGTGACATTCCCTGGGTTGCCCCGAGATTTTCGACAACAATCACCGGCGTCGTCAGGGCAAACCACAGAGCGAATATAATACCGGGAACGACCAATAGCAAAAATCCCAGATATATGACCAGGACCATGCAAATCCCGGCCAAGATAAGGGTTAAAAATTTGGGTAGAACAAACCGATAGGCCTGGCTGACAGAGATTTCATTACCCAGGTAGAATTCCGATACGCTCTTGGCCAGCGCTCCTCGGCACAGGACCTGGCCGAGCAATCCAAAGATGCCCGTTACGACCATACCGGCGGCCCCAAACAGTGCAACAGCGGGTTCAGGTTCGCCGTAGCTCGATTGTCCGGAGTCGCTGGACTGTCGGATCGGAACACCTCTATGAAGACCCGTTGTCGAAACGATCATCAGTAGGCTAATGGGCACCTGGATGACGGCGACGATCGTTACGAAACAAATGAAGTTTTGCCGATAGATTCTAAAAGTCTGATCGAGAATTCTACCGATAGACATCGGTTCGAAATCATGTGCTTGCATAGTCCATCTCCTAAAAAGCTCTGCATTTCTAACCGCAAAAATATCCTCTACTGACTGAAGAATCAAGCGTTTTCTTTAGAATCTACGATAAGTCACCTTATGCCAAGAGGCTGCTTGTTCTATATAACGGTTTTTCGAAACAGCTTCCTTATCTGTTCCAAAATAGTAAATCTTACCTTTTTATCTTCTTGCAATACCGCCCGATTTTATGTAATGTAAGTGGAAATTCGTCGGAATGTGTTTTCTTTTAGAATCAGCTTTGGCATGATGGTTATCTTGAAATTACAATTGAAACGGCAGAATCGTCTCGTGGCGATGGGGTGTTGTCAAGGTTGCATTCATAAGAACGTATGAAAGGTCGACCACTTATAAGGTATTTGTGATAAATGCTTTATGGTCATAAGGGAGTGTAGCTCAGTCGGTAGAGCAACGGCCTTTTAAGCCGTAGGTCCTGGGTTCGAGTCCCAGCGCTCTCATTTTTTTCCTCATCCGAGTGATTCATCATAAAACTTGAGCCAACTTTCAAAAGCCGGTGATTAGGGGGCCATCCTTGACTTGCGAGGGTCGGTGGTCCACAATGTATATCCGTAAGGTTAGGTCTTAAGTAAGGAGTATATTTAGTTTGAGCGGATTATTTTATTATTTAGGTCAAAAGGTTGGGCCGAAGGTTCGCAAGGCCAAGTGGATGTGGCTGTCCGCAACGGGGAGTGAGGCCGAAACGATTGCCGTCGAGTATGAAGTCGGCCTGGATTTGGCGCGTGAAGTCAGGAGTCAGTTAGGGCAAAGCCAGGACGCTCAAAATAATCAGATATTGAGCGAAATAGGTCGGCGTTTGGCCGAATGTGTGGCTAACAAACATCGTCGGTTTGCTTTTGAAGCGATTCAAGGCGCCGAGCCGAATGCGTTTGCTCTTCCGGGAGGATTCGTTTTCATCACCCAATCACTCATCGATCTTTGTCGGCACAATGAGGACGAAATTGCATTTATCCTTGGCCACGAAATGGCCCATATCATGCGAGGCCATGCCATGAACCGTATCGTCAGCAATTCGGCTGTCCGTATCGCATCCCGAGCGGCTCCCGTCCGAGGCGTTTTTTCCGGATGGCTGCGCCGCGTCGGCGTGCAGTTTCTTGAAAGTGCTTATTCGCAAGATATGGAATCCGACGCCGACCGGCTTGGAACGCGTTTGGTTCTTGCCGCTGGTTATGATCCTAAGGGAGGGGTGAAATTATTTACTCGTTTGGGCCAGCTTCATTCGCCTGGTGATCGAACCCCTCTCGGTAAGTACTTTTCCTCACACCCACCCTTCGGGGTTCGCATTAATCGCATCAATCGCATGTTGAACAAGCCGCAACGACAGGCTCGCTCGTAGATTGATCGTCAGAGCATTTTTGAGAGTCCAGCAAATCTTTCGGGGTCAGTTGCCTTTTTTCGCCCAGTCGGTTACGGATCTCCTCCGTCCATGAGACCATCGCTTTGACAATTTCCGGATCGAAATCATAGCCGGACGAATCTGTTAAAATCCCGATAGCCTCGTCGAGCGATCGCGAGTGATGGTACGGTCGTGTGGCCGTGAGAGCGTCGAATGAATCCGCCACGGCCATGAGGCGGGCGCCGAACGGTATAGCCGTATTGGATAGGCCGTCCGGATAGCCTTGACCGTTCCATTTTTCATGGTGGCTGCGAACGATGGTTATTTCATCTTCCAAAAAGCTCATTTTTTCCAGGATGCGAACGCCAATCAGAGGATGTTGTTCGATAATCGCACGCTCGTGGGGCGTTAACTTGCCCGGTTTGCAAAGAATCGCGTCAGGAACGCCGATCTTCCCGATATCATGAATCATCGCGGCCCGGCGAAGAATCTCTATTTGCCTGGGAGAGATATTCATGGTCTGGGCGATACCGGTAACATAATACATGACGTTCTCAGAGTGCTTTTTGGCATAAGGGCTTTTGGCTTCGAGAGCCTGGACCAGCCCCCAGATGCTTTGCATAAACATCTGTTCCGCCTGTTCAGACAAGCCGGCGATACGTCGTTTAAGCCTTTTAATTTTTTCGACTTCGATATCTCCGTCTTTCAAGACCTTTGACATACTTTTATGCCACAGCTTCACACAGTTCCGCCCGGCGCTTTTCGCTTCATACAGGGCCAGGTCCGCCCGGCGGATCACTTCGCTGGGGGCATTGTCCTTATCGGGCCGGTTTTGAGCGATTCCGCAACTGATGGTCATTGAGACGTTATCGGCCACCTTGATGTGCTCGATGCCCGTTCGGATTCTTTCGAGAAGTGCGACGGCTTCTTCCGCCTTGGTTTCCGGCATAAGAATAACAAACTCGTCTCCTCCGTATCGGGCGAGGATGTCGGGCTTGCGTTTCTGGCTTTTCATACATCCGGTGAGTGTTTTGAGGGCGTCGTCGCCGGTGGCGTGTCCGAATATATCATTGATGCTTTTAAAGTTGTCAAGGTCGATGATGGCGACAGAGAAGGGTCGCTTATACCGTTTGGCGCGGGCGCATTCGGCATCGAGCTTATCCTCGAGAAGCCTTCTCGAACCCACCCCGGTCAAGACATCCGTCAGGGAACTAAGCCTTGCCTGATAGTATAATCGGGCGTTTGTTAAATGGGAATTCAGGATTTGTTGAGTCAGTTTGGCTTTGTAGGAAACCAGGTCCCGGTTCGAAGCGCCGGCATCCATTAATCCGCACATGCACAGATAACCCAGCAATTCATTCCTGGGATTGTCTTTCAGTCCGGATATCGACAAGGGGACAATCAGGCGGGGCATTTCCGCGCCATGGCTAAGGCAATGATCCGGATTGCTTTTATAATAGAATTTGCATTCGTTGTGTTGGGAGGGACGAGGTAGATATTTTCTGGCGCACAAACATTTATTGTGACTGACGATCGCAGGGGGATCGTCATTTGTTATGTGCGGTTCGGCCGAAGGATTCCCAGAATCTTTGGAGGAATCCCATAGGCATAACACACATCGCATGGCCTGGAAGAGTTTCGGGACTTCCTGGGTAACGGTTTCCACCGCCTCGCGGAAATCCGTGCTCTTGAGGCAATTGGACAGCATGGCGACTTCCTCCGCCGCAGTCCGGTCTTCAAGTCGTTGCTGTCCCATCAAATCGGTCGCTGAAAGGATTCCAACGACCCTTCTGTTCTTAACGACGGGCAGGTACGGGATATGATTTGTATCCATGATTCCCCGGGCTTCATTGACCGGAGTCCCGACGGGACACGAGACAATATGAGGTGTCATGATTTCCGTTACAGCCGTTGTTTCGATGTTCGCGGCTGAAGAGATCGCACATGCGACAATATCTCGCTTTGTAACAATACCTATGAATTTTCCGTTAAGGTCATTGATGATAAGACAACCCGTATCTTCGTCTAATATCTTTTGAGCGGCGGCCTTTATCGTCGTATGACATGGGATGGTTATGATTTTTGAAGAATATCCTGCCATTTCTTCCATTTTCTTCGTCCTTTCGATGGCCGGTCCATCACGCCTATTCACGAGAAGCGGAGGGACCATTTATCTCCAATTTTAGATTAAATGTATCGGCATGAATCGCCTGTTACTTCTGAGATTTTAAGGAATTTCGTTCTAAAGAAGGTTGTTATCGGTCTTTGGACTATGAATAATTTGACGAATGGCCTTGAGGTGTTGGAGAATCGAATTTTACGTCTGAAAGGGGGATTTTTCGACGTTTAATTCGGGTCTCTACAGTGTACTGCCGGGAAATGGGATCGCGGCTTGCCAATTAGCGGGATCGTTACCGTAGTCGGTGAGCGTTCGTCGCGTGAGTGATCGGCCGGAACCGTCTGCTTCAACCGGCCATAAATCCATAAAGCCCGGACAATCTTCAGGATGCGAGCCATCACTGTAATTGATCCTATCAATCCGGATGTATTGTAATTCATCCTCCTCGTTCCGTTCGCCCGGCATACCGATCTCGATGCTCTCTCCGGCGTCGCTGAGCTTGCCGTCGTAGGGGCCCAGGATCATCTCTGCCCGTACGCGCGGATAGCGCCATAAAAACGCCTCCGGGTGCTTGACGACCAATAAGAATCCTCCGGCGGGGATCGTCACGGGGGAATCCGTTGGGAAAGTATAATCAATACCGCGAGTAAATTTCCACGGTGCATCCATATCAAAGTCGTATAACGTGACCGGTTCGGTGCTGATGTTGTGAAGCTCGATGTATTCGTACTGGTCGTTTGTATAAACACCATCCTGCGGCCAGTCGGGATTGTACATAATCTCGCTCATCACGATGGGGCCGACTTTCGGATAGGCGTTTTCCATCCCCGGCGTTGGCAATTCCATCGCGACGAAATTCGTGTTGCCCGTGCTGGATTTATCGTAGCGTCCGATTGAAGTCCCGCTTGTTGACGCACTAAAATCTTCGGTTTCGCGATAGCCTGTGAGGTTGCCGCTTTGTGCCGATTGGACAGTCAATTGCTCGCCGTTATTGCTCAGAGCAAAGGTTTTATAGCTACCGATATCGTTTGAATTGCCGAAGTGCAAATCTTCATAAAACACGATGTATCCGTATGGATTGATCGCGGTTCCGGAAGCGATCTCGTATTTAAAAGGATTGTCGGGATTATCGCTGAGAAACCAGCCGCCAATGTCAATCGCGGTTCCGGTTGTGTTATGCAGTTCGATCCAGTCCGGCTCGCCGTCGGGTGAGTTGGCAAGCAACTCGTTGATCACAACATCGCCCGGATTGGGAAGAAAGCCGCTGTCATCATGGCCCGGCGAGCCTCCCATGGAAGCACTGGCACGCCACGCGTCTTTCTCATCCCAACGGCTTGGGTCCGAATGAGTCGGATCGATCATCGTTAGGGAGAATCCTTCACCGTCGGTCAGAGATCGCCAGCCATCGCTATAATTGAAATCCAGAATCGTTTGGCCGGCGGCGTCTTCGAGTGTGATTCTTTCTCCGGCGTTGTCCAGTTTGCCGGAATATTGGCCGACGACGCGAAAACGATTGCTGTATCGCGCCTCGAAGGCATCGCGGTCCTCGACGATCACGATAAATTGGCCGGGTGCCAGTTCGATATCCGGGAAAGTAAAGTCGATTCCATTCGTAAACCGGACTAAATTCAGATTGATGGTTTCATTTCCGATGTTCGTGAGCTCGATGAATTCTTCGTTGGGTTCGGCGGCGTCCGTCAGGGCCTGTGGATGATACATCAGCTCGGTAATACGGAGGTTCTCGGCAACGGGGCCGACGGCGAAGGTCGCTTCGGTCAGCGCGCTCCAGATGCGACCGTTGAAGAGCCGTGCCTTAACGTGCGTGCTGCGAGTTAATTCAATGGGATCGGTGAATAGGGTGGCGCCGGAGATTTCGTCGTTGTTTGAATTTTCTCCTTCGAGGAAAAGTTCTGCAGAAATCAGAAAGTCGGAGTCGGTCTTGGAGGAATTCAAGCCGTGGATTGCCAGCAGATTGCTGCCTTGTTGTACAAGGTTCAGGTAAGCTGAGCAGTCGATGCTCTCGAATTCAGCGGCTTCGGTATCATCCCGGCTGACGCCGGCGCTGGAATCCGACGCCGGCGTTCCGCTGAAATTCCGCCTGGCTATTTCCGTTCCGTTTAAGTAGGCGATAAAGCCGTCGTCGTAACGAATGTTCAGGATCATCGAGTTGAAATTATCCACGTTGCCGCCGAAAGTGAAGGGGATGCGGATATAGCACGTGCTATTGACGCCGTACATTCGTTGAGCGATGTCGAGGCTGATGAGTCCTTCAAAACCCGTTTCCTTTTCGAATCCGACGCCGCCGGGTGAGCCGGTACACGATAACCAGAGGCTATCATCATAACTCGCCGAGTTTCTCCAAATGTCGCCGAGCGGTCGAACCGGGACGACGACGCGTTTGTCCGCATTCTCGGCGACAAGGATGTTTTCTGCGTTGGATCCCTGATTCGGCAGCCCCATGAAGTAGGGATCCGATCCGTCAAGCGCATAATACATGTCATAGAGCCGCCCGTACCCTTTAAGGGTCAAGGTGTCGCCGGGTGAAACGTGGCCGCCGTGCTGGTAGGTGTTGTTGATGTTGAATGTCGGACCTTCGAAGGTAAACACGCCTTCACTCGCGCAGGCATCCAGGAAAATATCGAGGCGAGTCGGCACCCAGGTGTTCAGGACATACATGTCCATATTGGAGATGACGCCCACCATTTCGTCGCGAAGTTCCATAAATCGCTCTCGAATGTTGGACTCGGTCAAGGCGCCGTTGTTGAAGAGGTGTTTTTGGATACGGTCTGCAAAGAGTTGTCTGAATGTGCTATTGTTTTTGAGGGCGCGATAGAGATAGCCGTTTTCATTGTTTTGGCTGTTGAGCCTGTCGAAATAAACGATACTGAGCCGATCCGAGTACATCCCGCCTTCGGCATCCCAGATAAAAAATCGCCATCTGCCTTCTTCCGAACGTTCACACGCCGCGGCCCAGTTGTTCTGGGGCCAGTCCCAGTTCCCGGACCAGAGCTGGAGAATGAGATAGTCGGCAAAAGCCGGAATGTCGAGGCGTTTGCCCATTTCGCTGTAATACACGCTGTCGGACAAGTCGTGAGAGCGTGCGTAATTAATCATCTCATTCCAGGATGTAACGTCGCCGTCCCGGATGCCGTTCATCGTCGTCACGTCCCATTCTTTGTCGCTGTTGTACCATTCCTGGCAGAATGAATCCTTGATATGTTCGCAGGGATTGTAATAACCTTTATATTCTCCGTTAATAAGGAGATTCGCCATCGTACCGCCGCTATCGACTTGCCCCATATCCTTGTGCAGACGCCGGAGTAGTTCGTCCTTAATAAATGGATTGGTTCGGTCATTGTGCCCCGCACGGAGCACGATGGCCTTGAAGCGTTCGACGTCGAACGGAAAGAGCGGGTGCTCCAGCCAGCTCGGACCATATTCTCCTCGGAAATAAAGTCGAAATGCGAATTTTGAGTTCCCGGTCCAATAGCCGCCGCTTCGGTGATACCTCGGACGCATATAATTGCTTCCATGGACGCGAATTCCGCAGTTCACCTGAAAACCGGAATTGTCCAAAGGCTCGATCCACTCATAGGAGACGGGACGCTCATACTCTATGCCCCGCTGGATCGGATTATTGTAGCTGTTCGGGCCATCAGCTACCCACGTCCCGTCACTGCTATACGTTCCCCCGACGATGGCCATGATACCGTCCGGCTCATAGAAGGTTTGCCTCTCGTCGGCGACGAGGCTAATCAGCGGTAACGATTTTAACTCCTCACTGGCGTTCACCAGATAGGTATAGGTTACGATTTTCGATGGTTTGAAGCCCGTCTTAATCGCTCGAGCTCTCAGACAGGTGGTTTCTGAAATGTAAACGGGGTTTGTATAGGCCAGGCCTTCAGGGAAGCGTCCACCCGATTCGAAGGGTTTGGAGCCGTCGAGGGTGTAATAAATTGTGGCCCCTTCGGTTTCCGTCGCGAGGGTGACGGAAAACGGTCTGTTGTAGAAACCGCGTTCGTGGCTGAATTTAGGGGCTTCCACCTCCCCCAGATAGGCGCCGTCATTTTGCGCGCCCGGCGTTGGGACGGAAAGGAACCGCCAGATATCGTTCGCATCGGGATAACAGCCGTATGAAATATCAGGAGTTTGCCTGGGAAATGTAACGCTGTGAATCAGCGTTTCTCCATCGCTGTCAAAAAGGCCGATGTCTTCTCCGTCGGCATCAAGTTTGAAATTAGCGTGCAAACCGGCATCGGCCGTATCCCCATCGGCCCATATTAAGAGGTAACCTCCCGGGGCTATCAGCGTTGTACCCCGCGTGAGGCTGGGGATACGCCATTTTGCAGGCTGGTCCAGATTATCCGTGAGGTACATGCTCGCCAAATCGATGGATTCCGTTCCTGCATTGTAAAGCTCGATCCAGTCGTCGTATTGGTCCTGCGGGTCCTTTACAATGCTGGTGTTGGAGGCCATGAATTCATTGATAACCAGGGGAATGCCTGTTTCCGGCCAGGGATCGGCGCCGAGGCATGTGGTCGCAATAAGGACAATCAACGTGGTTTTAATATATCGGAACCGTTTCAAATCCCTTCCTCACGAATGGTCTGAACCGATAGTTCGCATTATGCCGCTCAATTTTATTACATCAACTGGAGGCGGCGTCATAAGGTCCCGGCATTGACGTCCCACAGGTCCGGGACAATCCGTATTATAGCATATCATTGGACGTTAAAGCAATATGTTTTTGAAATACAACAAAGGGCGACATCGGTTCCACCGGCTTGTTTTAGTGTGAAAGGGCGTACATGATGATATTGATCCCCATCTGGATGGCTTTGTTATAATTATGCCGGCCGAACGTGAATCCGTGACTGTCGCACCATCCGCAGTGAATGTCGGTGGAGCTTAGAAAGACCGCGAGCCGGTCGCCGATAAAAACGCCCCGGGCGCCGTGGTTTTGGCCTTGCATGACGGGGAGGCTGCTGATTTGAGGTTGTCTCCGTCCTCGGATTGGCCAGGGAAAGGTGGGTATTTGTTGCTGTACATATTGCATGTGCGGCAATCCCGAGCCGCCGAGATCGTACACGTTATGAAAGACCTCGTGCTCGTGAGGGATTCGCTTGACGGCGCCTCGTCCGAAGACGTCCTCCAGGAGGGCATACGCGCTTTGATAGAAGAAATCGCCGCCCGTATCGACCACACAATCATCCATGAACAGAAAACCCCCGCGGTGAATGTATTCTTTGAGCATTTCCTTCTGGTGATCTTCGAACGTGAAGTGATTCTCGCCCGTCATAAAGAGAAAGGGGTACTTCATGACTTCATCCGGCTCGTCGAAGGTGACGATTGCGTTGAGCTGGCCCTCCGCCGCCCACTGCGGGTCCCAATCTCGTACGCCCTTGATCGGTTTGACGCGACAACGGATGACGGCGCTGAGCTCCCTCAGCAAGTTCGTATCCCCGCCCGGCCGGACGTTCCAGCGGTCCACTTCCTTTCTCTGGTGAGCGTATTTGACTCGGGGCATGACGAAATCGTATTTGTCAAGATCATCCGGCCCTTCATGGATGTCCGTACCTTTTGCTATCGTTTCGAGACCGGTAGCGGCAAGGGCTGCTCCGAGCGCCTTGCCGCTTGCTGTTTTCAAAAATTGCCTTCGATCCATTTGTTCTTTTTCAGATTCCATTACCGAGTTGCCTCCGAGTTATTTTGCGACAAAAAGTACTTCGAGGCCGCCAAACCGTCCGTGTGGTCCTCCCGATATCGCCAGGGTTGCAGACTTGCTACGCCGTCTGCGTTATCTTCCAGTATCGGTGTTTCCGTTTGAAGCAGGTTCTGTTGGCGGTATGATTCATCCAATTGCCGTGCCGCAACGGTGAATGCTTCCAGGACCGAGATGTTACCGTCGCTATCCGTATCACTTTGTAGATCGGTCAGGGCCGGGATAAAGTATTGACTGAATTGCGTGCTATAACGCTCTTCGTCCGTGCTGGCGCCGATGATAATTCGATTCTTTCCCGTCAGGCTTTTGACGGCCAACCCCGCGCCGGGGCAATCTAACACGATGAGTATCGAGGATGCCTTGATTCCTTTGATCCAAATTGCCAGTTGCTCGTGTGTCATGTCCTTTCCCGGCAGATTCAAACGTAGCATCTTGGTGACGACATTGGCTTGACCAACGTAATAGAAAATAAATCGATCCGACGGACAAATCATGTTTGCGAATGAATTCATCTTTTTTTTTAGGTTTTCCGTCGTCGATATTTTTGAACCTTTTATGGGGGAGTCATAACTCACCAGAACGCTCAATTGGTCCGATTGAACGCCGCCTTTGTTGAGGAGAAAATTGCGGAGGTTTATGATCGCATTGTCCTTGGCTTGCTGCTCTTTGGGATCTTTGTTAATGCCGCTGACAATCAGCGCATAGGTTTTTCCGCTTTGTGTTGGTCTGGTGTCCGAAGCTCCTGTTGTTGCAGCTTCGATCATAAGGCCGGTGAAAATGGCAATCATAAACTTTTTCATTGGAGTCATCGTTTCTTTCATACAAGACCTATCGCTCGTCGTAGAAACCAGTTCCCACTGAGTAACACACACAAGACAATGAGCAGGGGCCAACGCGGCCAAATACTTGTCATTTGGCGGGAACTGCCGATCTGAGTCTGGGCTTCGAATAAGTTTGCGATGTTTTCGTCAATTTCATCGATGTGGACATACGTGCCATTGAGCTTCTTGGCCAATGACTGAAGGAATTCCTCGTCAAGCTCGGTATAACTCATCTCGTTTTTAAGCGGGGACAGATTGATCGCGATGGTTTTCTCGCCCAAAAACACGCCGTTCATTTCAGCCTGAGCCGTCGCGATGATGGCTACGTCTCGAACATCTTCAATTTCTGCCGCGTAGTGTCCCCGCTTTATCTGGGCCATACTCAAGACCCTGTCTCCAAAGCTCAGCAACACATTAGCACCGGCGACGGGCTTAAACGATTCGTCGCAGATGTACGCCTCGAACTTCACCTTGTCGGGCAGGTCGGCAGTTCGCTCTGCAAACAGTTCGATTCCGGTTTCCCGATGCGTAATCCTGCCCAGGTGAGCGGTCAGCCCGGCCATCAACTCGTAGAGCAGTCCGCCTTCACGGTCTTCGCGGTATAATAAAAAGAGCTTTGACATATTCACAAGGCCCACTCTGCCGCGGCCGACTCGATGGACGGCAACGAGGGGCGTCTCTTTGACGGTGGCCATCGTCGTAGAAGCCGGTTTGGGGTTGATGACCTGGTAGTAGGGCAGTACCGACTCGTCGGAATCTTTCAGCGTTTCGGGATTGAGAAATTTATAGTCAATCGCCTCAAGGGTGAGTTCGATTTGTCCTGGATCGCCAGAAAAGACGGTCGATTCGTCGGGGTCGAGAATCATTGGGATCAATGTTTTTATTTTTTTATTCATCCAGCCGGCGGGCCCGTGGTCGCCTCGCCCGGGGAGCAGAATCAGTCCGCCGCCTCGATCCACGACGAAGCTATAAAGATTGTCAACCTGGGCGTTTGTCATGCCGTCCAGATCGCACGGACCCAGGATAACAATGTCGTATTTGTTGAATCCTTGCCGGTTGTCAGGCAGCTTGGCGTAGCCGCACATCTCGGATACTTTTTCAGCTAATATAGGAGTCCGGATGGCATCGAGGCCCAGGTCCAGATCGATCTTGTCATCCCGGGCCAGGGCCTGCCTGATCTTGCCGATATCGAAACTGATTACTTGCGAGTAGAAAAGGACGTGAAGTTTCGTTTCATCGACAACCTCGGTCATTGTCGAGCGAATGTTGTTGGCCAGGTTTACTTCCTGTTCGACGGCCTTGGCACGCGCCGAAAGCGTGTGGTTTCCAAGGGTGTCGGCGCCCATGTCGAATTCGACGAAAGCCAGACTGTATTCAGGACTATTGATAAACGCCCCGGCGGCTATTTCTTTCGAGTTTACGACGTAATCGTTTTTTAACAGTTCGATGGTGACGGTCTGATTTCGGAGTTCCCTGGCGGTGACGGCTACCTTGACCTTGCCGATACTATCGATGACCATTCGCGACGGAGCATCAATCGATTCGATGGCGAGGTCGGGCCGTCGATCTCTCGATCCGACGCCGACGACAATGAGTTGAAAATCGTTATTGTCGGGCGGCAGGTAGGTATCGATGTTTTTGTCATCGGCTTGACCGTCTGTAAAAATAACCGCTCCGATGGCGTTGCTTGTTTGGTGGCGAGGGCGTCCCGCCCTGGTAGGGATAGATTCGGTTTCGTTCGCTATATCGTATTGATTAAGCACTGTAAGAATACCATGCAGATTCGAGTGGGAGCCCCAGCGTTTGAGAAAGTCCGATGAGCCGCTATGATAGGTTTGGTCGTCGAATCCGAATATCGTGTAATCGGGACTCTCCGGGTCGAAAGGGCGGAATTTTTTGTCGAATAAATCCAATGCTTTATCCAGCCGGTTTGTTTGGTCTTTTTCAACGACCGACATACTCTCACTCGTATCAAAGATCACCAGCACTGAATTTTTCGCTGATGTCTCGCTCTCTTCGGATCGTGACGGGTCCCAGAGGATGAATAACATGATGGCGATGACGATGAATTGAAGAAGCGTTAGCGGCAGTCTGTAGGCTTGCAGTTTTGCCTTTCGCAACTCCCCGGTATGGCAGGTAAAGAGTGTCACGCCGGCTGAGATAACCAGCAACAATGCTGCAATGAGATGTCCTGGATAGTTCGCGAAAATCATTTTTGCGCTGGTTCCGCCTGGAATTTAGCGGCGTTTTCAAAAAACTCGTTTTCCTGTTCGTAAAATTTTACGTCGGATGATTCGTCTTCGATTAACTGTTGCCGGCGTTTCTTGGCGTTCAGGGAGATAGACCAAAATTGCCGGGCCATCTGCCGGGCCGCTTCGGCCGGATCGATATTCGGATTCTTCGTAAGAACCGGGACGGAACTCGACTGACCTCGTTTGCCTTGACCGACCTGTGCCCATTGCGGTTCCGGCATCGTCTCAAGCAGATGCTTGGCCGCTTCGAGCCGGGCCAGCATGTCCTCGCGTTCCTCCTCTGTGACCGATTCGTCGAACGCGTCCGCGTCAGCCGAAAGCTGTTCGGCCATCTTCCGGGCCTCGTCGGCCATCCGCTGATCGTCGTTCCAGGTCAACTCGTTTTTAATGGCCTCTTGAGCCAGGTCCATCTGATCTTTAGCGGCTTCCATCGTTTCGAGGGCGTCGCTCGATTGCTTTAAGTCCATCTCCGATTGATAACGGCTCTCGGAGAGTTTGTCCTGAAAATCGTCCATTTTCTCAAGGGCTTCGTCCAGGTGCTCCTGGGCTTGTGCTCGGTCTTCGCTGTTGCTTTGAGATGTTTGAGGCAACTGTTGCAAATCCCGCTTCAATTGTGAAACCTGTTCTTGCAGCGCCCTTTGTTTAGCCTGGAGCATTCTCAGCCTGAGATCGGTATTGGCTATACCGGATGGACTGCTGCTTTCGGTAGGATTTTCATCCCGGTTTTCGCCATTCTGTTTGCCCTGACCGGGACGTTGACTGTTCGAAGCGTTTTTATCTTCTTCCTTGTTTGATCTCTCCGATTTGCCCTGATCTTGAATATCACTGTGTTCTTCTGTAGGGTCTGCAACTTGTCCCTTGGGGACTTGTTGCACACGCGGGGATTCCGAAGAAGGTTGTTCTTGCGATCCACTTTGACTTCCAGCCGTACTTTGGTTGTCACTTTGTTCTCCAGAAGATTGCTGTCCTTGTTGATCGGAGCTTGCTTGGTTTTGCTGGTCTTTCTTTCTTTTGGCCTCGTTTTGTTCACCGGCGGTTGTATCGGATGTTTTTGGGGTGGATTGTTCGTTCTCGGTTTGCTGTTGGAGAATGTTCTTGAACGATCTCTTCAAGTTTTCTTGTTCTTTCTTCAGCGTATCCAGTTTTTTCTGTAGTTGTTGTAGCTCGCTCTCGATACGTTCTTCCTCCATCTGCTCGTATTGAGGCGGTTTCTCCTGCATTTTGACACTGTCCGGTTTTTCCGGTTGCAGGCTTTGACCGCTTGGAGGCGGGGGTAATTCCAGCTCCAGTTCGAGAATGAATTTACGCAAGATGCGATATGCGTTTTTTTCCGGCTCCAAGGCTGAGGATGCATCGTATCCCGTCAAGTGTTGACTCGCCTGTTTGTAATATTCTATAACCGTGTTGAACACGGCTTTATGTGGCTCCTTCCAACCGTAATCCGAATCGTCGCGAATAACGGCCAATTGCTCGGCACAGTACTGAACGTCGTTATCTATGGATTCCAATGTGGATCGATCCTGGTCCGTCACGTTCGATTTTTCGGCGATCGCCCATGTCTTTTTCACGATGGCCCGCGTATATTCGAGAATGTTGAGAAGTCCTTCGGGAGCCGGCATGCCGTTGGGGGAGGGTGGGCCGCCTTGTTGGGGACGCCAATTCTGTCGATAGGGCCTGATCTCGATGAAATAGACCTCGCTGCTTGCGGTCCGGCTCTTCAACGTCGAGCCGGTATCGATATCGGTCGCTCTGGCGTGAAACAGAATACTATCACCGATTCTCAAATTATATTCTTCCAATTCGATGGTATGGGTGAACGTCTTACTACGCATTCCCTCTTCAATTGGAATCGTGAGTTTTGCTGGAGCCTGGCCGGGGATTTCCAGACACAGTTCTACGGATTCCAGCCCGAAGTCATCCGTGACCTCAAAGGTAACAGGTAAGCTGGCTACGTCGGTTGCTAAGTAATCACCGTCGGGCGAAAGTAATTCGAATTTCGGTGGCTCATCGGTCTTGACGACAACGTCCAGTCCGGGGATGCTATTGTTGGGAAGTCCCTGCTCGTTGACGAGATCAAAACGAATGGAGCCGTTCTTATCCGCTTCGAAGTGGTATGTGAATTGATCGATTCCTTCCAGGCTTTGAGCCATCGGCTTGCCGTTCATATCCGTCGCTATAACTTTTTTAAGTTTATCTGTTGCCTGCACTTGCAGCGTGACGTTACTACCGGGGGGGACTTCCAGCGTGTTGTTCTCAATCTGCGTCGTATAAGGTTGGGCGAATTCCTTGCTGGTTGCTTTTCTCGGCGGTGTGACGTGGGCGGTCATACGCTCGATATCGGGCGCTGGTGAGATGTTCAGGTTATGCCAGGGTGTCGAGGTCGATCCGGCTTCGAACCGGTATTTATATTGCCCCGACTTTGAAAAGGACCTGGACGCCTCCATTCGTGCCGTTTGGTCGCTTTTAGTAGCCGGCTTAACTTCCGCCTTCATGTATTCGCTTTGCTGTTCCTCTACGATTTCCTCGCTTTCCGGTTCCAGACTCACCACGACGAGCTTTGCAGATCCCGGCACATGTCCTTCGATTTCGGCGGAGAAATTCACCTCGGAATCCGGCTCGGCGACAAGGTCCTTCGTGATGGACTCCAGGTGAGTCGGCGAGAGTGCTTCAACGGAAGCGGTAGGGCGTATGAGCCGGGCGAAATACGAGGCGAAGTAAACATAGTTGTCTTTGACGTAAAACCAGGTGACGACAAGGCCGAAGGTAATAATGACGCCGAGGACGTAACCTTGCCATTTCTGCACGGCCGTGTCGAATCGGTATTCGGCGCTGTCTCTTTCGACCTGTAAGACGAGTTGCTCAGCCAATGCGTTGGAATAGGGGTAGTCTTGTTTGTTTTCGTAATATTCGATGGCTGTGACAAGCTGCTGGTTGAAGCTTTGTTTGTTCTCGATATAATTCGCAGCGGCGCTGCAGGAGATGTGACGAATGAGCCGTTTCGTTAATTGATGGAGTATGAGTACAAGACTGAAGATAAGCAGAATCAGTGCCGTAATTCTGCCCGTTTGGCCAAAATTAAACCGATGATCGAGCCATGCGTAAACGCCGATGTAGGCTGAGACAAAAATCAGACACAACGCCGCCACTCTCAGGACGGCCAGCGTGACGAGCCATCGCCTGACTTTTTTGACCCTGGCGACAAGGGCATCGAGTCTGTCCTGTGCTGTTTCCGCCATTTCTATCGCCTCATTCTGTTTGCAATGGCCGGTTCGATCAAGAGTAACAGGATGATCGCCCAGGCGATAATCTTCCACATGGGTCTTGGTTTTTTATCGCCGAGAGCGTCGGCTGAGGAGACATTTTGTTTGCTATTTGTCGGGAATACTCGTTTCATAATGTTATCCAATTCCGCAATGTCTGGCTGAGTCATATCCGTTTCTCCCGGCGGTAAATTGATGCCCGCGTAGAGTGTCGGTTTTCCTAACGTCTTAACCCATCCGATCCCGGCCGGATCGGGCACGAGCAGAAACGTATCAGACACGGCGGCCCGGCGTTTTTTGCCGTCGCACGTCTCAACCCAAAATTCCTGCTTCGGATGGTCGGGAAGAGGAAGCGTTACTCGTTCGTCCCGTACGAAACTATGCTCGCCGATCTGGTTGTTCTGGCCTAACAAATATTGACAAAAGGCGACTGATGCATTGGATTTCGTTAACGTTCCGAGCGAATCATCGGCACTCGTATTGACAAAGAGAGACGTACCGCTGCCGAGAGGTTTCAGATAAACGAAGCCGGAGCTGTTTTGCAATTGCCAAAGACATCGGCTTTCTGCATGCGGCTCACATTCCAGGTAGCCTTTGAGCAGGATCTTGTCGATTCTGTAATTGGATAGAGACTTCGCCGCGATATGATCCACGCCGGAAATAGGGTCATCACACGGCTTCGGTTGTATATATGTTCGGCCATGGACGCATTTTTTCGGCAGGGCGGCAAGGATACCTTGCTGCCACAATTGTTTTATTGCTCCGGGTGTGGTGAGTTCCGTCGTAAAACATATCAACTTTCCGCCCGTGTTGACGAAATTCCTCAAGTTGGAGGCCAGGTAACCAAGGCGATCCGTTATCGTCGAACAAACCATCACGTCAGACCACTCCAGATCGGAGGCGCCAACCTTATCGAACAAAACCTGCCTAATCCGTAACGCATTGTATGTACTCATTCTTGACAAGGTGTCCATCGCGGTTGTGAGCAGGAATAGTTCATGTTCACTACCACCGACGAGGAGGACGTTGATATCCTTTTGACCGGGGATGGAAACGGCCAGATAAAATGTATCATCCGCCTGGAGGCCGTCTCCATTAGAAAGGCTCAATTCCACAGGCCGGAAAGACGTTTCTTCTTCGGCGGCGCCGATGTCTATTTGCACCTGGTAGATTTCTCGCTGGTTGGGTAACAATTGGATGTTGACTGGGGTGGATGTCTGCGATCCGGTTTGGGCTGTCAACCACCGTTTTTGTGGGGTGGCGCCATGATTCGCGACGGCGGCGCTGATCGTTAACGTATTTTCGACCATACTAACGACGTGAGCTTCAACAATGGTGGCGTTGTTCACGGGTTTTGATGAGAGGATAGGCTCGTAGTCTATTTCATCAATCTCGGCGGGATCCGCGATGCGTATGAACTGGCGCAGTGTAGTAGGTGTGAAATCACTAAAAACCAAGGCCGATATCTTATCATCCGGGTGTTTCACACGATTGGCTCGACGGAGACCAGAGAGAAAATTTCCGATATTCGCGCTGGTTGACTGGATATCCAAAGCGTTGATCTCCGCCAACGCCTGGTCTTTGCTCAGGTCTTGTAGCCAATCTCCGGAGGCCAGAGCACAGATATTGAACTGGCTATCCGGCTCTTTCGAGCGAACATAATCAATAGCCGAGTTTTTAAGCTTATCAAAAAGGGATGTATCTCCATCCGAATAAGCTATGGACATCGAATTGTCGAGTCCCAGGCAGTATGTATGTTTGGTTTGTTTCGGTTTATGCTTAAGGTGTAGGATGGGGCGAGCGAAGAGCAGGGCGATTAAGATAATAATCGTACAGCGGAGAAGTAAAATGAACAAATCGCGGAGTTTTCGCCGGGATTGACTCTGAACCTGGCCCGTGCGTAAGAATCTGAGCATCGTGAAGGGCAGTCGTTTGAATCGCGGCTTGGCCAATAGATGCGCGATCAACGGCCCAATCACCGCTACCCCTCCGAGCAGGAATATCCATTCGATAAAACTCACATTAGTCTCTTTCGTTTGGCTAAGTAGGCCACTAAGGCTCTATCGAGCGTTTGAGACGTATCAAGCAGGCAATAATCGATACCGGTATTGCCGGTGGTTTTTCCGATCTCATCCAGAAATCCGGCTACACGCTCACGATAACCTTCCCGCAGAGATCGCGGAAACGTGCGTATCTTCTCTTTCGATTCCAGGTCCTCGAATTGGATCAATCCTTCGTAATCGAGGTTCAACTCCTGATGGTCCATCGTTTGGAAGACGATCACATCGTGTTTAAGAAACTTCAAGTGCGCCAGCCCCTTGAAAATGTCGTCTTCATCGTTGAGCAGATCGGAAATCAAGATCACAATACCCCGTCTTTTGGTCGTTTCGGCGAAGGTATGCAAAACCCCGGCGAGATTCGTTTGCCCCGCGGGTTTATTTTGTTGCAGGGTTTTGAGAATCATATTGAGATGCGTGCGTTTCGAGTGGGGCGGGATGTACTTTGTGACGGTCTCGGCAAAAAGGGTTAACGCGGTGCTGTCGCTTTGACTGAGCATTAAGTAGCTCAAGGCCGCGGCGAGAAAAGATGCGTAATCCATCTTGCTGACCTTGCCGTCCCCGGCAAAGGACATGCTTTTGCTGCTGTCCAGGAGGATATAGGCCGTCGTATTGGTCTCCTGCTGGAATTGTTTGATATACAGCTTATCGCTTCGCCCGAAGACTTTCCAATCGACGAATTTCAGTTCATCGCCTGCGTGGTACTCCCGGTGATCGCTGTATTCGACGCTGAAGCCGTGAAAAGGACTCGGATGCAGACCCGAAAAAAAGCCCTCCACCGCACAGCGGGCGACCAGATCCATATTCCCCAACGTACTCAGAAACACCGGATCGAGATATTTACGGCTTTCTTTCATTCCTTTGTTTCGTCATGCAAATCTGAGACACCTTGCATAAAGTCTTTCAGGCTATTTCGGAGGTGGAACATTTTCGATAAGATCATCCAGGATGCCTTCGACGCCGACGCCGTCGGCCTCGGCGTTGAAGTTGGGAATCACGCGATGACGGAGCACCAGTTTGCAGACGGCTTTAACGTCGTCGAAGCTTGGCGTGACGCGACCGTTAATGAGCGCCCTGGCCTTGGCGCCGAGCGTCATGTACTGGCCCGCTCTCGGTCCGGCTCCCCATTTGAGGTACTTCTTAACCATTGTTGTGGCCAGGGGATCGACCGGTCGGGTAGCGCGGGCCAGCCGGATGCAATAACCGATGACAACGTCGCTAACGGGCGCCATTCGCACAATCTCCTGGAACAACACCATATCGTTCCGGCTCAGCACCTGCTGAACGGAGATTTTTTTGCTCGTTGTGGTCTGTTTGACGATCAGGTGCTCTTCCTTGGCCGTGGGGTAATCGATATAAATCATGAACATGAACCGGTCCAAAGCCGCTTCGGGCAGGGGGTACGTTCCCTCCTGCTCGATCGGATTTTGCGTCGCCAGGACAAAGAACGGCTGCTCCAGCTTATACGTTCGTCCGGCGACCGTAACTTCGCGTTCCTGCATCGCCTGAAGAAGCGCCGCCTGCGTCTTGGGTGGCGTGCGGTTGATCTCGTCAGCTAAAATGACGTTGGCAAAGATCGGGCCTTTGACGAATTCGTATCGTCTCTTTTTCGATTGTGGATCACGCTGAATGATATCGGCGCCGGTGATATCCGACGGCATCAAATCGGGTGTGAATTGGATGCGGTTGAACAGAAGCTTCATCGAATCCGCAATCGCATGGACCATCATCGTCTTTGCCAGGCCCGGCACGCCCTGGACGATGCAGTGTCCCCCCGCAAGCATAGAACAGAGCATCGAATCAATGACCTCCTCCTGGCCGACAATGACGTTGTGCACCTGGTGTTTTAATGAGGCATATCCTTTGTGCAGGCGGGCCATGAGCTGGCCTTCATCGACCGCCCCGTTTGTCCCCGTCTGTTTGGCTTTCTGATCGGTTGTTTGTTCCATTTAGGGCCTTTCGGGTATTAGAATTTAGAAGTGAGAATTTAGAATTCCCACTTCTCACTTCTTTTTTATCCATCCCTATAGACGACACCCGGCGGATTCTGTAACGAGAATTCCTTTGTATTTACGTAAATCCTTTGTCTGTTGTTTGCTACGTAAAAATATTCTACTAAAAAAGTGATGGGATTTCCAGGGAGTATTTGTCTTCGCACTTGATATGACCGGAGAGAATGGACGATAAATTAAAAGAAGTATCTCACGTAAAAATAAAGAAGGATGGAAGTCCCGACAATCGTTGTTGTGAGAATCGAGAGCAGCTTATGGCGGTCGAAAATAATCCCCGTGATGCCGAACATCAGCGAGGCGGGAAATGAGAATAAACTCAGCAATCCTCCAAGGACGCCTATCGGATTGCCTCAGCCGGGCTGGATCAGGAAAAGCGCCAGGATCGTGAATCCCCCCAAGGCTAACATGGTTAATGAGAGTGTTCCAAAACGCATATTGTGACTTTCTTAACTCGTGTTGGGATTCTTTAAGTGTCTCGTATAGCCGGCTCGTCGGGTTACACCGATGCGGTCGAAGTAGTCGAGCAGGGGAATAGCGAATTTCCGGGTCGTATCGAGCAGGTATTTGAATTTCACGCTTTCCAATCCGCCGTGCTCCGTGATATACGAGACTAACAATTGACGAGCTTTCTCGACCGCGTCCCGATGAAAGAACAGATCCTTATCGACTCGGATGAGATGCTCCTGCTCGATCAGTATCTTTAGGGACTTTTGAACTGTATCCGGAGTCGCTTGGGTGTGTTGGATCACTTCATCATTTTTCGGTGGATTGAAGGGTCGGGATGTGAACAGCGATTCGATCTCATGAAGGAGTTTTTGTTCATCATTACTGAAAGTCTCGCGATGCTCCGGCAACGCCAGACGATGTTTCCTTTCGGCGAGTTTGCCCTCAGCAATGAGTTGTTCGACAAGACCGTCAAAAACATTTCGTGTCGAGGGCGTCCCGCCCTCGAATCGCGGGTAAAGCTTGCCCTGAGCTTGTCGAAGGAATGCCCGCGACACGGCGTCGTAAAGTTGTTCGGCGCTCAATCCCGGGCTTTCGGGTTTGTCCCGGTGGAACTGTTCGACCATATCCAACAGCTTTTGTTGAATATCAATACTGGTGTTACGATGGATCAGCAGCTTCGAGCTTAAACGGATGATTTTGCCTTCGGTGAGCAATTCCGAGAGGATTTTTTCGAGCGGTCCCGGCAGCATTTTCGCCCGAAGGGCCAGTTCATTTTCAGAGGTAGCAAAGTCCTCGGCGCTTTTTATGCAGTATTCGACAAAGTCTTGCTCCGCCAGAACCGCCTTTTCTCTGTCCAATACGTCCTGGACAACATGTGAATCGCTTCGTCTGAGCTTATGGGAAAGGGCTTCGATGATCATGCCTCCGCCGAGCGTCTGGACGGGCGAGAGGCTCCGCAGGATGAAACGATCGCGCGGGGCGGCGACGATTCGCTGTGGATTATCCATTCGGACC
>JAFGTG010000128.1 GCA_016934255.1 Sedimentisphaerales bacterium
GCGCCGAAGGGCAGGCTGAAGATGCTCCAGGTCCATTGTATGCGGGAGATCCTCGATGCCGGCGGTATGGCGATGATTACGAAAGAAACAGAATTACCGATGGTCCTCGAACGCTTGAACGGACAACCGGATATAATTGTCACCGACAGCCAGGTTTTCAATAAGTGTGTCTCGATTGCTCCGTCCAATGTGAGGATGACGACCTTTTCAATCCTGATGGCGCGGTTCAAAGGAGACTTCGGCGAGCTTGCGGAAGGCACCCAGGCGATCGGTTCGTTGAAAGCGGGGGATAAAGTGCTCATCGCGGAAGCGTGCACGCACCATCCGATTGGTGACGATATCGGGCGGGTGCAAATTCCGCGTTTGCTGGCCGAGTATGTCAGCGGTCCGCTCGATATCGAGGTTACGGCCGGCAGGGACTTTCCGGATGATTTAAGCCGGTACAAATTAATCATTCATTGCGGAGCTTGTGTTTTCAACCGTAAAGAAATGCTCTGGCGAATCGAGCAAGCGGAGGCGGCTCACGTACCCATCACGAATTACGGGATGGCAATAACGTATCTGCAGGGAGATTTTGACCGTGCGATGGAGCCGCTTTTCGTTCTATCTAAACAGAATCCTGAAAATATTAAAATTGCGGTTTAATAGCACGGAAATAAGATTCAGGCACTCTAACAAAACGAAGATTTTATAGGTTTGTCATTCTGAGTGAAGCGAAGAATCTTAGTCTTTGGGACTGTATAGAGACCCTTCGCTCCGCTCAGAGCCTGCCCTGAGCTTGCCGAAGGGGTGACAAGGGAGAGGTTTTGTTAGAGTGCCTTATTCATTTTCTTGTCGTCACGTACTCATGAGGCAAGAAAATGAAGAAATCGTCATTTGGTGAGCGCACCAAAATGATCCGGGGCTGAAAAATTTCAAACATGTTTGGAAAAGAAGCTGACCCGATTCAATTACCCTACCGTGACATGTTGCATACTTGATCTCGTAAGCTACACGGTGACTCATCCAAAATTTTTCTATATTTTTCTTGACGACCCCAGGTAGAGTCTTATAATGAAGGTGTGGATAGTATCCTGCTCGGGTTGGAGGGCATTTCCTTGAGCACGGATGAGGGTTCCTAAATGTGCGTTTGTCCATTGTCGATTGAGGCTTTGGGCCGAATGAATTGTTGCGCATAGGGAGGTAGAGTGCTGAAGAGATTCAAACATTCCAAGGATCGCACGTCTCCTCCAAGCGCGAATTCCAAGTCGCCCGATCCCGTGTTTTTGGAAAAGCTCGAGCCGCGAATTTTACTTTCCGGAGATGGTCTTCTGTGTTCGGCCGCGCTCGATCCACTCATTGACACGAGACCGAATGTCGTCCAACATGCGGAATTACTCGAGACTTCCGAACACTTCAATACGAAACCTACCGGATATCAGGAGATTTATCAGGAAGCCAATCCATCCCATCCCGATGGGACAGACCTTCTCCAACCGATTCTCACCCTTACCATCGAAGACAATCATTCCACCCAAGATCGTGAGTTGAACGAAAAGGTTATCAATGGGGTGGATACATCCGAGGAAAGTCCGAATGAATTCAATCTCGACGAGGTTGATCTTGCTCAGATAGAAATCCATTCAGTTGTTCATTCAGAGGATTCTAACAGAAGTATCGCCAATGAAATGTTTTTAGCAGAAGTCGTTGGTATAGCCGTTGAAAATCCCAAAAAGACGATTGCCGTCCCCATTGAGGACAGCAATATACCCGAATATATAACCGATGCCGATGTGGGTATCGAAGAGGCCTTATCCATTGAGATCCGAGGGCCTCCAACGGAAAGTGGAGAGTTGACAACTCTATTGAATTCAGAGATTTATGTCGAATCAGACGAATTTGCGGAATTGTCTGACGAAGGAAATTCATACCAACTGAAAGCTCCGGATTTACCCGGTCTCCAACTCGAAAATGCCGATATCAGCTCCTGGGAAGAGCAAATCATCTATCTCGACTTCGATGGCGAGGAGAATGTTTGCTATGAAGGGCCGGTGACGGTCGGCCCGTTTGATGTACCGGAATTTGAAGCGTCGAACGCACTTGCCGGGCAGGGGGAAAGTATCATTGCTGAAGTGCTTTCCGAATTGGAAGAGCTTTTTGCGGGAACAGGTATCCATTTCACGATCGAACAGCCGACTTCGGGAACGGATTATTCCACTGTTTATATCGGCGGTGATGATTCCGCGTTTTGTCAGTATGGCTCATTCTTCGGGCTGGCGGAGCAAGTGGATAGTGGGAATCAGGATCGGAACGATAACGCTCTTGTGTTTACCGAGGAAATTCTATCAAATCGGTATGATATTAATCAAGCGGCACAGGCGTTGGTTTCCATTATTTCCCATGAATTAGGTCATCTGCTGGGTTACGAGCACGACCAGGAAGATGGCGTGGAGCATTCCACTGAAATCGCCGGAGAAAGTTCTCCATTGTGTGACGTGGCCGCTGCCATAGATGATTCGGACGTGTTTCTCGGTTTTATACCCACGATTGAGTTTGATTTATCAGATGTGAATATTATTGATTCCACCGATCTCGATAATGATGAGTATCAGGCGGTATCTGATCAAGAGGATATTATCACCTTGTCGGAGGGACAGATTCTCTTTTTAGGTTCCGGGCCCAGTCCTTCGGAGGTGCGCATCGACCTGCCGATAAACATCAGTGCGGCTGACACACTGAATACCGACCAGTTATGGCCGGGTGGAGACCTGGGTCTCGATCTGACGGGGGAGGGGTTAACGGTGGGTATTTGGGAGGCGGCCGAAGGGGAGGGTGAATATTATGTCAGGGATACGCATCAGGAATTGATCGGCCGGGTCAGTTATGGCGATACGTCCGGTAGCCCTTCTTATTCCGAACATGCGACCCACGTAGCCGGAACGATTGGCGCTTCAGGCGTTGATCCCGACGCCCAGGGAATGGCAAATGAAATCAACATCCTTAGCCATAGCGAGGAGAATTGTATCTATGAAATGGATAGGAATGCCGATTTAATTGTCGTATCGAATCATTCTTATTCTATTATGGCCGGATGGGATCTCGTGTATGTATCCGGAATAGGAATCGTCGATTTCTGGGTTGGGGACCGTCGATTCTCGACTGAAGAGGATTCGTATTTTGGACGCTATGATTCATACACACAAGAACTGGACGAAGTACTATATGAAAATCCGAATTTGCTGAGTATCTGGAGCGCCGGCAATGATAGAAGCGACCATTTCACCAACATCAGCGGGGATAACACCTATGTCACCTATTTGTTCAGTAATCCGGGCAATTTATCCGGGTGGTATGGTGCGGGGTGGTATATTGTTCCGAACAGCGGAGCCACATCCGCTCCGGGGGGGGATGGAGATAATGGATGGGGGTATGATAGTCTCCCGCCGGACCAGACGGCCAAGAACACCCTCGTTGTCGGCGCCATTGAGGATATAACGGCTGATCCTTACAATTGGAGCGATGTGTCGTTGACGTCGTTTTCCTCGTGGGGACCGACCGATGATGGGCGGATCAAACCGGACGTCGTCGCGAGCGGCCTGGATGTTTATTCCTGTGCGGGATCGAGCGATGATGCTTATCTCCAGGCGTCGGGCACATCGTGCGCGGCTCCCACCGTAACTGGCACGGCAGCCCTGCTCATTCAACATTTTTATAATCTTTACGGGTACTATCCATTAAGCTCTACAACGAAAGGATTACTCATCCATACGGCGTTCGACGTGGGGCACCTCGGTCCTGATTACTATTACGGTTGGGGTGTCGTCGATGCCGCCGCCGCAGCAACCTTTTTAAGCGATTCCCAGGATTCGACCGCCACTACGTCGATTTGTGAAGAGACCTATACCGGTTCAGACATCACGTATTCGGTCCAATGCAATGGCGATGAACCTCTTAAAGTCACAATCGCGTGGACGGACCCGGCCGGTGAAGTGCCCGGTTCCGGCCTTGACGTCAGAACGCCTGTATTAGTGAACGATCTTGATCTTTGGGTGACCGGGCCCGACGGTACCGTGTATTATCCATGGACGCTGAATGCCGATTCGCCCAATGATCCCGCCGTGCGGACCGATCCGAATCATCTGGATAACGTGGAGCAGGTCCTCATTGATGTGACTCAGCCCGGCACTTATACCATTCACATCGGCTCGACCGGGGAAGAGTTCGTACAGGACTTTGCATTGCTGGCGAGCGCACCATTCATTGCGTCGCAGGCTGTCCCTTATGTCCAGACGTTCGACGACGAAAAACCTGGTATCGATGAAGGATGGGAATACTACTCCGACAATGAAGGTCGAATTGAGGTCATCGAGGGGTGGATGAGAATGGACGATAGTGTGAACAATGTCGCTTATTCTCAGAATGAAGCGATATTCCACATCGATCTGACAAACAAGACCGACGCGATCCTAACGTTGGATCACCGGTGTCTGGGAGATGAGTCAACAAGCCTTCCCGACAGTTTCGAGGGGCATTGTTCGGGTGACGGGATCGCCCTGAGCGTCGATGGATGGCATTGGATCAAGGTGACCGATTTGAGCGATGATTTCACGGGACAATCATTTAATCTGGGTCCAATGATCCAGCAAGCCCTGGCCGCTGCCGGCAGTTCGGATCTTTCCAATGTGTGTATCAAATTCCAACAGTATAGTAATGATTCCGACGCTACAGAAGGGCGAGAATTTGATAATATAATAATCACAACGCCCGCTGTACCCGAGATTGAGATTCTTGGTAACAGTCAGGAGATTCAGGACGGAGATACAACTCCGAATACGAGCGACGATACAGACTTCGGTAGTGTTTACGCGTTTGGTGTTTCAACGACGCGAACCTTCACAATCGCGAATACAGGTTCGGCATATCTGAATCTGACGGGAAGTCCTTATTACGTCGTAATTACCGGCAATACGGATTTTGCCGTGACTCGCCAGCCCGCATCGATCGTGGCTGCTAACGGGGGGACCACGACCTTCGAGGTCACATTCGATCCCGGCAGCTATGGAATCAAGACAGCTACAATCAGCATAGCAAATAGTGACAGTGATGAAGCCCTTTATGATTTTGTTATCCAGGGTATGGGGGTTCTTTTTGGCGATGAGCAAATCATAAGCACGCAGGCCGACGGTGTGCTATCCGTCTATGCCAGTGATCTGGATGGGGATGGAGATGACGATGTCCTTTCGGCCACGGGGTTCGATTTGATTGTTTGGTATGAAAACCTCGGTGATGGCACGTTTGGCGACCAGCAGGTTATCAGCACGGAAGCGGACGGACTAAAGTGTCTATATGCTTGTGACCTGGATGGCGATGGCGATAACGACGTCCTTTCGGCTTCCTGGCACGATAACAAGATTGCCTGGTATGAAAATCTTGGTGATGGCGTTTTTGGAGACCAGCAGGTTATCGGTACAGTCATACAAGCGGCAGTTTCCGTCTTTGCCTGCGATCTCGATGGTGATGGTGATAACGACGTCCTTTCGGGCTCATGGGATCAAATCATTGCTTGGTATGAAAACCTTGGTATGGGGAATTTTGGGAGCCAGCAGATCGTAACGACAGAGACGCAGGGACCGGAATCTGTCATTGCCTGTGACCTGGATGGCGATGGTGATAATGATATTCTTGCCGCCAGGGGAAGGTACAATAGAGTTGTCTGGTTTGAGAACCTTGGTGAGGGTATTTTTGGAGAGCAACAATATTTAAGTGAGAGTGGAGAGCAAGCAGAATCAATCTATGCGTGCGACCTTGACGGCGATGGTGACAATGACATACTCTACGCCGCTCACGGCTACGATATGATCGCATGGTATCAGAATCTTGGTGGGGGGACGTTTAGTAGTCGACAGGTCATAAGTAGAGAAGCGAATGGAGTAGAATCAATCTACGCGTGCGACGTGGATGGTGATGGCGACAATGATATCCTTTCGGCCTCAAATTATGACGACAAGATTGCTTGGTATGAGAATCTCGGTGGGGGGACGTTTGGGAATCAACTGATCATCAGTACGCAAGCGGATGATGCGCAGTCCGTCTATGCTTGCGATGTGGATGGTGACGGCGACAATGATGTCCTTTCGGCCTCAATTTCTGACGACAAGATTGCTTGGTATGAAAATCTTTTACCGATCCCGGAAGGACCCCAGGAAATTGAGGTTCTCGGCGATCATCAAACGATTTGGGATGGCGGGACCACTGTGAGTCTTAACAACCTCACGGACTTCGGAGGTGTCAGCATACTCGGTGATTCAATGACACAGACATACACGATCCGGAACTTAGGCTCGACAGATCTGAACCTGACGGGTAATCCCAATCGTGTGGTCATCACCGGGAGTGATGACTTTGAGGTTACCGTCCAGCCTGTCTCGACGGTGGTTGCGAATGGTGGCGAGGTCACATTTGAAATCACGTTTACCCCGACCAGTCTCGGGACAAAAACCGCCGCCATCAGCATCGCCAACAATGATAGCGATGAGAATCCCTTTGATTTTGTTATCCAGGGTACTGGGATAGCGCCCGAAATAGAGGTTCTCGGGAACGGCCAGCTTATCTTGGATGGTGATACAACTCCCGATCCGAGCGACCATACGGATTTTGGTTGCGTGAACGTGACGGATGTTTCGATAACGCAAACATTTACGATCAAAAATGTCGGTTTGGCCGATCTGATTCTGATGGGGACGATCATCACCGGTGATACCGATTTTACGGTCACAACCTACCCTACCTCACCAGTAGATGCGAATGGCGGGACAGTGACTATCGAGATTAGCTTCGATCCGAGTACTCACGGTCTCAAAACTGCTACGATTAGCATTGTCAACAACGACACTGATGAAAGCTTTTATGATTTCGTTCTTAGCGGCTTCGGTGCGGATGGAGGCTTCGTGCTTGGCGGCTGGCAGTCCATCAGCACGCAGACGGACGGGGCGTACTCCGTCTATGCCTGCGACCTGGACGGCGACGGCGACAACGATGTTCTTTCGGCCTCTCTCGAAGATGATAAGATCGCCTGGTACGAGAATCTGGGAGCATGGACTTTCGGCGAGCAGCAGGTGATAGATATCCAGGGCGGGGGAGCACGTTGCGTTTATGCCTGCGATCTGGATGGCGATGGGGATAACGACGTCCTGGGGGCTTTTGTCCTTGGCGATAAGATTGCCTGGTACGAGAATCTGGGGGGAGGAATCTTCGGCGGCCGGCAAGTCATCAGCGCTCAAGTCAACGGTGCTCTCTCCGTTTATGCCTGCGATCTGGATGGCGATGGCGACAATGACATTCTTTCAGCCTCCGCCTATGACCAGAAAATCGCCTGGTATGAGAATCTTGGCGACGGCGCCTTCAGTGTCCAGAAGATCATCGCCCAACAGGTGGATTACGCAAGTTGCGTCTATGCCTGCGATTTGGACGGCGACGGTGACAATGACGTTCTTTCGGCTTCCAGGAACGATGACGAGATCGCCTGGTATGAAAACCTGGGGAACGGTCTATTTAGTAGCGGGCAGGTCATAACGACACAGGCGGATGGGGCGATGTCGGTTTATGCCTGCGACCTGGATGGCGACGGCGATAACGACGTTCTTTCGGCTTTGCAGCTTGGCAATACGGTTGCCTGGTATGAGAACCTGGGTGACGGTCTCTTCGGCGACCGACAGGTGATAAGCAGGCAGGCGAGGGATACCTACTCGGCCTACGCCTGTGACCTGGACGGTGATGGCGACAACGATATCCTTTGGGCCTCGTATCGTGATGACATCATTGCCTGGCATGAGAACCTGGGCGCCGGTACCTTTGGTGACCCGAATATCTTAACGAATGAAGCGGACGGCGCATTCATGGTTTATGCCTGCGACCTGGACGGTGACGGCGACAACGACGTCCTTTCGGCTTTGCACCTTGACGATACGATCGCCTGGTATGAAAACAAAAAAGCCGACTCGGCTGGTTCGCCCGAGATCGACGTTGAACAGGATGGAACGGAGGACGTCCACGAATATTCGTTTGACGAGCTGGAGGTTGGCCAGAGCGTTTCTCAGCAGTTAGTCGTTCGTAACGAGGGGGAGACTGTATTAAGGATAACACAGGTCGCAGGGCTTGTTAGTCCGTTTAGTATGAGTTCGGCCAATAGCAGCGGCAGTACGGATGATTGGATCATACCCGTCGGTGAGATACGAATATTCACGATCAGTTTTTCTCCGGACAACATCGGGCAATTCAACGATACGCTTGTCATTAGAAGCAATGATTCGGATGAGAGCTGCTACCAAATCGAGCTTAACGGTCGTACGACCGCGGGTCCTGAGATCGAGGTCCTTGGTGACGGTCAGGTGATTTTAGACGGCGATACGAGTCCGAGTCCGAGCGACTATACGGACTTTGGCAACGTGTACATGTTGTATCGTTCAGTAACGCGCACGTTCACGATTCGGAACACCGGCTCGGAAGATCTGAATCTGACGGGCAGTCCGGATCCGATCGTTGTCACCGGCAGCAGCGATTTTGTGGTGACCCTCCAGCCTTCTTCGACCGTGGCCGGTAACGGCGGCACGACGACGTTCGAGATCACATTCGATCCGAGCAGTTATGGAAAAAAGACCGCTACCATTAGCATTGCCAGTTACGACTACAATGAGAATCCATACGTTTTTGTTATCCAGGGCGGGGGCGTGCTCTTCGGCAACGAGCAGGTACTGAGTATGGAGGAGGACGGCGCGAGTTCCGTTTACGCCTGTGATCTGGATGGGGATGGTGACAATGACGTGCTTTCGGCCTCTATGGACGGTGACGAGATCGCCTGGTATGAAAACCTCGGCGAGGGTGTGTTCAGCGTCAAGCAGTCGATCAGTACAGAGGCGGATGGGGCGGTCTCAGTTTATGTCGCCGATTTAGACGGGGACGGGGATAACGACGTCCTTTCGGCCTCGTACGATGATAATACAATCGCCTGGTATGAGAACCAGGGCGGCGGTGTATTTGGCGCAAAAAAATCGATCAGTACGGAGGTGTACGGGGCGATGTCGGTCTATGCCGTTGATCTGGACGGGGACGGTGACAACGACGTTCTTTCGGCGTCCGATATTGACGGTACGATCGCCTGGTATGATAACATAGATAAAGGTTATTTCGGCAGCCAGCAAATCATAAGTTCAAACGCGAACGGGGCGATGTCGGTTTATGCCGCCGACCTCGACGGCGACGGTGACTATGATGTGCTTTCAGCCTCGTACTATGATGATACCATCGCCTGGTATGAGAACCTGGGTTGGAGTGAGTTCGGCGACCAACATATCGTAAGCACGCGGTCGGACCGGCCGCAATCAGCCATCGCCTGCGATTTGAATGATGACGGTGACCTCGATATTCTTACGGCTTCTGTCGTGGACGATATGGTCGCCTGGTATGAGAACCTGGGCGGCGGGACTTTCGGCGGTCAACAGGTGATAAGCTTGCAGGCGGAAAGAGCGCGGTCCGTCTATGCCGCCGACCTGGACGATGATGGTGACATTGATATTCTTTCAGCCTCTTCCGCGGATGATACGATCGCCTGGTATGAGAACCTGGGTGTGGGTATTTTTAGCGACCAGCGAACCATCAGTACACAAGCGGATGGCGCGCGGTCGGTTTTTGCCTGCGATTTGAATGGTGATGGCATCAACGATGTTCTTTCGGCCTCCTACAATGACAACAAGATTGCCTGGTATGAGAACCTAAAACCCTCCGGACCTGAGATTAGTATCCTCGGCAACAGCCAGATCATTGTGAACGGGGACGTAACAGCTAACGTTACAGATGGGACGGACTTTGGCAGTGTAAATATGGCCGGTGGTTCCGTAGGGCATACCTTTACAATCAACAATACCGGTTCGGAAGATTTGAATCTTACGGGGGTTCCGGAGCGGGTCATTATAACCGGAAGTACGGACTTCACGGTAGCCGCCCAGCCTGTCTCGCCAGTGGTTGCAGGCGGACAGACCGTATTTGAGATCACCTTCGATCCAAGCAGTCCGGGGCTTCAGACGGCCACCGTCACAATTGCCAACAACGATACAGGTGCAAACCCTTATAATTTTACGATTCAGGGCACCGGTATAGAAGACATGATAAGTCCGACCATCGATCAGTTGAGCCCTGCGGACGATAGCGTGGATGTATCGGTGGATACGAATTTAACGATAGTCTTCAGTGAGGATATCCGAGCAGGTTCCGTCAACATCGAAATCAAAAGAATGAGCGATGATACCGTCGTAGAGGTTATTTTGGTGTCCGGTGATCGTGTCACGATTTTCGGATCGCAGGCGGTTATTGATCCCGTGTCTGACCTTTCGGAACAAACGGAATATTATATCCTGATCGATACGGGGGCGTTCGAGGACCTTAATGATAACGCTTTTGCAGGAGTGAGTGATAAAACCGCCTGGACCTTCACGACTGAAATAGTCAATGAGCCGCCCATTTTGGATCCGATTGGCGATAAGAGCATTAATGAGAGCGCCGAGTTAACCTTTACGGTCACCGCGTCGGACTCGGACGTCCCGGTCAATCATTTGACCTTTAGTCTCACGAACGCGCCGGACGATGCGTATATCGATCCGGATACGGGCCAATTTACCTGGATACCGACTGAAGAACAGGGACCGGGTGTTTATGCCTTCGATATCGTAGTCACTGACGACGGAATACCTACTCTCAGCGACAGTGAGACCATTTCGGTGACGGTTCGTGAGGTTAATGATGCGCCAGTATTAGCTGAGATCGGTGATAAGACCTTGGACGAGGAGGCCTTGCTATCGTTTACCGTTACGGCTTCCGATCCAGACGACGTACCGCCGAATGGTTTGATCCTGTATGCCGAAAATCTGCCCTCAGGCGCTACCTTCGATGTCTCAACCGGTCTATTCACCTGGATGCCCACTGAAAGTCAGCAAGGTTCATATGAAGTGACCTTCACGGTCATTGACGATGGTACTCCAAGTCTTAATGACAGTGAAACCATCACCATCACGGTCAACGAAGTCAATGATGCACCGGTATTGACTGAGATTGGCGATAAAGTTGTCGATGAAGAGAGCCTGTTGACTTTTACGGTCACGGCCTCGGAACCGAATGACGCACCCGCGAATGTCTTGACATTGAGCGTTACCGGCTTACCCTCAGGCGCAATCTTCGAAGCCTCGACCGGTGAATTTACCTGGGTGCCGAGCGAAGGGCAAAAAGGTTCTTATGACGTGACCTTCACCGTCACTGATGACGGCGATCCGAACCTGGGCGATAGTGAAACCATCACCATCACGGTCAACGACGACGGAAACAGAATTAACGGGAGTACGTGGCATGACGCCAACGAAAACGGTGTTTGGGATGTTGACGAACCGGGTCTGGCCGATTGGACGATCTACCTGGACCTCAATGATAACGGCCAGTTGGACGAGGGTGAACCTTCCGCAACGACCGACAGCGATGGTTATTATTCCTTTATCAATCTTGCTCCGGGAACCTATAGCGTCCGTGAGGTCGTCCCAAACCAGTGGGAACAAACCTATCCCCTGGATGGTGTCCATACGATACAGGTCAATCCCGAAGAGGTCGTCAAAAACCTCAACTTCGGTAACATTGCCCGAGTCGTGTTTGTTGACTCCAATCTCAAAGTCGCGGTTGAATCGGCGCTGGGAATCACGGATCCTACCGGATTCGAGATGCTGGCCCTGACAACTCTGTTCACGGGGCATCAGGATATCTGGGATCTTACAGGATTGGAATTCGCTGAGAACCTCGAATATCTGTCGTTGTGGAGCAATCATATCGGTGATATTAGTCCGTTATATGGCTTATCCAATTTGAAACAACTGGATTTGAGCAATAATCACATTACTGAGTTTGAGTCGCCCGCCTCGTGGAGTAGTTTAACTGGATTGGACCTAAGCGATAACCAGATCAGCGAACTCCCTTCACTCACGAATCTCTCCAGTATCAGAACACTCGATCTGAGCGGAAATAATATGAGCGATCTTACTCCACTCACGGAATTAACGAGCTTGACGTATCTGGATTTGCGAGATAATCCCCTGAATAATCAAGCCTATCTGAGTGTTCTGGCGCAAATCGAACGAAATAATCCGGGGATTGAACTGTTATATGATCCACGGCCCAGCGGCGAGATTCATGGTTTCGTGTGGAACGATACCGATGGGGATGGTTTCTGGGATCAGGATGAAGTTGGACTGGAAGACCAAACCGTCACATTGGATTGTGAAGAGGACAGTTCGTTCGAGACGATTACGGTACAAACCGATGCCGACGGTTACTATGTCTTTACCGGCCTTTTACCGGGGACCTGCATTGTCAGTCAGGATCCTGCGAACGATTGGGAACTGACATATCCTCTCACTGAAGGCGAATACACGATTATTCTTGGTGCCAATGAAATTGTCGTCGGGATAAACTTCGGCAATGCTCACAATGAGGCTCCCGTTATTGACACTTTGATCGTCGAGCCTGATCCCGTTGTCCAGGGCAAGGACTTCGCCTTGATCGCTCATGGAGTGACGGATGACCACGTCGTGGTCTCAGTCACCTTCTATCGGGACGACAATAGTAATGGCGTAGGAGAATCCGTCGAATTATTAGGCGTTGATACCGATGGTTCGGATGGTTGGTCCTGGACTGGACCGGTCACCTGGGAGCCGGGAGACTACAGCTATCTTGCACAGGCCACCGATGATGGCATTCCGTTAGAGACGAAAACGAGCGATTGGACTGCAACGACTGGGAAGGTACGCGATGCGTTAACCATCACGACGGATTCGGAATTGCCCCAGGCGGTATTAGACCTTCCTTATAGTACCTACCTCCTGACAACCGGCGGAATCGAGCCTTACACCTGGTCGTTCGAAGCAGTGGGTGATGATATTTATGTAGAGACGGATCCGGGGCTCGGTTCTGCGGCTGGGGGCACGGCGATGGACTGGAGGGCCGACGATGCATCGTATGAATTCACGCTGCCTTGGACGTTCACTTACTACGGGATCGAGTATAACTCCGTCTGGGTATGTACGAACGGCTATCTTGACTTTGCCTCCTCCAAGTCCGATTTCACAAACTCACAGGCGGAACTTGTTGAGAACGTTCGGATTGCGCCGTTGTGGGACGATCTGGTCACGTACGATGGAGGTGATATCTACATCGATACATCGAATCCCGATGCGGTAACCATTCGCTGGGAGGGCCAAACTTATAAAAGTGATTACCCCGTGGATTTCATGGTAACGTTGAGCCGGGATGGTACGATCCGTTTCGATTACGGTTCAGCGCACTCCGGTCTGACGCCAACCATTGGCATCTCGGCCGGGGATGGCTTGCACTATACGCTTTCAAATCGTGATGGCGCCGGCGAAATCCAGGCGGATGTTGCTTCATTATTCGCCGTTGCGGGTAATCCGCTTCCGGAAGGTCTTTTTCTCAACCCGGCGACAGGTGAGATTAGCGGTGTGCCGACGGAGCTTGGAACGTTTAAGTTTGCAATCGTCGCTACCGATTCGGATACGCCAACAAACACGATAAGTCAAACTTTTTCTCTAGAGGTCAAGGCGCTTCCCGATCTTTTAGGCATGTATTGTGACGTCTTAGCCGACCAAGCCGATTGGGGCGAGAGTTTTGAGGTGGCTTATGTCGTGCTGAACCAGGGTTCTGCGAGTACCGGCGGGTCTTCGTTTGACGTTGGTTTCTATCTGTCCGAGGATATGGATTTTGACGCGGAAGAGGATGCGTACTTAGCCGCGTTTTCGATCTCGGAATTAGCCGCGGGCGCCGACATGAGCGGGACTGTGACGGCAACGCTACCTTCGTTGTCTCCGTTTACCGCTCAGTCAGGGACCTTCTATATCGTCATGTTCTGCGACGATACTGAACATATCGACGAATCAAACGAGACAAACAATCATGGGACCGGCTATCTAATCGATTACGATACGTTTGAGGTTTTTGTTATTACAACATCATCTTCGTTACCCACCGCGAGCCTTAATTCACCGTACAGCGTCTTTATTGAAGCGGAAGGCGGTGTTGGGTCTTATACATGGTCTGTGCAGGTTGCCGACGATACTTATATCGAGACGGATGTGGAGTTTGAGTCCGAAAGTGGAGGCACGGCGATGGGCTGGCAAGCCGATGATGAGTCTTATGAACTCACCCTGCCCTGGACGTTTACCTTTTACGGCACCGACTACGATTCCGTCTGGGTATGTACAAATGGCTTTCTCGACTTTAGCTCCTCCACAACGGACTGTTCCAATACGACGGCGGAACTGCTCAGCAACGCTCGAATCGCACCGTTGTGGGACGATTTAACGATGGAGGAGGGGGATATTTACGTCGATACGACCGATCCGGATGCCGTCACGATTCGCTGGGTGGGTTGGACGGTTTCCGACGAGGAGTTGGTGGATTTCATGGTGACGCTGAACCGGGATGGGTCGATCCGATTCGACTACAACCAATTTAACTCGGACCTGACGCCGACCATTGGCCTATCCGCCGGGGACGGCGAGCACTACACGCTGTCGAGTCGTAACGGCGCAAGCGAGATTTCATCCAGCGTCGCCTCACTGTTCACTCTGGTGGGCGATCCGTTTCCGCCCGGTCTATCGCTGAATGAAGCGACGGGCGAGATTACTGGTGTGCCGACGGAGGCTGACACGTTTGAGTTTACGATCGTTGTCACAGATTCGGATACGCCGGTGAATACGGTTAGCAAGGACTTTATCTTAGTCGTCGGAGCTTCGGATCTGATCGGTACCTATTGCAGTGTGATCCCGGATTGGATTGATTGGGGTGAAACCTTCGACGTGGATTACACCATACTCAATCAAGGCTCCGACGATGCCGGCGCGTTCAATATCGGTTTCTATCTATCCGAGGATACGGATTTCGATATGGGAGTAGATTCATTCCTGTCCACTGTTTCCGTCACACAGTTGGCGATGGGTGCGAGTATGAATGGAACCGAAACGGTCACGTTACCCTCGTCAAGTCCTTTTACTGCTGATACGGGGACCTTTTACGTGATAATGTTTAGTGATGATCTCAACGGAGTTGTTGAGTCCGACGAGACGAACAATCACAGCATGGGTTATCAGATCGATTATGACCAAGTTACCGTTCCGATAACGAATCTTATCGCTCACAATCCCAATCCTGCTAAGGGGGCCATCCACATGGATACATGGGCCTCGCTAAGTTGGGAGGCGGGCGATACGGCAGTCTCGCACGATATATACTTCGGTGAAAGTTTTACCGATGTACAGGATGGGACAGGCGATACGTTTCGGGGCAACCAAACCTCGACATTCTTTGTTGTCGGTTACCCCGGATTCCCCTACCCGGATGGTCTTGTGCCGGGTACGACATATTACTGGCGGATCGACGAGGTCGAAGCCGATGGTGTGACGAAACACACAGGCGTAGTCTGGAACTTCACAACGGATAACTTTCTGGTTCTTGATGACTTTGAGAGTTATACCGATAACGACGCAGCCGGGGAGGCGATTTGGCAACATTGGATCGATGGCATTGGTGTCGCCTCTAACGGTTCACAGGTCGGCTATTTGATACCGCCGTATGCCGAACAGTCGATTGTGCATAGCGGCAGTCAGTCCATGCCGTTCTTTTATGACAACACTGGCGGTGTAACGAATTCAGTGGCGGAGTTGACGTTGACGTGGCCGCGTGACTGGACCATAGGAGAGGTTTCGGAATTATCTCTATGGTTCCGTGGAACTTCAGCAAATTCCGCTGAGCCACTATATGTAGCAATATCAGATTCCAGCGGTGCCTCTGCTGTCGTGATTAATGCCGATCCGATAGCGACGCAGGTCAATGTTTGGACCGAATGGTGTGTTCCTTTGCAAACCTTCACTGAGATGGGAATCGCCCTAAACAGCGTAGATAAGATAGCGCTTGGACTGGGCAGTATGAGCGGTGTATCGGTCGGTGGTACAGGTAAGATGTATTTCGATGATATTCGGCTGTACTGATCCATAGAAGAGCCGGCAGTTGTCGCTGAACTCGTGTAACCAACGACTCAATCTCCAACCCGAATGCTTATCAGGTGTTGAAGTTCTTTTCTATTTCAAAGACCCAAGTGTACACTTATTTGACTATAGACCGATCTTAGTGTAAAGTTCTGGTAAAAAGATGAGCGCGAGCCGTGTAAACGAAGCTGGCAAATCAGAGAAGGTCAGATATAACGGATTGCCCATTAGCCCGCAATGTAAACTCGATATTGAACTATAAGGAGTTATTCCCATGACCAAACGCATTTGTTCAGTACAATCTGGAACGATATTGGTGCTCGTTATTTGTCTCAGCCTCCTACAGATATCCTGCCGGATGATGACTTCGACTAAGGTCAAGCCGTTGCACTCCTATGACAACCAGGTTCAAGCACTGTTGGCGAAGATGACCCTGGAAGAAAAAATCGGCCAGATGATCCAGCTCGACCAGGAATTTCTGAAGGATCCCCAGGACATCGCGACGTATTTCATCGGCTCAATTCTGAGCGGCGGCGGTTCCGATCCCAAGGCCGGCAATAGTCTGAAAGCTTGGGCCGATATGTATGACGGCTATCAAAAATATGCCCTGAAGACCCGGCTGGGGATTCCCATCCTCTACGGGGTGGACGCCGTACACGGTCACAACAATGTCCTGAATGCCGTGGTTTTTCCTCACAATATCGGCATGGGATGTACGCGCGATCCCGATTTGGTTCGTAAGGTGGGGCGAATCACGGCCATCGAAATGCGGGCCACGGGCGTACAATGGACCTTTGCTCCATGCGTGACCGTGCCGCGGGATGACCGTTGGGGACGCACCTACGAAGGATTCTCCGAAGACCCGGCCATTGTCGACATGCTGGGCGAGGCCGCTGTGCAGGGATTCCAGGGTAAGGATCTGTTCGATCCCCTATCTGTAGCCGCGTGTGCGAAACACTATATCGGCGATGGCGGAACCAGGGCGCAAATTGTTGAGGGTGATGCCGCTCAAAGCAGTCGCCGTGTTAGGTTGGACCAGGGCGATACCGTGATTGACGAGGCGGGTTTGCGGGCGATTCACCTGCCTCCCTATATTACCGCCGTCAATGCCGGCGTGGCTACGATCATGCCGTCGTTCAGCAGTTGGAACGGCTTGAAGTGTTCGGCCAGCAAGCGTTTGCTCACCGAAATACTCAAGGGAGAACTCGGCTTCGAAGGTTTCCTGATTAGTGACTACCGAGCCATCGATCAGGTCCATCCGGACTACAAGACGGCCATTGGGATCAGTATCAATGCGGGTATGGATATGGGCATGATTCCCAGCAAATACAAGGAATTCTTCCAGAATCTCAAAGAGCTCGTTCAAGAGGGTGTCGTACCGATATCTCGTATCGACGACGCCGTCACGCGCATCCTGCGTGTGAAATGCGCCATGGGGCTTCTGGATAAGGACCGCTCTCAACTGGCGGATCGCAGCCTATGGGATTCCTTCGGCAGCGACGAGCATCGGCAGGTCGCCCGCCAGGCGGTTCGAGAATCGTTGGTCCTTTTGAAAAATGAAAACAAGACACTGCCGCTCTCCAAGGAGGCGAAACGGATTCACGTGGCCGGGAACAGTGCCGACAATATCGGCGTTCAATGCGGCGGCTGGACCATCGACTGGCAAGGCAAGAGCGGCGAGGTTACGACCAGCGGCACGACGATCCTGGGGGCGATCCGGAATACCGTGTCCGCCGATACCCGGGTGACCTATTCGGAGGACGGGACGGGGGCGGATGGAGCGGATATCGTCGTGGTTGTTGTGGGAGAAAAGCCTTATGCCGAAGGTTTTGGGGATAGTGCCGATTTGACGCTTTCGTCTGATGAGAAAGCGGTCTTCGCTAATGCCAAAAAGGCCGATATCCCGACGGTTGTGATCCTGCTGTCCGGCCGGCCCTTGATTGTTCCGAATATGATCGTTCAATCCGATGCCTTTGTAGCGGCCTGGCTACCGGGAACGGAGGGGCAGGGCGTTGCGGATGTCCTGTTCGGTGATTTTAAACCTCGGGGCAAGCTTTCCTTTTCCTGGGCGCGATCCGCCGATCAACACCCCATCAATGTAGGTGATGAGGAATATGATCCTCTTTTCGAGCTGGGATTTGGATTGTCTTTTTGACGTGTTCGGAGTATTCTATCGGAAGGCGATCCAACAGGATACAACGCAAATGAGCAATATTGCGATCCAAAGTCGATAGTCGCAAAAGATCGGCCCTTTCTCGGTTGGTGCAAAACCCGACCACTCGAAACAGACTCCCTCGGTCCGGCTCTTCGGCGGGGCGGCGGTCAGTAAGCTCACGACGACCATCA
The DNA here is from genome assembly GCA_016934255.1 of Sedimentisphaerales bacterium. Taxonomy (GTDB): domain Bacteria; phylum Planctomycetota; class Phycisphaerae; order Sedimentisphaerales; family Anaerobacaceae; genus JAFGTG01. The sequence continues at coordinate 18,411 of JAFGTG010000128.1, forward strand.
CCACGATGCTGAGCAAAAAGGCGGCGAGCGAACGATGCATAAACGAAACCAGCATCGGCGTTTGTAAGAAGGGGATGAGACCGCCTTCCCACATCGAATCGACCATCATGACGATCCCCAAGGCAATGCCGAAGATCATGGCGCTAAGCGCCCCGGCATTGTTTCCACGCCGCCATAATATTCCCGTCAAAACCGCAGCCGCCATCGGCATGCCCATATAGGCGGAGACGATCTGGAGATATTTCCAAAGGGTTTCGGCCTTTGTGATCACCGGCGCCCATAGAATACCGGCGATGACGACTACGACGATGGTCGTTCGGCCGAGCCAAATCTGCGCCCGCTGCGAGGGTTCAGTTTTCGTGAAACGCACGAAGAAGTCGCGGGTGACAAGGGTTGCGGAGGCGTTTAAGGTGCTGTCGAGCGACGACATTAATGCCGCCAGTAAACCCGCAAGTACGAGTCCTCTGATTCCGGCCGGAAGCAATTCCGATACCAAGGTTGGGAAGGCTTTATCATGTTCGATCTCGGGGAACAAAACCACGGCGATCACGCCCGGGAGGACGAAAATAAAGACCGGCAGGATTTTCAAAAAGCCGCCGAATATGGCGCCCTTGCGTCCATGGTCGATATTGCGGGCGCCGAGCACTCGCTGGACGATGGCTTGGTCCATACACCAGTAGAAAATCCCGGCAAAAAGGTTTCCGAACAGAAATCCCGTGATGGGATAGTCGGGATGGTCGATTGGCTTGACCATACTCAAAAAGCCTTCGGGGGCGGAGGCCGTCAATTCCGACCAACCTCCAACCCGTGAGAGGCCGATGATCGTCATGAGGGTGGCTCCGAAGACGAGGATTACGGTTTGGAGGACGTCGGTGTAAACGACTGCCGACAAGCCGCCGATGGCGGTGTAAAAGGCGGTGAAAATGCCAATGCCCCACATCACGACGGTGCGGTCCCAGCCGAAGAATTGTTCCATGACGAGGGCGCCGGCGTACAGGGCAATCGAGACCTTGGTCAAGACGATCATGACGGTAAAATACACCGATAGGTACATACGGGCTGTGAGGCTAAACCGTCGTTCCAGAAACTCCGGAATCGTATAAATGCGCGTTCGTAAATACTGCGGGACGAAAATCACTGCCAGAATAATCAGGCATAAACAGGCCATCCATTCGAAGCCGCCGGCGACCAGACCGACGCGATGTGCGTCTCCCGCGAGGCCGACGAGATGCTCGGTTCCGATGTTACTGGCAAACAGCGAGGCGCCGATGACCGGCCATACCAAACGCCGGCCTGCAAGGAAGTAATTTTCGCTGGTTCGTTCTTTCCTGGCGAAGGAAAGACTGATTGCGACCACAATCACCAGATAACCAGCAATAATCAAGAGATCGATCAATCGAAGCGTCGCCATGCGTTATTGGGTTTCATTCCTCTGTACTTTTTTATCGCTGTAGCTTCGGGAACTCTGTCACTCTGATGTTCGTGCAGCCGTAGGGAATCAGCGTCAACTGTTCGAGTGGTTCTCCTGAATTCTGGGGATCGGGCGGAACCTCCGAAGCCCACTCATGGGCCATTTTCCATCCCGGCAAACGGCGGCCTTTGACTTTCGCGGCCATCCCGGCGCCGTCCGGCGAGAAGGGTTTTTCACCGACCGGCAATTCCTCGAATGTCACGCTCTCGTCGAGGTTCTTTTCGTCGAGCAGCAGGCCGTAATTCCACGGTGTTGTCGGGCGGACTTCAAAATCGCCGTGGGGTAGTTCGCGATGCGGTTTGTCGGCATTGACCCTTGTCCAGCTTTCGCCCATTTTGAGCGAGTAAACTAAAGGTCCCCGCTCAAGAGCGATTGCACCGTTGTATCGGTCTGACGTTTTAGCCCTCATCGGAAAGTGAAGTGTTATTCGGTCGTTGCCTTTCCATTCGCGCTGAATGCGATGGAACGTACCGCGCTTCAGGCTTTTCTCTGATTGGCCTTCAATTCTGATGGTGGCGCCCTGTGCCCAGGCCGGGATGCGAAGCAAAAGCGGGAAGCGAACGGTTTTGTCGGTTTCCACTTTCAGGTTGAGAGTTTCACGGAAGGGATAGTCGGTATCGAGGCTCACACGGACCGATGCGCCGTTGGATTCGAATCGAGCTTCGCTGGGGGCGTAGGCCACCGCGGCCATCCCGTCGCCGGCGCGCATCCACAGGTGACCTGCAAACTTGGGCCAGCCCTGGTGCATGTTTGATGTGCAGCAGCCGTAATTCGGTTCGAGACCGTAAAGGTTTGACTCCGGACCGTTCGTGGACCACATATGGTCCGGGTTGATCGTGCACTGGACCTGGTTGACCTGCTGGTCGTACTGATGCGACCACATATCGGGAGCGAACGTCGCGGGCAGGGCGTTGAAGGCGATGCGCTCCAGGCGGTCGCCAAAGGCGGGATCGCCCGTGACCGAGATGACGTGCTCCAGCGAGTATAATGCCTCAACGACGGCGCATAGTTCCGTGCCTTGGACGGGATTCGTTCCCGACAGGCATTCGTCGCCCGTAAACATCCCGGTGACTTGGCCGTGATATCGGTCCAGGATATCGAGCATTTTTGAGGCGAAGTCCCGTTCGCTCTTTTTGCGGGTCAATCGCGATGACAGAGCATAAGCTTTAAGCGCCATGCCCGTGTTGACGACGTGCTTGTCCCATCGCCAGCGGCCGCGCCGTGGTGTGGGTATCGTGACATCCTTCCCGCTGTAAAAGCTCATATAATCGAAGCCCTGAGCGTAGAGCTTGCGCGCGAGGTCCAGAAGCCAGGCTTCGCCGGTCTTCTCGTAAACGTAATAAACGCTGATAAGACCTTCGAACCAGCGGAACTTTCCCCAATTGAACAGGGGTGTCTGGTCGAGGGTTTTGAGTATGGCTTTGAGATTGCGCATGACGACTTCGAGTACCGTTGCATCGCTCGTCGCCTCGTGGTATTGGACGAGAACTTTGTTCACCAGAAGAATGGCCCACAGGTCGTATCGTTTGCCGGCGGCGTCGGCGGGATAAGGGGTGTACCAACCGTCAGGACGCTGACCGGCGACGATCTTCTTGACGTACCTTTCGCACTTTTCTTTAAGGGTCTTATCGTCCAGAAGCCAGGCGAGCGGTATGACGCCGTCGAGCCAGTAAGGGGCGCGTTCCCAGCCTTCGGCGTTGCCGCCGAACCATTGGCTCTGAGCGACATCGGGCCAGAATTCGTCCAGGTGTCCCGTCAAACCGTCTGCCTGAATACGGAGTTGACGCCGGAGCCAGCCGGTGGGAGTTACCGAACCCAACGGAAGGGGCCGAAAGGTCGGATTGGCGATACCCGAAGAGGAGTTCCGGCTGCGAGACGAACCGGATGGGGTTTCGGCATGAGTGAGCGACGAAATGGCGAGCGTTGTCGCGCCCGTAGCGATGCCGGCGAGAAATTGGCGACGTTTTAGATAGGGTGTATTCATGGTTTTCCTTATTACTTCCTTGACAAATTGATTTTCGACAAATCCTTATGTTCGCGGCTTTCGGTTGCCCATTATAGTCTATCCATGTAGAATATCCTGTCAATGAAAGTTTGTATCCTAACGATTGGCCGAACTTTACGAATGGGGATTGAATGATACGACAACCGACATCCAGAACGTGTTTTCTGTGCGGCCGTGAGAATGAGTGTGGCTTGAAGATGGTCTGGTATAACAATCCTGAAGCCAGCCAGGTCGAAGCGTCGGTCACAATCCCCGAGCAGTTCAACGGCTATCCGGGAATTGCCCACGGCGGCATTGTCGCCGCGATCCTGGATGA
>JAFGTG010000129.1 GCA_016934255.1 Sedimentisphaerales bacterium
AAGTGGATGCGCAGTGGACCGATCAGGATATCGGCATGTCGAGCAACTCCGCTGAACCCGTGTATGTGGTCCTCGACGGGAATGCCGTGGTCTATCATGACGATCCGAATGCCGCGCAGATCATCACCTGGACGGACTGGACGATCCCTTTACAGACATTTGCAGACCTTGGTATTGACCTTACTCATGTCGACTCAATTGCAATCGGTTTAGGGGATAGGGACAATCCGCAACAGCCCGGCGGTTCCGGAACGGTGTACGTTGACGACATCCGGCTGTATCGATCCACTCCGGATTCGCAACCGTAATCGCCAGGGATTAAATTGACTTTGCTTAGGGGTCTGTAGTGATGGAGCGGGTACAGGCCCCTATTATTTTTCAAGATGCTGACTTATAAATGCTAATAGCTTGCTGACGGAACGCTCATAATAGAGTCCGAGGTTGTGTTTAGTATCCGGCAGAATCAAGACCTTATGATCGATTTTGTTTTCCTTTAACGTCGCCGAAAATGTCTTGAACGTGTCCGGACGATCGTTGTCGCCATTAACCAGGAAAAATCCAAAATCATTTTCCTTCCATACCGGAATCGTTTTTTCAATCGCCTCAGCCGTCTGTTCGCCCCTCCCACGGATACCGCCACTCATGCTACCGGCGACGCAGAACAGCTTTGGATACATAATTGAAAGATACACCGACCCGGATCCCCCCATCGAGAATCCCGCCATCTTCGGGATATCCGGATTGACCCATTTCACTTCTCGTCGCGAACGTCGATTTTCTCGATAAGGATTTGGTTTTTCGGAAGATTTATCGTTAGCTTCCGAACCGACTTTCTCACCATCATCGAGTGCAGGTGATATTTTTTGGGCAATAGATGTCCTGGCGAGCGCTAGAAAAAAGATGGCAAGGCACACGAATACAAGCGATTTTAATGGCTATGTGTTCATACGTTTCCTTTCAAAATGACGTTTTAGATAATCGCAGTTATAGTGATTATCCGATCGAATCGTAAACGGCTTGTCTGTTCTCATCGGGTATTTTCACCTCGTTAAAAAAAGTCATCCCAAGAAATCGATCATTTGTCTTGGAATACTCTTTTGCCCATTCAATAATATTCCGAACGTATTCCGGCCCCTTAGGGGGAAGCGGATAATTTCGCGGCATATCCCGCCGAATCGTGGTATGCAGATAACATTTTAGCGGCGTCAAGTGATCGATCACTTTCTCAACCATTTCCGTTTCTTTATCCCGATTTCTTCCTTCACAATACGGCATCACGAAATCGAACCCAACCTGCGACAATGTTTCAGTACGATGGCCACGGTGAGCCTGATACCCGGCTATATCGCCGTCGGTCGCCGGGACGCCGGTATAAAAACCATATTCGAATTGTGGATTAATGCTCTTGACAAGATTTTTCAGGTCGATCAGTGTATCCTGGATTCGGATACTCTTCCATTGTAACAATGCTTCCGGGCCAAGATCATGCATGTCTTTGCCGGTATCGTGCAACACCTTCTGACGGGAACTCTGACAATAGCATGAAGCTCTGCTATAAGACGGATGCTCCAGAACGATCCCATCGAGCTTTTTATACCGCTCGAGGACATCCCGGATTTTATCGCGCATATAGTGTTGGGCCGGCTTGCTGTCGCAACAGATATGCATCGCTTCGATGGCATTTCTTTCAAAGTCACTCGCATCGGGAGCGACTTTATGCGTGTAACGTCCATCCGGTTGCGTCAGGAATTCAATGCCCGGATACCCTTCTCGAACGCCAATCATTCCGAGATACTTAATCTCGATAAAAACCTCGATGCCCAAATTATGGGCTTTCTCGATTATTCTCGAAAAAAACTCCGTTTCCTCATGAGCATTCAGTGCACTCTCGTCCAATTGCGGCTTGAGTTTCGGATTTTTTACCGGCCAGGCTAATCCATGATTGCCGGGTGAAAAATAGCCGTGACTCGCCATCATAACGATCAGACGAGTCATGCCGTGCGCTTTCATTTCATCGAGCAGGTGGCTGAAATATTCGTAGCCCAATTTTCGGTCTCCGGTCTGGTAGGTTAGACATGTTGTCCACCCGAAAATCATATTTCGCTTATCTCTAAGATTTTTCCCTGATAGAGAGCACGGATACACATTTAAAGAGCCGGCCCAACATGCTAAGCCAGATCCCATGACTTTTAAGAATTGCCTTCGATTTTGAAGCATTTTCTAAAATTCTCCTTTGCAACCACTTCCATAATCAAAATCGGAAAATCATTTTTAACTACAAACATATATTTTAGCAAGTCTATCTCATCCCATTCAATCGAGAGTTTACTTGGATAAATAATTTGGCGATAATGCCCTCCGAAACAAATACGGGTGATGATCACAGTTTTGAAAGAAAGGTGTTTTATATGCTGACAAAATCATTGTCCTGGACATTTCGTCGAGTGCCATACGACCTCATGCTGGTGGTTGGGTTATTTCTTTCACAAAGTCTTCTCGCCACCGCATTACCCGGTCATCGGCGGGCGACTGATTCGAAAATGAATGACGTCGATCTCCGTCCGGCTTTTCAGAAATGGGGACTCGAACCCCGTCTTCAGGGCAAACGGGGCACCTGCTCGGTGTTCACGGTGGTCGGCGCGTTGGAGTATGCCCTGGCGAGCAAACAAAACCAGGGGACGCGATTGAGTGTGGAATTTCTCAATTGGGCGTCCAACAAGATCGTGGGCGAAATGAAAGACGGCAGTTTCTTCTCCGACCTCTGGGAGGGATTTACGCTCTATGGTCTATGTCCCGAGCGGGATATGCCGTATCAAGATCAATTCGATCCCAACCAGGCGCCCAGCGAGCAAGCAAGAGATCACGCACGGCGGATACATGAGTACGGATTCCGGCTGCACTGGATCAAGCCGTGGGATCCGAATACGGGACTGACCGAAAAACAATTGAACGAGATAAAACAGGTGCTCAACTCGGAATGGCCGGTCTGCGGGGGCTTTCGCTGGCCCAAGAAACCGGTACGATGGAACAATGATGTCCTTGAAACGCCGCCGCCCGAAGGCGTTTTCGACGGTCACAGCATTCTCTTGGTTGGCTATCGGGACGATCCGGAACACGCGGGGGGAGGCGTGCTCGTCTTTCGCAATTCCAATAACAACGCCCGGGACGGCTATATGACCTACGAGTACGCCAGCGCCTATATGAATGACGCGGTATGGATCGACTACCAAACGGATAAAATCGACGTCGGAAGCCTGCTCCGCGAGATGGTGGATTTCGAGAAACTGGCCAGGCGTCCCGAACCGTTTTTTAAACAAGCCATAGCCAGCAGCTACGACCGCATGAGTCGTCAAGGCGGCGACGACTGGTTCGCCAACTACGACGTCGGCCAATACGTCCGTACGGAGAGGAACAACGATCGCAAAGAGCACGTGCTCGCAGACCTGGAAGGCCCCGGCGCGATCACGCGATTCTGGTCCGCCAATCCCCAAAATGCGAATGTGACGAGATTCTATTTCGATGGCGAAACTCAGCCGCGGATCGAGGTCCCATTGGCCGACTTGTTCAACGGAAAGACGAAACCGTTCGGACAGGATTTTTCCTACATCAGCGGGACGGGCGGCAACCTTTATTACCCGATTCCATACGGCTCTTCGCTCAAAATCACCATTGAGGAAAAAGATAACCCTCTCAGGCTCTATTACGAGATCGGCTACCGCACCTACCCGGCCGGCACAGAGGTGGAGACATTCGATCCACAGAAAGCTGACACGTGGGAAGACGTACAGATTCAAGTTGCCCACGCGTTGATCCGTCCGCAATCCGCTCCGGCGTCCCAAGAATCGCAATGGATCAGCAAACGCGTGACGATTCCTCCCGGCCAAACATACAGCCTGCCTGTCGTACGAGGAGAAAATGCCGTCTATACCTGGTCCACCCGCGTGTTGGATACAATAGAAAGTCTTAAATGGGACGATCCGGAGCGTGCTCACAACGCGCATCGGTTCCTGATCCTGGGCATTTGTTTCGACGGCGAGAAAAGCATCGAGACCCCGCTGGGCGATTTCTTCGGCTCCGGGCCGGGTGTGAATCCTTACGAGAATTTGTTTTTCACCGTCGATAAAAGCGGATGGATGACCAGCCGATTAATGATGCCGTTCAAAAAATCGATGAATCTGAGTCTGACCAATGACGGCCCAATCCCTTATACCGTCGAGATCAACATGTGCGTGGCGGCGCATCCGTTCACGGATCGAAGCTATCATCTCCGCGCCCAGTGGGGAACGCTCACCCGTCAAACCTGGCCCCCTTTCGATACGAATTTCCTGAACGTTACAGGCGAGGGCAAAGTGGTCGGCACCGTGTACGAGTTAGCCAATGACGGGCTAATCTGGTGGGGCGAAGGCGATCAGAAAATTTTTATCGATGGTGAATCGTTCCCGAGCACGTTCGGGACCGGAACAGAAGACGATTACGGATTCGCATACGGCTACAACGGTCCGTTCACGCGCCCCTATCACGCCCAGACGCGCGTCGATGGCCCGTCGAGTGGCGGCCATATCAGCCTGAACCGCTGGTACGTCCTCGACGCCCTTCCCTACCGTAAGGCCATTCGGTTCGACCAGGAAATATGGCATTGGATGCCCTGCAAACCGACCTGGTCACACGTCGTGTACTGGTACGCCCAACCGGGAACGCCGGGACCGGTCGCGATCGACCATCAGACACTCGCCCCCGTGGACCTGGGCATACGCGAAAACATGCTCGATCCGTACGAAGGCGAAATGCTGACATTCGAGACGAAAGGCGGCACCGCGGAAAAACAACGCCTGGCGAATTGCTCGCGCGCGCACCATCTCGTCTGGCATGATACGAAGCCGGGGAACCGCTTGACCGTTCATTTCACGGCGCCGGACGCGGGACGTTATTCGGTCGAATTGAACCTATGTATGTCACCCCACTACGGCCGCTACAAACTTTCGATCAACGATGTGGCGGTCGATCTCCCGATTGACTGCTTCTGTCCTAAACTTTATTGGCTGCATTCGAAGCTCGGCGTTTTTGACATGAAAGAGGGAGATAATACGCTGAAAGTGGAGGCCCTCAAATCCAATCCGGACGCCATATCCCCCAACCAGTTCGGCCTGGATTACATTTTCCTCGTCAGGCAATAAAACGAGAGCAATCGTGAAAAAATCATCTCGCCCGTGAAAAGAATTACATAAAAAAACGTTACAACCAATACCCTCAAGGACACTTAGGTATGGATATGAATCATCCATCTTCCAGGGAAGGAGGTCAGCCAATGTAGTGAAGGAGTGGAACGGAATACCTATAGACCATGAGGGTGACGACATGAGGTTTCTTAAATTCCTGCGGGATTGCTGGCGTTGGTTATGGCAGTCACATGGACATGCAACGGGGATTGATTCACATAAATGGGAAAGCAAAATGGAGATTTTTCGGAAGTTTACCGAATAGACCTGTTGAATTTTTATTTTTAACGGTGTATGCTAACAGCAAACGAAATTAAGAGTGTGTACTTAATCGGATTGGAGGTGATTCTTATAGAAAAGGGTAAATATCTCTGAGTGGGGCAAAAAATGAAAAAAAGCTTAATCGCATTGTTTTTGTTATCCTGCTTCGTCGGATGTGACAATAGCCATTCGTCTGTCAAGGTTCAAAATGAACCCGACGAAGATCGGGCACGGGAACCGGTCGTCAGTCCCAATGTCATGGATGCCGCAACAACCGCCGAGCACCTTTCTTTTGTGCTTGGCACCTCATCTGTTGAATCCACCTTAGAGACTCCTGAGGTAACTATCGAGACGGAGGAAACGACGACGCCCGAGGAAACGGAAAAACCTGAGGAGATTGCCCAGGTCAGTGAACCCGAAAAGCCCGAAGAAACCGTCGAAGCGATCGAAACGGAGAAGCCGGAAGAATCCGAAAATGTGACGGCCACACCAATCCATTATATTTCGAAGAAAGACGGTTTTCGCGTGCAGATGCCCTCCGATCCCAAAATAATGACCCTGGATCCATCCAATAACATCCATGTTCGGATCTACCAGGCTCAGATGGATGGCGGATTAGTTCAATATAATGTTTTTTGTCATTTTTTTGAGAAAAAGATTTTACAGGACGAATCCATCCGAACCTTCCTTGACAGCTACTTGCCGGATCGCCTGGTGGGCGTCGATACCGGTCAGATCGTCAGAAAAAAATTAACAACGTTCCGAGGATTCGATGCGAAACAATTCGAATACAGCAGCATCGAAGGAGACACGGAATTCATCTATCAAGGAATCGTTTTTCTGATCGATGGAGATAGTATCTCTCTAACCATGGTCTATCCGAAGCAAGCGACGCCGGAACTGACATTCGACGCATTCACCGAGTCATTTGAATTACTGCCCTTAGAACCCCTTCTTTCACCGAACGAGTGGGTGGACAAGCGTTCGGGGCTCACATTCACTCCCCCGATTGACATGTCCATTGTGAATCGAGAAAGAGACCACAATGGTTTGCTCGTGACGTTCGCGAATGAAGCGGATCATACGATCGGGATTTTAGATGCCACCGTTGCCTACCCGGGCATCACGTGGTCTGATATCGATGACAAATTATCTGAGATGAGGGATTGTGGTGACGGATTTTACGAGAAAACCATCGCGGGAACATCGACGCAGCCCCCGATCGTCCAGCTCTTGAAATGCGCCGGTAAAGACGAGAAGATTTATCTGATCCAGGCTTACGCCCCGCAGAAGACCTATTTCAGGTCCGTGCAGAGATTCAAAGCCGCTATGAAAACCCTGTCACTCGATCAGTGATCTACAGAGAATTGGTCCGGCTTCATGAAACCCGCACGATATCAGAGATAGCCGCCTTTACATGTTCCGGCAGCTTAGGCCAGATGGCTATGATTTCAGCCAGATCATCAGGCTGTTTTTGAGTACGATCCTTTTGGGACAGATGCAAAGCTAACTGTTTTTGGGGGCTTTTCTCAGTCTTTTTCCGACGCGGACCTGCGTTTTTAGGACTTCGTTTTCCAAACAGTCCCATCATTTCATGTAACAAAGAATCGATGGCATTGGACAGTCTCTTAACGATACCATTCTGCCGGTGCAACTCTTCATTCAACATCTTCGTCAGTTGCATCCGCACGACATTGTCTTTTGTGTCGGCAAGCATTTCTTCAAGCTGCTTCCGTTTACTCGTCATAGCAAGCCACTCCTCTGATTAAACACCGTCCTAATTCATAGTTGCTGATTTCAATGGCTATATCGGCTGAAAACGAAGGCAAATACAGCAAATCCACTCCGATCTCGCTTTCTGACGCATGAAAGTTTGGCAACGTAAAATTTGTTTTCAATATTTTAATTGAGCGTTTACGTGTCTGAAAACGGAATGTGAGCCAAGGATTTTCGGACGCAGAATCCCAAAAACGGTTCGTTAAAAATTTAAATGAACTCCTGAAGGCTAAGAATGGGATTGCGGAGCCGTCGAAAGCGTTGATCTAAGGCCGCATGGATACCGATTATAGAAAGGATAGAACTCATGAATACGACACCCTCTATTCAACCCACAATTGAATCAGAAATATATACGAACGGCTCCGAAAAAGTCCGAGAATTCGTCGTTGAGCACTTCTTTCATGGGGATGACAACGCCGTCCAGGAAACCACATCATTTTTTGAAGAGGGAAAAATCCGTTCCCGGACTATCCTCGAGCTCGTCAAATTCTTAGAGGAAGCCTACAACATCAAAATACAAAACGATGAAATCATCCCGGAAAATCTGGATAATCTGCAGAATATTTCCCGGTTCATTGACAAAAAACAAAACCGATTTCAAAGCCTTTATTACTATTGAACTTTTTCAAAATTGAAGTTAGGCATATATTATTTCAGAAAATCGGTTTCATGATTTTCTGAAAATAATCGGCGGTCAGATCATAACCTGTTGT
>JAFGTG010000130.1 GCA_016934255.1 Sedimentisphaerales bacterium
AACGTTGTTTGATGACGGGATTTTGAAAGTCAAGCAGGGACTCACAACCATCGAAGAAGTTCTGCGTGTGACGGAAGTCTATGGAAAGAACGAAGAGGAAGACTTCGTTGAGAATGTGAATCCTAATAAGTAGTGGGATGATGGAAAGGTGTGACCATTCGCACCTTGCATTTTGAAGTGTGACATCATGCGAATGAAATCGATGATTTTTGGTTTAGTCTTGCTTCTTGCCGGGGGCGTCACCCTTGGATGGATTCTGACGGAGATTCGAAGCGAGCAATGGGAGAGAACTCGCTATCAGTCAGAATACAGTCGGGAAACGGCCGATTATATGAAGCAATACGATGAGTGGCTGTTACTGCCCGCGGATGAAAGAACCGCATTTCCTCAACTTCTGGATAAGAACGGCAATAATCAATCCATAGACCAGTTGAAACGAGAACAGCATAAGAGACTCCTGGCCGACCTGGACACACTCGCTTCGGATCGGACGAATGTCCATCCGTTTGCGGATGTGCTTTACGGCGAAAGCTGGCCGGTCGAGGTCGAGGCGTACAAGAAACTCAAAGCGAGAAATGAGAATATTCTCACGGGATCCATCGTGTGTACGTCGATGGGGGGTGTGATCTATGTGTGGTGGCTGTTGTTTGCGATCGCGCAAGCGACTGTGAATGGCTTACGCAGTTTGAAACAGCGGATGGAGACCTCGAAGGTGAAACCTCAGGAAGAGATTGAACAGGAAGCGGAAGTGGATGGACCTGAGGATATGCCGCCTGAGGAGCAGATCCTTCCGCAGAGTAAACAAGATCAGAAACATCCTAAGGTTCTTCTAAATTCAAACTGGGGGAATTGGAAACCGGTCAAGCATGAATCGGAGATCGAGAGCGAAGCGAGTCAAATCAAGCGGATTTCCGGCGAGGTCGAGCGCATTGCCTCGTTGCTCTCGGATGAGAAAGCGACGCGGGTGGACGCCGTTAAGGCGAAGCCCTTGGATGATGAGGAAGAGTCGAAACCGATCGATAATACGCTCAAACAGCTCAGCGAGGAAGTCTCGGCCATTCGCGAGTACACATCGTATCAGCAGGATCGGCTTGAAAAACTTCAGGACGGCTATGACTGGAACATTATCAGGACGTTTTGCTTGCGTGTGATTCGTTGCATCGATAACCTTGACAACCGTATTAACCAGCTCAACAGCAAGACAAAAGTCACTTATCTCACCGAAGTGAGGGACGAACTGATCTTTGCCCTGGAGTCCAGTGGTGTTGAACAATTTGAGCCCGAAATCAACAGCGAATACCGGGGGCAGGAAAAGATTGCGGAGGCGGTGAAAGACCGGGAGCCCAACGAGGAGCCTGAACAGAGGGGAAAAATAGCCAGCGTCATCCGACCGGGCTATCAGTATTTTATCAGTGAGGAGAACATTAAGATCGTGCGTCCGGCTCAGGTCAGGCTTTTTGACTAAACCTTTCCGTCGAGCCAGGCATTATGGAGCCACAAAATAGGGGGTGTAACATGACGAACATAGTGGGAATAGACCTCGGCACAACGTATTCGGCGTTGGCGATTCTTAACGCCATCGGCCGGCCGGAGATTATCCCCAGTGCGGATGGTGAGCGGTTAATCCCGTCGGCGATCTTCTTCGATGAGGAGAATCCGGATATGGTCCGTATCGGCATCGAAGCGGTTAATTCACGCCATCTGAACGCCCAGAGGTCCGTCCGCTGGATCAAGCGGCACATGGGCGATCCGAATTACCGCCGAACCATTGATGGGAAGGATTGGACCCCGGTGGAATTGTCTGCTTTAATTCTCAAGAAGCTCAAGGAGGACGGCGCGATCGAACATGGCGAAATTCGCGATGCGGTCATCTCCGTTCCCGCTCACTTCGATGAGGTTCGCCGGAAAGCGACGATGGATGCCGGGACGATGGCCGGGCTGAACGTAATCGGTATCGTCAACGAGCCGGTCGCCGCCGCGTTGTATTACGCGACGACGCGCAACGTATCGGGGAATATCCTCGTCTATGACCTCGGCGGCGGAACGTTCGACGTGACCATTCTGAATGCCCAGGGCCATCAGATGGATATCGTCTGCTCACAGGGCGATCATGCCCTGGGGGGCGTGGACTTCGACCGTAAAGTCCTCGAGATGCTCGAAGAGAAATACAAGCAGGAATTCAACTCCGACTTGATCGCTACCGACGAGGATCGGGCACGGTACGAAGACGAGGCCGAGGATATTAAAAGGACGCTGTCGCGGCGCACCGTGGCGAAGAAGATGCTCTACGGTCCGGCGGGCAATATGCGCGTGGAAATCACACGCGAGATGTTTGAGCAGGCCATTGCCGAATGGATGGAACGTGCGGATATTCTGATCGAAGTCGCCCTCGAGCAGGCGGGGCTCGAACCGGGTGGAATTGATAAGGTGCTCCTGGTCGGCGGTAGTACCCGAATACCGCTGGTTCAGCAGCGTCTGGAAAAAATGTTCGGATTTACCCCGGAAGTGGCGGTGAACGTGGACGAATGTGTGGCGCTGGGTGCTGCGCTTCAGGCGGGATTGACGATGCTTCGGGAAAAGCCCGATGACGTCCCGGCGGGTATTGCCAGCGGATTGAAAGATATCCAACTGACCGATGTTTGCAACCATAGCTACGGCACTATTTGCGCGCCGTTGGATAGAGAGACGGGCCGGCGCGTTATCCAGAATCGCATCATTTTGCAGAAAAATACACCTTTGCCCTGTGAAGCAACGCAGACGTTCTATACCCTGACCGACAATCAGGAGGAAATCGAAGTTACCGTCACGCAGGGAGAAGATACCGAAGTTCAATACGTCAATAAAATTGCGACGCATAAATTCAAGCTCCCTCCGGACAGACTCGCGGGATGCCCTGTCCAGGTAACGTATAGTTACGATGTGAACCAGCGAATGCACTGCACGTTTGAAGACGTCGAATCGGGCCGAGTGCTTGAGGTGGATTTGTCTCTGGATCAGGACGGTAAGGTCTCGGAGAGCAACATCAAAGAGAAAGAGGAGCAAACCGCCGCCGTGGGACATTCGAAAGTGGAATGACGATTTTCAAATCGAAAATCATAAGCTTGTCCTGAGCGAAGCCGAGGGATCGTAAATTCCTATGACCGTATATTTAATCCTATTTTTGATAGTATTGGCCGGGTCTGCCGTGGTGATTTTTTCCGGCTTGTTCGATCGCTTCGGAGGGACGACACTTCCGTCGCGTCTGATACGCAAAGCCTCGCCTTATTTATCCCGGCTTTCCGAATGGATCGAGAGGATCGGTCTGAAAGAATTCATCGCGTGTCAAAAGGTTCGAGTGGTTAATCGAGTAAGGGACCGGATATCGAAAAACACGGAATACGACGAGGATTCACTTTCTTCTGATCCCATTGATATGAATCTTCTCAATTACCGTGTGCAGACAAGTGAGCTCAAAGAAAACGACGAAAACTATGAAGTTTTCAACGTGGATATCTGTGGTACGATTCGAGCCGAAAAGAATGGATGCCAAACGTTCATCACACTCTCACTACAGGATGTCACGGATGAATCGTCCACACCCGTGCAGACGTTGACGGATGGATCAAATATGGCGGCGTTTTGTCGCCGGGTCGAGCTAGGCCGGCTTCCTCAAGAGGTCACCGTTTTGTCCGACTGGAGGACGGTGGCTCAGATACGTATCGATAGCCTTGTATTCGCTCGTAAGGGCAAGCGAAGTGTGCAACTTGAAGCGTCGATATTTTCTGTTGGTAGTAATAAGGAGCTATCTCGTACCCGCTGTGTGTTTGACTATGACAATCAAGCCCCCGGTTATCAGGATATGCAGGAAAACGCCGAACGAACGAAAGTGCTGGCGGTCGCTCTGGCATTTGCCGTCAGCGCCGCCGACAGTGAATTATGCGAAAGTGAGATCGAACTGATTGAAAACTGGGCGAGAGATAATATCCTTGAGAGTTCGGACCGGGCGACGGAGAAAGACGCCCGAAAACTCGAAAAGGTATTCAGTCGAACGGTGGCCTTTTTCCGCGAAGGAAACAAGCTCGATACGTGCAGGATTTGCAAGGAAATCATCGAAATCGCCCCGGTCGCCCAGCGTTACGATATCCTCGATCTTTGTCTGTATGTCGCTCGGGCGGATGGTTTCGTCGCGGCCGAAGAATCGGCCCTTTTAAAGGACCTGGCGAACTGGCTCGAAGTGGACGCCGAGAAATTCCGCTTGATGATGGAAAAAGTCCTTCCGCTTCACATGTACGAAGTGAAAGACGTCGAAGCCATTCTCGGATTGACGTCAGACATGAGCAATGACAAGGCCCGGCGGCACTTAAATCGAGAATACAGCCGATGGAATGCGCGGGTCACGAACGCCGATCCCGACATCCAGAGCCAGGCCGATCAAATGCTTAAGCTCATCACCGAAGCCAGAGGACAATTCACGGCTGATCAGTCTGTCGGCCCAAAAGTGGAAAAAGTCACAACTAAATAAGAACTTATCTCATACCAAATCTCACATCTCTATATTAATTCTGCCCAAAACTTTTAAAAACGACATTTCCAATGCCCTATTGCCATTTTTCTGTGAATAGGCTATCATTGGGCCATGAAAGTTGAAATAAAGGCGTTGATAATCGGTGTTATCGCTGTTGTTTTATGTATGCTTTCTGTCATACTGATCAAGCAATCACCTCAAGCCGACGAAAAGCAAATAGATATGGCGTCAACACCACTACCGATGGATGAGGTGGACTCGAAATTACCTGATAATTTCAAATCTCAAGTGTCAAATCTCAAATCGAACTGGCCCATGTTTCGAGGAGGGCAGAGCCTACCGGGCGTGGCGGAAGGTTCATTGCCGGATTCATTCCGCGTGATCTGGAAATTTAAAACAGAGGATGACGTTAAATCTTCGCCTGTCATCGTCGATGGCCTTGTTTTCGTCGGCTCGTCGGACGAGAACGTTTATGCGATTGATTTAGCGAACGGGCAGAAAGTTTGGTCTTATAAGACCACTGATGCCGTTGAGGCGACGCCCTGTGTCGTCGAGAGGTCCGTTTACATCGGCTCGTTGGACGGTTTTTTGTATGCTCTTGACGCTCAAGACGGTTCTCTTCGGTGGAAATACAAGACCGACGGACAAATTCCCGGTGCGGCTAACTGGACGCGATCCCCCAAAGGAGATATTTGGATACTCGTGGGCAGTTACGATAATATATTGCATTGTCTGGACTCAAAAGACGGCTCGGTCATCTGGACATATGAGACGGACAACTATATCAACGGCTCCCCCGCGGTGGACGATCAAAAGACCGTTTTTGGCGGGTGTGATGCGCTGATTCACGTGGTCTCGCTGGTTGACGGCAGTAAAGTCGCCGAGATCGACAGCGGCTCGTATATCGCCGCCTCGGCTGCGTTTCTCGATGGGCAGGTTTACGTCGGTAATTACGAAAACGTCTTTATCCGGGCCGATATCGCCGCGGGCAAGATCATCTGGGAATACAAAGAGAGTGATTCGCCGTTTTTCTCGTCGCCCGCGGTCAACGAGAGCGTCGTCGTATTCGGAGGGCGGGATCAGCTTGTACATTGCGTTGGTCGCAAGGATGGCAAGGTCGTCTGGACATTTAAAACGCTGGACGAGGTGGATAGCTCTCCGGTCATTTGCGGCGATAAAGTCGTGATCGGCTCTCAAGACGGGCGGCTCTACGTCTTGAACCTTTCGGATGGAACGAAAGTATGGTCGTTTGAAACGGGTCAGGCGATTACGTCTTCACCGGCGGTGGCCGGAGGATTAGTTGTGATTGGCTGCGATGACGGTTATGTGTACTGTTTCGGCGCCAAGCAATAGAATGGACTGGATTGCACGATTGAAGATTTAGACAAGATAACAGGATGAACAAGATAAAAATGAATCATGTGAATCCTGTCATCCTGTCAAAAATAAGGAATACATGCGCATCATACAAATCACACCGAGCGCGGGCGATAGTTTCTATTGTGAGAATTGCCTGCGAGACGCCACCTTGGTCAAAACATTGATCGCGTTAGGACACGATGTCCTGATGGTTCCGCTCTATCTGCCCTTGTCGATCGAGCAGGACAAGCCGGGAACGATCGCGCCCATTTTTTTCGGCGGCGTCAATGTTTATCTCCAGCAAAAGCTGAGTCTCTTTAGAAAAACACCCCGTTGGTTCGATAAATGGTTCGATTCCCCCGGGCTTCTAAAGTGGGTGGGCCGAATGGCCGGGATGACGAGCGCGAAGGATTTGGGGGAAACAACGATCTCGATGTTACAGGGAGAGGAGGGCCAACAGATCAAAGAGTTGAATCGCCTCGTCGATTGGCTGGTCGCTCAAGATAACAAGCCTGATGTCATTTGCTTATCCAATGTTCTATTGTTGGGTCTTGCCCGGCGTATCAAGCAGAAGTTGGGTGTGCCGGTCGTTTGTTTGCTCCAGGATGAAGAGGGTTTTTTAGACGGATTGCCCTCTCCGTACGCCGAACAAGCCTGGAAGATCATCATCGAACGGGCCGGCGACGTCAACGCTTTTATCGCAGTAAGCCAATACTATGCAGACGTTATGCGACAGAGATTAAACCTCGAGCCGGACCGCGTCAAGGTGGCCTATACGGGTATTGCCTTGGATGGATACGGTCTGTTACGGGCCCGGCCCAATGTTCCGACGATTGGGTATCTCTCGCAAATGTGTCCCGATAAGGGCTTGGATACATTGGTCGAGGCTTTTATCAGGCTGAAAATGAACAAGGAACTCAGCAATATCAGGCTCCGTGTTACGGGCGGCAGTAGCGCCGGCGACAAAACATTTTTAAATAAGATTCGTCAAAAACTCAACTCTCACGGCTTGCTTGATGACGTGGAATTTCTCGAGCAGTTCGATCTCAAGGCCAAACTCGACTTTTTGCAGACGATTTCGGTATTGTCGGTGCCCGAGAAAAATCCCGTGGCTTGTGGATTGTATGTGCTCGAAGCCTTGGCGGCGGGCATACCGGTCGTGCAGCCGGCCCACGGCGTTTTTCCGGAATTGCTGGAAATAACCGGAGGTGGACTGTTATACGAGCCGAATAATGTGAAAGCATTGGCTGGGGCGCTCGAACCATTGTTGCTCAAAATGGAACATGCTCAACAATTAGGAGAACAGGGCCGGAAGGCCGTTCATGAAAAATTCAATATCGAGCAAACTACTCGGGATTTGATGCGTATATACGAAGAATTGATTGACTATTAACTATTTGCTCTGTGCGCGTTGTTTGGGGTAACGAACATCTGGCTCATTCGTCAATAGTCAATATTCAATAGTCAATGGAAACCGTTCATGCTTGAATTGATTGATGTTGGAAAAACCTATGAATCGCCGGGGAATGCCGAAGGCGTCTGCGTTCTTAAGCGCATTTCGCTGAAGCTCGAAGAAGGCCGGTCGATGGTCATCGTAGGTCCGTCCGGCTGTGGAAAAAGCACATTGTTGAATATCATCGGCGCCCTGGATCGCCCGTCGAGCGGACGTGTTTTATTCGATGATAGGGATCTTGCTACGTTAGACGACGGTGAATTAGCGAGAATTCGCAACAAGCAAATCGGTTTCGTATTCCAATTGCATCATCTTTTACCCCAATGCACGGTGCTCGAAAATGTGTTGGTCCCGACGCTGGCCGGGAAGGATCATTCTTCTATGCAGGCGACTCATGATCGGGCGACCAATCTCCTGGAACGCGTAGGTCTTAAAGATTTTTTAATGCATCGGCCGGGCGAGCTTTCCGGTGGACAGCGGCAACGGGTGGCGGTCGTCCGAGCGTTGATTAACCGGCCCAAGCTGCTGCTGGCCGATGAGCCGACCGGCTCGCTGGACCGAGAAGCGTCGGAGAATATCGCCGATTTGCTGGTCGAGCTGAACCAAAGCGAGAAGGTGACCTTGATTGTGGTAACACATTCGCATGAGCTTGCAGAACGCATAGGACAAGTCATGGAACTGAAGGAAGGTTCATTGAAGGACGGGAATTCGTAATGACTCTGTGGCGCCTGGCACACCGAAGTCTAACCTTCTATTGGAGGACGAATCTGGGCGTTTTCCTAACGGTCGTCGCGAGCACCGCTATTTTGACTGGCGCCCTGGTGGTCGGCGATTCGGTGCGATATAGCCTGCGCAGGATGGTCATCTCTCGGTTGGGGACAACGCAGTTTGCCCTCATCTCACAAGACAGGTTCTTTCGTGCCCAATTGGCCGAGGAGCTTGCGGAAGCATTGAAAACGCCGACGGCTCCGTTGTTGCAGGTGCGAGGCGTAGTCAGTGATGGCGATGATACAAGGCGAGCCAACAGTATTGAAGTCCTCGGTGTTGATGAACGTTTTTTCAATATCGGAGGAGGTCAAAATCCATTTGGTGATGATCGGGAAGAAGGCGTCGTCCTAAACGAGCCGTTAGCGAGAAGGCTTAACGTGGGAGCCGGGGATGAAGTCGTTTTACGAATTGAAAAACCGAGCTTAATGTCGCGGGATTTACCTCTGACGCCGGATTCGGATTTGTCGATGTCCTTCCGGCTTACCGTCAAGGCCATCGCGACCGAGGCGGAATTTGGTCGTTTCAGTCTGCAAGCTAACCAAGCCGCCTCCCTGAATGTTTTCGTCTCTTTGGAGTGGATACAGAACAAGCTCGAACAGGAGGGCCGAGCGAACATGTTATTAATCGCCGAACCTCCCGATACAAGCCTGACTCTGGCAAAGGCAAACGAATCACTGAAAAAGCATTGGCAACTGAGCGATGCGAGCCTTGACGTCCGGCGGCTGGATCAACGGAATGCGATTGAGATTCGTAGCCGGCGGGTTTTTATCGATGAATCTCTGGCGGATGCGGCGATAGAATCAGGCGAAAGCGCGGTTGGAGTCTTGACATATTTCGTGAATGAGCTGCGCGGGGGGGGCAAGGCAACACCATACTCGATGGTCACGGCGATGGGGGCAAGTGACATTGTATCACCCGACATGAAGGACGATGAGATACTCATCAACCAGTGGCTTGCCGATGATCTTAGCGCGAAGGTGGGAGAGACGATTGAGCTTCGTTATTATGTTCTAACGTCGATGAGGAAGCTTCAGGAGCAAACGACTTCTTTTCGCATTCGGGCGATTCTACCGATGGAAGAGCCTGCAGTGGATCCGGAATTAATGCCGAATTTTCCGGGGCTGTCGGGAGTAGACAATTGCCGGGATTGGGACGCCGGGATTCCCGTCGACCTTGATAAAATCCGACAGAAGGACGAGGATTATTGGGATACGTATAAAGGGACGCCGAAGGCGTTCGTCACGCTTAAAGCCGGAAAGGCGATGTGGGCCAACCGGTATGGAAACCTGACCGCTGTGCGCTATCCCCTCGGGTTGGGCAGCATGGACAACGAGTTGCCCATCCTACGTTTATCCCGCACAATCGATCCGGCAACGGTGGGGCTGTTTTTTCAGCCGGTGCGTGAACGCGGCATGAAAGCGGGTGCCGGCTCGACCGATTTCGGGAGTCTTTTTCTCGGTTTGAGCATATTTCTTGTGATCGCAGCGCTAATTTTGACGAGTTTGATCTTTGTCTTCGGCGTTGAAAAACGCTCCGGGCAGATCGGTATGTTGCTTGCGCTCGGTTTCGCGCCGAAGCAGGTGAGGCGGTTGTTGTTTCTCGAAAGTGGGATGCTTGCCTTGCTCGGAGCCGTTGTCGGAAGCGTCACGGCGTTGCTCTATACCCGGATGATGATTTACGGTTTGGCGACGATCTGGCAAACCGCGGTAGCCGGCTCGATCATACATTTTTATACTAAAACGTCGACGTTGTTTGTAGGGGCGTTCTCGGCGATTTTTGTATCTTTGTTTGCCATCTGGTTGACGTTGCGCAAGCAGGTTTCTCGACCGGCGCGGGAGCTTTTGGCAGGGAACGTGCAATGGCAATTTGTTACGACGAAGCACCTCACGAAGGGAAAAATAAGTTTATGGATCGCGGCTCTCGCGACACTCAGCGCCATACTTTTTCTGGTTCTTCTCGGAAGCGGCGACAGCAGCTCCGCTGCGGGGGCCTTTTTCGGAGCCGGTGCTTTGCTCTTAATCGCTGGGCTGAGCCTGACCGGCGCGTTGCTCAGGATGTTGGGCGCGGTTTGGAATAAAACGATGACCTCCCTGGCGGGTTTGGGATTGCGGAACTCGACCCGGCGGACCGAGCGCAGCCTGGCCGTCGTGGGATTGCTGGCGTGCGGCATTTTCCTGGTCATCGCTGTCGGAGCGAACAAGCACAGTCCGGTGGCTGACGCCCGTAAGCGCGATTCCGGGACGGGAGGCTTTACACTCTATGGTGAATCCGCCATTGGTGTACTCTACGACTTGAATAGTGCCGCCGGGCGAGAAGCGATGAATGTGGATGATAAGAATCTCGAAGGCATCGAGATCGTGCAATTGCGAGTGCGCGACGGGGACGACGCGAGCTGTTACAACCTGAATCGGGCGCAACGGCCGCGATTGTTGGGCGTTCAGCCGGACTGGCTGCAAACGCGCGGCTCGTTCACCTTCGCCAAGGTCATTGAAGATGCTGAAAGGCGAGAAGCCTGGAATTTACTCAATCTAGACTTGGGAGATGATGTCGTCCCGGCGATTGGCGATTATGCAACCGTTATCTGGGCGCTCGGTAAAACCGTTGGGGATGAGCTGGAATACAGTGACGAAAAGGGCAGGACGTTTCGATTGCGAATCGTCGGGATGATACAAAATTCCATTTTGCAGGGCAGCCTTTTGGTTGCGGAGGATGAATTCGTCGAGCGATTCCCATCAGAGGATGGATATCGGATGCTTCTCATTGATTCGCCGGAGGAAAAGGCCGACCGGGTGACGGATACGCTCTCCTATGAATTGCGGGATTTTGGCCTGGCCTTAACGCCGACGACCCAGCGATTGGCGGAATTCAGCGCCGTTGAGAATACGTATCTTTCGATCTTTCTGTTATTGGGAGGATTGGGATTGGTTCTCGGCAGCGTTGGGCTTGGATTGGTCGTGCTTCGCAACGTGCTCGACAGACGCGGCGAGCTTGCTATGCTATGGGCAGTGGGTTTCGATAAAGTGGCGCTGCGGAAAATGATTTTTCACGAACATAGCAGCCTGATGCTGTTCGGCCTGGTCTGTGGCGTCGTCGCGGCGCTGGTGGCGGTTGGCCCTGCGCTGAGCGCTCCCGGAGCGGACGTAGGCTATCTGTCGCTGATACTGACGGTTGCAGGGATTGGAATAAGCGGTATGATATGGATATGGTTAGCTGCGGCTTTCGCGCTGAGTGGGCGAATGCTGGAGGCGTTGCGAAACGAATAAAAAATAGGGTACCAGAAAATCAGGGAGCCCGATTGCGGGTCAACAGGAAGTCAGGACATCAGAGGCATCGCCCTGATAAGCTGGTATCCTGAAACCCACAACCTTATATCCTGATATTCTAATAAACTTATTAGATACAATATGAAAGACTTTACGATTGCCAGAATAATACCAATTGTTTTTGCCATTGTCGGGGTCGTATTGCTTTATGTGTGGCTCAGCGCCGACGCGGCCATAGACCTTACTGAGCGAATTCCGCCCATGCAGCAGGACGGACAGGCGTCGGCGAGAGAAGGTGATATTATAAAAATTGAAGGTAAGCTGGCCACGTTTGATGGCGTCCCGGCTGAGATAACTGGTGCCTGGCCGCGATTTAGAGGTCCCAATTTCGATGCCATCAGCACAGATGAGACGTCGCTCGCCAAAACATGGCCGGATAGTGGTCCACAGGTCCTTTGGTCTGTTGAGGTGGGAGAAGGTTTCGCCGGCGCGGCGATTTTCGCCGGGCGCGTGTATATGCTGGATTATGACCGCGAGCAGCAGGCGGACGTCGTGCGATGTTTGTCCCTTGAGGATGGCAAAGATATCTGGCGATATGCATATCCTATAAAGGTCAAACGCTGGCACGGGATGAGTCGGACCGTGCCGGCGGTGACGGAGAAATATATTGTTACCATCGGGCCAAAATGCCACGTCACCTGCCTGGATTCCATGACAGGAGAATTTCACTGGATGTACAACTTGGTACAGGAATTCAATACGAAGGTGCCTCAGTGGTACACGGCGCAATGCCCGTTGATTGAAGACGGAAAAGCCATCATTGCCCCGGCGGGTGACGACGTTCTGATGATGGCCGTGGATTGCGAGACCGGCGAGATCGTCTGGCAAACGCCCAATTCGGATGATTGGATCATGACCCATTCGTCGGTTGTTCCGATGGAATTCAACGGCAAACGTTTCTACATTTATTGCGGGGGCGATCACGTCAAGGGCGGCGTCGTCGGTGTCTCGGCTGTAGATGGGAGCGTTTTATGGAAGACGGATGAATGGAAGGTACGTTTTAGTGTCCCGATGCCGGTCGTGATTGGTGAAGACAGACTATTTGTCACGGCCGGGTACGGTCAGACCGAGTCTGGGTGTATAATGTTCCGGTTTTCCGAGTCGAATGGGATAATCACTGCTGAACCGGAGTTTCTCCATCCTACCGACGTGTTCGGATCGATCCAGCAGACGCCTATTTTTTACGAGGATTATATCTATGGCGTCCGGCCCGATGGGCAACTCGTTTGTCTCGATTTGGGGGGAAACGTCGTTTGGACCAGCACCAGCGCGAACAAATTCGGCAGCGGCCCATATACTATCGTAAACGGGTTGTTCTATCTTATGGATGATTCGGGAGTGTTGACGCTGGCACAAGCCGGTTCTTCCGAATATAAACCGCTCGCTCAAGCCAAGGTGCTGGACGGGCACGGATCGTGGGGACCGATGGCGGTGGCGTCGGGCTGTTTGATCGTTCGCGATACGGAGCGCATGATCTGTTTGGACATATCCGAGCAATAAGAGGGCGCCTCGTTGAAGATCAGAGAATTCCTTGCTAAGATAGTGCATTTATAAAAGCTGTGAAAGCATCCCAATGAATAGAACGTCGGGAACAACAGATACGAGGCCCCTTGTGGGGGGGGTGGTTGCACTGGCCGCTGTCGTGGCTATTATCGCCGTTGTTCGGTTTGATGTGTTTGGCGATAAGGGCAGCGGGCTGGGCAAAGGTTTCACCTACGACATCGCGAAGTTGACGAAAGTTGATCCGAACCTGATTCTTTACGACGAATCCGCCGGGCCGATCGTGACCGGTTTAGCCGAGTCTCACGGTATCGCCGTGGATTTGCAAGGGGCTATTTACGTCGCCGGAGATCAAGCGATTTGCATCTTTTCTCAGAACGGCGATTTGAAGCACCAGATCGCACTGGCCGGGACGCCGCGATGTTTAGAGGTGGATGCGGATGGGACGATCTACGTCGGTTTGAAGGACCATATGGAAATTTACGACGCTCAAGGCCAACGTCAGGCAAGCTGGGAGAGTCTCGGCGCCGATGCGGTTCTCACGAGTATCGCTGTGACGAAAGACAATATCTTTGTTGCCGATGCGGGCAATCGCGTCGTTATCCGTTATGATAGGGCAGGTAACATCATCAGGTCGATAGGCCAAAAAGATCCGGATCGGAATATCCCTGGATTTGTCATTCCGAGTCCTTATTTTGATTTAGCTATCTCCAGGGACGGATTGCTTCGTGTCGTCAATACCGGCCGGCTTCGCATCGAGGCCTATACATTCGACGGAGATTTCGAATTTTCATGGGGCAAACCGTCCATGGACATAGACGGCTTCTGTGGATGTTGCAATCCGGTGAATATCGCCGTGTTACCCGGCGGCGGTTTTATCACGTGTGAAAAGGGGTTGGTGAGGGTGAAAGTGTATGATAGCGAGGGCCGATTCACGGGTGTCGTCGCCAGTCCGGATCAGTTGGTCGAGGGCGGTGAATTTAAAATCTGCGAGTTCCCCGAGCAAGGTCAGGTCGGGGGCTTCGACGTGGCGGTCGATTCGGCCGGACGTGTTTTTGTGTTGGACACAATAAAAAATATTATCCGAATATTTACGGAATTGAAAGGCTCGTCGTGAAAAACCATTCGGAACAAGCTTGCAGCCGCAGGGAACTATGTGCTGGAATGATGAGATATGTCACCCTGGGGTTCCTTACAGCAGGAGGGGCGGCCCTTTTCGTAAAAAGACGCCGACTGTTGCAGGAAGGTATCTGTATTAACGACGGAATCTGCAATGGTTGTCAAGTCCTGGCCCAATGTGACCTACCTCGTGCTTTGGCAGAAAAAGGAGCACATGCAGGAGGACATCATGGCAGATGATAAAAAGAAATTCAACCGACGGAACTTTCTCAGAGACGGCCTGTGGGGAGGATGTATCGCTGCTTTAGGAATGGTGGCCGGCTCAGCGGCTCGAAAACATGAGTCTGAAGAACTGGTTTGGCAGATCGATCCCTACACGTGTGTGGCGTGCGGCAACTGTGCGACACATTGCGTTTTGGAGGAATCCGCCGTCAAATGCGTCCAGTTATACGAGATATGCGGCTATTGCGATTTCTGCCCGGGCTATTTCGAGCCCGGCGCCAACGTATTAGAATCCGGCGCCGAAAACGAACTCTGTCCGACCGGGGCGATCATCCGCAAATTTATCGAGGAGCCGTACTACGAGTACAGCATCGATGAGACTCTGTGCATCGGCTGTGCCAAATGCGTCAAAGGCTGCGCCGCCTTCGGGAATGGCTCATTCTTCCTCCAGGTCCGCCACGATCGTTGTTTGAACTGCAATGAATGTTCGATTGCCCTGGCATGTCCGTCGGGGGCGTTTCGGCGAGTCCCCGCGGACCAGCCGTATTTACTTAAAAAGGTGGACCACACTTAATGATACGTTCCAGACGCATCGTCATCGGCATCGCTTTCCTGTTCATCTCGTGCAGTCATGCTTGGGGTATTGAGCGTTTTCCGCCGCCCGATTTCGAGGGCGGATATGAAATGCCGAGTCCCACGACGCCGCATCCTCGACAGGATATCTACGAATACATCGACGTGGCGGTGCTCTTCGCAGCGTTATGCGTGTCGTCGTATCTCATTCAGAAAAAACGCAGTCGGAGGGCAATTTTTGGTCTTATGGTGTTTTCGTTGCTTTATTTCGGATTTTATCGCAAAGGATGCGTTTGCCCGATCGGCGCCACTCAGAACATCGTTTTGTCGATATTCGATAGTGAATATGTGGTGCCGATCACGGTCGTCGCGTTTTTCCTGCTGCCGCTCGTGTTCACGCTCTTTTTCGGCAGAAGTTTTTGTGCGGCGGTTTGTCCCCTCGGCGCCGTCCAGGATTTGGTCTTATCCCGCCCGATCTCGATCCCGACCTGGATCGAACGCAGTTTACGCCTGTTGGCCTATGTTTATTTGGGAGCAGCGGTCTTGTTCGCCGCTACGGGCAGCGCCTTTATCATCTGCCGATACGACCCGTTCGTGGCAATCTTTCGCTTGACGGGGAGCTTGAACATCCTGATCCTTGGCGGTTGCCTGCTGTTGATCGGCGTATTCATCGGGCGTCCTTATTGCCGGTTCCTATGCCCGTACGGCGTTATCCTCAGACATTTATCCCGGCTGTCGAAATGGCGCGTGACAATTACGCCGGATGAGTGCATTCAATGCAAGCTTTGCGAGGAAGCATGTCCCTTCGGCGCGATCCAAAAGCCGAGTTCGAAATGGCCTGAGAAGGAATACGAAGTCGGCAAAAAGAGATTAGCTTATCTGCTTGCATTGTTACCCGTCTTGATCATTGTGGGCGGATGGTCTGGTTCGAGTATCAAAGCCGTAACCGCGCGGGCGCATGAAACCGTTCGATTGGCCGAACGTATTTACCAGGAAGAAGCGGGCGAGGTGGAAGGGACGACGGATGCCAGCTCGGCTTTCAGGGCAACAGGTAAAGAAATCTCGACCCTTTACGAAGAAGCATCCAATATCCGGGCGCAGTTCGGAATGGGCGGTTGGTTTTTCGGTGGATTTGTGGGATTAGTGATCGGTCTTAAATTGATCGGACTGTCCATCTGGCGGCAACGGAAAGACTACGAAGCCGACCGGGCGAGTTGTTTAGCGTGCGGTCGATGTTTCGAGTATTGTCCGAGAGAACACGTCAGGATCAAAGAGCTGAAGAAGGCGAGTGGAAAACTCTGATGGAAACTCAAAACAACAATGCTCAAGTCAATAGCCCATGGTACCGATGTTCGGTCGCGACGGCTATTATCAGTGCTGTATTTTCTCTTAATGTGCTTTTCTTTCTCGCTCTCAATTACGGCAAGAGCAGGGTCGTCGATACGGAAGATGAGGCGAAATTATTGAGTTTAAGATCGCAGGTGTACGAGCAGCCGGAAAATGAAGAATTATTATCCCAGGTTCGCACGCTGGATTTGGAAATCAGACAACGTCGCTTTCGGGCAGTGGATCGCTCTCGCAAGGGCGGCTACCTGCTTTTATCCGGCGTTGTGGTTCTGTTGACAAGTATCGGAATCGCAGGGGTATTGAAGAAGAAAGAACCTATGCCACGATTGTGCACCCCTGGACCGGATCAGCAGGTTTGCGAAGCGAAATTCGCCCGCTGGGCGGTCACTGCCGGTATGGTTGTTTTAGGCTCGGGAGCGTTACTTCTTGCATTAAAGCCTTCGATTGACTTTGCCGGAACCGGCGAGGAAGGAACGTCTGTTGCTTCATCGCAGGATCCGAGCAAAAACTGGCCGAGCTTCCGCGGTCCCGAAGGACTCGGCGTCAGCACTTATATGAACATACCCACCCATTGGGATGGCAAAACGGGCGAAGGAATTCTCTGGAAAACCAAGATACCACTACCCGGCCACAATTCCCCCATCGTCTGGGGCAATCGTATTTTCCTCACAGGCGGTGATCCGAACGAACTGGCGGTTTCCTGCTTTGACGCCGATTCGGGACAGCTCCTTTGGAAAGGGGACGTAACACCGGCGCCGTTAAAAGAAGGCGAAGAACCGCTTGAGCCGATGGAGGACACCGGTTGGGCTGCGCCCACCGCCGTCACCGACGGCAAGCATGTTTATGCCATCTTTGTCACCGGGGATATCGCCGCATTTGATTTCGATGGAAAGAAGGTCTGGCAGAAAAACCTGGGTATGCCGGAGAATGCTTACGGACATGCCACGTCGCTGGCGATCTATCGAAATCTGGTGCTGATCCAATACGACCAGGGCGTCGCTGATGATGGACTGTCCAAGATGATTGCCCTGGACGGATTAACCGGTGAGGTAGCCTGGCAGACGAAACGACCCGTCGATAACTCATGGAGTTCTCCGGTTGTGGTTCGTATCGGCGAGGAGTATCAGGTTCTAACCTGTTCCGTTCCTTATGTGATCGCGTATGAACCCTCCAAAGGAACGGAACTGTGGCGAGCGGACTGTATGGGCGGGGAGGTGGCGCCGTCCCCGATCTATGCCGAC
>JAFGTG010000131.1 GCA_016934255.1 Sedimentisphaerales bacterium
AGCGTTCGCAGTTTACTGTCTTTCATGCTTTGACTCCTTAACAAGAGTTTTGCAAAATTGAAGGTTAGGCATATATTATTTCAGAAAATCTGTTTCAGGATTTTCTGAAGATAATCAACAATCTTGAGATAAGGCATTGCCAAGGAAAATGTTAGATAGTGTGCACCCTACAGCGTTCTTCGGATTTTAGAAAGAAAAAATCAAGAAAACAGATTTTTTCTTTCCAAAAGTATGCCTAACCTTCAATTTTGCAAAACTCTTGTTACTAAGATTCGGATTTCGCCAATCGCTGGATCAGCACTTCGCGAACGGACAACTCAGCGGGTTTCGATGTAGGCGACTTTCCGATAAATAACCCGATATGCCCTTTGTCCGGCCCGGCAAAACGCACCGATCCGATCTCCTCACCATTGAGCCAGATATGGGCCTTGTCGCCTTCGACCTTAATCGAAATCGTATTCCAGCTTTCGCAGTCCACCAGATCCTCGCGCAGGTTCACGAGAGCCAGCCCCTTGCCGGGTATCAACACACTACCCGTGTAGGCCTTGGGTGCATTCGCTTGTGCCGGTTCGGTGATTTCAACCCGCGGGCCACGATTGGCATCCTGGCCGCGCAGCCAAATACCGGCATGGATGGGCCACGTGGCCCGAAACGTCACGGCCATCTGATAATCTTCGTACGACTCTTGTGTCCAAAGCGTGTCGCCCTTTTTCTCGCCGATCCCGATGATTCGACCGGATTTAACGCTCCAACACGAATTGTCCGGGACCTGCCAACCCGAAAAATCGGTCCCGTTAAAAGCAGCGATCCATTCGACGTCTTCCTCCGATTTCACATCAAGCGGTTTGCTGATATTGTGCGTTCCATGGCAATCCGTGCAAACCGAACCCGCATTCACCGCCCGACCGTTCGGACGCATTCGCCCGGTCCACTTCTGAAAAAAGGCTTCCACGGCTTCCTGATTCTTATGGTCCTGACGGCCGTAAACGTCGCGTCCCTCGCCGGGCTTGTGGCACGATGGATCCGAACACATTCTTTCCACTTCCTTCCGGCCGAACAAAATATCGGGCTCGGTCATCAACATCTCATCGTGCATGTGCTCCGTCGAGGCGCCGTGACATACATCGCAGGTCACGTCCATCTCAAGGTGCATCGTGGAGATTTCTTCTGTTTTCATGTCGGGATGGCACACGTAGCACTTGCTGTTCCCGCTCGGCTTCTCGGTCTCCGATTCTTCGGCGGGACAGACCGCCAGAATGCCGGCAAACGCCGCCAAGATAATAACTCCCCCTATAAGATACAAATGGTTTCGCTGTTTCGAGCGCACACTTATCTCCTCGATTGATAATTGACACTACAGACGAGACGCCATCTCTATGAGCAGTTCAATAATCAATAGTCAATTGTCAATATTCAATGCCTTTAAACGATTTCCCAGTCGCGCAGCCACGCGTATTCCTCAGGCAAACGAGCCCACTGGCGATCTGTGATTTTCATCAGCCATTGCTCGTCCGCCGCCGACATGCCAAGCGAACGAGTATAAGAAGCGCGTGCGGCGTTCTCCACTTCGTAAGGCGTTGACAATCCCGGCACCGCCGCTGTGATCTGCGGATTGGTAAGGATACACTGAAGCGTCAGGCGGGCAAGGTCGTTTTCGGTTTTGCTGCCCACGCCCATCACGGGGAACTTGACTTTGCCGCAACTTGGGAATAAGGATCCGCCGAAGTACGGTTTGATGGTCACAACGCCGACATTTCGCTCTCTAACGATATCGAAGATACTCTGCGTCTGGTCGGACCCGTGACCGGGATTGACCTCCTGGACGTTGTCTTTCGTTGGGTTTTGCCCCTCGACTTTCGTCTTGGCGCTGCAGGGGAAGATAACCATCTCGAATTCGGGATACTTATTAATAACGTGCTCGAACCAGGGACGGCAATGACACGACATACCCAGATGACGAACTTTGCCGGCCTTGCGAAGTTTCTGGAACGTCTCGACCAGGGACTCGACTTCGGCATCGGTATTGAGCTGGTCCGTCCCGAGTTTTCCCGTCATCTTGGCCTGGGGACGCCAGATGTCGAGGTAGTCGGTTTTCAAAAGACGCAAACACGTCTCGACGTTTAACGTTTGGCCCTTGACGTTGCAGCGATCCGATCCGCGCGGGCCGAGGTTGTGGATATCGGCGCCGATGTACATTTTCTCCCGACGACCTTTGAGGGCCTCGCCATAACACAGGCACTCCGCGGCGGTCGTGATATCCAGATAATTGATACCGGAATCGATGCAGGCGCTGACGACCTCCGTCCGGTTCTTCGCCACATCGGAAGGCACTTCCTCATTGGCGAAGCTGTCCCAATATCGACCGGCGTTACGGTTCTTCCAGTGCCCGCCGAGACTGATCTCGGACACCATCAGGTTCGTTTTGCCCATTTTCCGATAGTGCATCTTCGGATGGAAATTGAGAATCTTCGATTCATCTGTCGAACCGGCCTCGGCCTGACCGGCCAAGCCCCCGGCGACGGCCCCGGCCGCGACAAGGGACGTGTTCCGCATGAAATCTCTTCGTGAAAACGCATCGTTCTTCATCGGCTTTCTCCTTTTCAATTCGGGCCGCGGCCCCGGCACACCCACCATTGATCGGGATGTGCCTGTAGGGGCGGCTCCCTGTGGCCGCCCTGATGACCGACATGTAGCGCCGCTATCAGGCGTATTCAAAGGGCAACCCCATAGGGTTGCCCCTACGATAGAACGCATGATGACAGAACGACGCGACGATGTCAATTCTTTTCTGATGAGCTCATGTGCGGTTGGGAGTGTAGCTTGATTTCCTTAACCCAACAGTATAGAACCGGTACGACTAACATAGTGAGAATCTCAATCGTCATCCCGCCGAAGGAGGGGATGGCCATCGGCACCATAATATCCGAACCTCGCCCCGTGGACGTCAGCACGGGAATCAGAGCCAACAGGGTGGTGGCCGTGGTCATCAGACAAGGACGGATTCGCCGTTTACCGGCTTCGATCACTTTCAGCCTGATCTCGTCTGTGTTTGTAGGCGCTCGTTCCTGGAACGATTGTTTCAGATACGTGCACATCACCACACCATCGTCCGAGGCGATACCAAACAAAGCCAGGAAACCCACCCATATCGCCACGCTCAAGTTGATCGGATGGATTTGAAAAAGTCCTCGCATATTGATTCCAAACACGTCGAGGTCGAGAAACCAGGGCTGGGCATAAAGCCAGATCATCAGGAATCCCCCGCTCCAGGCAACCAGTATCCCGGAAAAGACCAGTAAACTCGTCGCCACCGAATGAAACTGGAGATACAGAATGATGAAAATGATCAGAAGCGCCAATGGAATGACGACCGTAAGCGTCTTTTGGACGCGGATTTGATTCTCATAGGTCCCCGAGAACGCGTAATTAACTCCTTCAGGGATGGAAAACTCACCAGCCGCGGTTTTCTCCTGCAAATATTGCTTACATTGCTCGACAACATCCACCTCCGCATACCCTTCTCTTTTGTCGAATACGACATATCCCACCAGAAAAGTATCCTCACTTTTAATCGCCTGAGGCCCGCGTACATAGCGAATTTCCGCTAACTGAATCAACGGTATCTGCGCTCCATCAGCAGACGGAACCAAAATCTCGCCCAGCGTTTCAATCCGGTCCCGCAGTTCACGCATATATCTGATCCTGACGGCATATCGCTCGCGCCCTTCCACCGTCGTCGTGGCGCGCCGGCCCCCGATAGCGACTTCAATCACATCCTGAACTTGAGCGATACTTACGCCATATCGTGCGATGGCTTCACGGTCGATATCAATCTCCAAATACGGTTTTCCAACGATACGGTCCGCGCTGACCGTGAGAGGCTCGACGCTGGAGACTTCTTTCAGAAAACGCTCAATGTCCAGGGCAACGCGTTCGATGGTCTCTAAATCCGGGCCTTTGACTTTGACGCCCATCGGGGCGCGCATACCGCTCTGGAGCATGACGATTCGTGCGGCAATCGGCTGGAGCTTCGGTGCAGACGTCGAGCCGGGTATCTGGCCGGCTTTGACAATCTCGTCCCAAATATCATCCGGACTATGGATATGATCCCGCCACTGTCGAAACGGTCGGCCGTTACGATCCGGTATGAGCTCACCGTTCTCATCGCGTACAAATTTTTGAGTCTTTTTGTCATATCGGAATCGAACGGGATGTCCGTCTTTATCCACGATGTACTCCGGCTTATAATTAATGACCGTTTCGACCATGGATATCGGGGCCGGATCGAGAGGGGAATCCACTCGGCCGATTTTACCAACGACGGTGTCGATTTCCGGAATGGAGGCAAACGCCATATCCTGTTTTTGCAATACGTCCAGAGCTTCACCGATAGAAGCGTGAGGCATTGTCGTCGGCATATACAGAAATGAGCCTTCATCCAGATCCGGCATAAATTCCTTGCCAAGCCCCGGAAACGTATGGATTGCCTTCGACCAGAGGACGTTCGAACGCATCTGTTGAGGCACGAACGAAAAGACTCTCTCGAAACCCAACCAGATCGTTCCACCGAGAAAGACCAGAACAACAGGGATACTTAAAAAAGTCATCTTATGGGCGAGGCACCAGGCTAATATTCGCCCATAGAATAACTGAAAAATCTTGAAGAAGAGCAGCAATCCACCAATCAGCAGAGCGACAAAGACAAAGTTGCGTATCATCCCTTTGGCCGGCCCCAAAGGCAACCAGTATCCCGTCAAGATAATCCCGACAAGGACGATCGCCACGATGTTGGCTACCAAAGGGAGGAGGCTATCTATCCTCTTCGGAACGTGCTCTTTGACAACATGATAAAGTCCAACGACTCCAATGAGCACACCGACCCACCAGTTTAGGCGAAGCGCCACGATCAGGGCGGTGACCAGGAGAATTGCCCCCAGGATATAACGCTTATACTTTTTGAGGGCCACTCTCCTGGTAAAAAGAATATGCGCCGCAGGAGGGATGATGGTCAGCGCCACGATAACTGAAGTGATCAGCGCAAAGGTCTTGGTATAGGCCAATGGTTTAAACAGTTTTCCTTCGGGCCCCATCATCGTAAAAACCGGTAAGAAGCTCACGACCGTCGTCGAAACCGCGGTTAAGACCGCCCCGCCGACCTCCGCAGCCGCTTGATAAACGACTTCCAGCATATTGTCATCAGGCCCGGCTTCGTCAAGGCGCTTTAAGATGTTCTCGCAAATGACGATACCCATATCC
Organism: Sedimentisphaerales bacterium; assembly: GCA_016934255.1. Taxonomy (GTDB): domain Bacteria; phylum Planctomycetota; class Phycisphaerae; order Sedimentisphaerales; family Anaerobacaceae; genus JAFGTG01. The sequence continues at coordinate 5,257 of JAFGTG010000131.1, forward strand.
ACCATGGTTCCAATCGCAATCGCAATTCCCGATAGTGCGACGATATTGGCATCGACTCCACTTATCTTCATGGCAATGAAACACATCAGGATAGCCAGAGGGAGCAGAGCACTAATAAGGATCGAGCTCCTCAAATGCAAAACCAAAACGATGACCACGATGATTGTAACCAGAATTTCTTCGGTCAGCGCTGTATTCAATGTACCCAGCGTTTCATAGATCAACCCGGTCCGGTCGTAGAACGGTACGATGGTCACCTGTGAGACCGTGCCGTCATTCAGCGTTATATTGGGCAAACCCGGCGAAATCTCTTCGATCTTCTCTTTGACGTTTTTGATCGCATCGAGGGGATTGTAGCCGTATCGCACGACCACGACACCGCCGACGGCTTCCGCTCCGCCTTTATCCAGCACGCCGCGCCGCAGCGCCGGACCGTATGAAACCTTTGCGATATCTTTAACGTAAATCGGGACATTGTCGTTGACCTTGATGACAGTCATTTCGATGTCCGACAGCGTTTTAACGAAACCGAGACCGCGAATGACGTATTCAACCTTATTGATCTCGATCGTGTGGGCGCCGACGTCGAGATTCGAGGCTTTCACTGCCTTGAATATATCGCCCAGCCCGACGTGATGTGCCCGCATGGCGTCCGGATCGACATCGATCTGATATTCCTTGACGAATCCTCCGACGGAAGCCACTTCACTGACGCCTTCGGCGCTAAGCAGGCCATAGCGTACATACCAATCCTGGATACTCCGTAACTCATCGAGATCCCACCCTCCAGCGGGATTGCCCCCTTCATCGCGGCCTTCCAGTGTGTACCAAAAGACCTGCCCCAGGCCGGTCGCGTCGGGTCCCAGTATCGGCTGGACACCCTCCGGAAGCGTACCGGACTGAAGGCTATTGAGCTTCTCAAGCACCCGGCTGCGAGACCAGTAAAAATCAACG
>JAFGTG010000132.1 GCA_016934255.1 Sedimentisphaerales bacterium
ATGTGGATTCCCGGAGGCACACTCATCTGGCTCGCATGGATTTTTGAAGACAATCCCGGGATTCGATACCAAAGTCTATCGGGGGGAGCGGTCGAGTCCGACATAGAGTGGAATGCAGATATGCCGAACAAATTTGGAAGCAGTTGGCAGACGAACCGTATGCATTCGATCTACGCCACGTATCTCGGTGATGTGCATCCTATGATCAATGAGGTTCTTGCGAGAAACGATTCGCTGACGGAGCGGCGTTTTTTGGATGAGGATTGGTATAAGCATGGTTGGATCGAACTCTATAATCCGTCCGATCGTCCGATGAGTCTCGATGATTATTATTTATCAGACCGCTCGGAGGATTTACAGAAATGGGCTTTTCCAGACGTGATTATAGAACCGCATGAATATCTTCTCGTATGGACTTCCGGTAAAGACCGCAGCGAACCCACCGGAGAACTCCATGCATCCTTTAATCTGATGGAAAGAGAAGGCATATTTCTCTCATATGCAGCTTCTGAGACTCGAGTCGATGTAATCGAAGATGTCAGAATTCCTGTGGATTATTCGTACGGCCGATATCCCGATGGGTCCGACGAGTGGTACTTCTATACGCAGCCGACACCTGGTTCTGCCAACACCGCAGAAAATAAAAATCGATTTGTCATCGACCAAAAACATGTTTCCTTGACGGTGGGAACTCGGCACCCATTGACTGTGACGCCTTCAGATGAAAAAGTTATCTGGAGTTCCGACAATCCGCTTGTGTGGGTCGATCCGGCCGGAGGGCTCTTCGCCGTACAGGATGTGCTAAGAGAAAAAGCTCGTGCCGTCATCACCGCCAGTTCGCTTGACGGTGATGTTCTGGATTCATGCCGCGTCACCATTGTCAATTGGGAAGCTAATCTCTCGGAGCTTAAAGTGGTGGCTCATCCGTATGCTTCATACATTCTGGGAACGGAGGGAGAGAATTTGTTTTTTACGATCGGCAGTGATCTGTATGTCACATCCGACGGCTTCGAGACCTCCGAGTTTCTTTCCACGCTTCCGGAGAGCATGGATATCCCCAAGATGTTGGTGACTCCTTTCGGCTACTTTATCCAATGCGCTAAAACAATCTTCAAATCCTACGATCTTATCCATTGGACCCCCAGTTTCACGATGAACATGAGAGGTCTCCACCACAGTCTGGCCTATCATTGGGAGCCTATCTCACAAACAGGGTATCTTTATGCGGGCGAATACTCCACGAACAGCGACAATCGGCATCGGGTATGCAGGGGTATCTTCCCGGCCGCGGGTGAAGAAAGCTGGGAGACCATCCTCGAATTTGCTTCAATCTCCGAATGGGAGAATGATCCGTCTATTCAAAACTCCGCCCGTCACGTCCATATTGTGGCGGTGGATCCTTACACGGGACATGTCTGGGTCAGTACGGGAGACCGCGATGAACAGTCGAAATTGCTTTATTCGGACGACTACGGTGAGAATTTCACGCTGGTAGCGGTCGGTAGCCAAACATGGCGTTGTCTCTCAATATGGTTCACGGAACAATATGTGTACTGGAGTATGGATGCCTATAGTTATGCACAATCTTGTTGGAGAATACCCCGATCGCGTTTCGATGAAAAAGGAGACTGGCCGTGTATCACGCCCGAGCTCACCTCGGGAAAGACACGGATCGGCGTCAGCTACTTGGTGACAGCCAGTGAGACGGACACCTATTTTCCCGTATCCGTCGGTCACATTTACACGGAAACCGAGACACGCATTCTGAACAAGAGGAACAGCGCCAGGACCATCGATGATCCTGATTATAATTACACGGAAAAGGTGGCTGAGTTGCGTAACGGCTCGCTTTGGTATCACTTGTGGGTCTATGATGACGAGGGCGATCCTCTCGTGATCTTAGGGCAATCCGCGGAAGGCGCCCATCGAGACTACAGAGGCAGGGTCTTCGGAATCAAAGAGCGGCCGGACGGAAGCGTTGACGTTCAGGAATTGCTTTCGATCGGCTCGACGAATCCGGAGGTTTATGATAGCAATACCATGTTCGTTCAACTCGAACCGATGGCACAAGACGCGGACGGATATATCTATTTTTCAGGTCGAAGAACACATCATCGAAGCTACAAAACGAAACTGACGTGGATAAACGCCCCGTAACGTCGAGAAGAACGTGTAATTTTCAAATCAATGTCACAGTTTTGTGTCCGATGGTCTGACTATTGATTCTTGAAGACACGCAGACCCAGTGATCGGCTTTACATGGAAGGACAGAGAAGGAGGTGGACATGGATTAGTTTTTTCTTTCGGTGTCACCCATGGAATACTTTGCCGGGATTGAAATCCCGGCAAAAGCAAACGATTTAAGTATCCAATGAAGAAGGAGAGAACCATGAACAAGCTTATGTCTTTATCCACGAAAATGATTGTTGTGATCCTATTGTTACCTCTCGCAGTATTAGCGGGAAACGCATTCTGGCACGGCGTGAACATCGCGGATTCCGGGATGTCTCCCGAGGACATGGAGGCTATCCATGAAATCATCAAGAACGCGATGACCGACCTGGCGCCCACGCCCACCGGATTCCCCACGGGTGACAATGTCAACGACGATCATCGCGGCCTTAGAATCTATAAGTCCGATGAGACCTGGGACGGCTACACACTCCTGAACTGCTTTACATCCACGGGCACGGATCCGAACGGCAACAATGTCCTGATCGATATGGAAGGCAACATCGTCAATGAATGGATGATCCCGGGGCAGGCCTACTTGTCGGCCGCGAAACCGTTGCCGGGAGGATGTATCGTGGGCAGTTGGGTCGATCCGAACGTCGAAGGGGGCGGCAAGCTAACGCAGTTGAACTGGGACGGTGAGATCGTCAAACAATGGGAAACCAACAGCCACCATGACCACGAGCGCGAAGGCAGCTCGTGCGGCTACTGCGCTCCCGGCGCCGATCCGATGGTCGATGGCGGAAAGGTGCTGGTTCTCGAGAGCACCCGCCCGGATCCCGCCGAGACCTCGCATGTTTCCGTCAAGTTTATTAAGGACGACAGGATTCGAGAACTGGATTGGGATGGAAACGAGCTGTTTCAGTGGCAATGTTGGGAGCACTTCGACGAGTTGGGTTTGAATGAGTGGGCCGAGGCGGGTCTCGACCAGGGACTCAATTATGAGGGACCTGGTTTTATGGCCGACCTATTGCCCGAGGACTGGTCCCACGGTAATGACGCCGCATGGTGTGGACCGAACCAATGGTACGACGGGGGCGACCTGCGTTTTCACCCTGACAATATCATCGCCGACTTTCGCTCGCTGAACATTATCATCATCATCGCGCGACACGACCATCCGGACGGCGATTGGAAAGAAGGCGACATCGTCTGGCGGCTCGGTCCGGATTACTCGACGGCCGGCGGCGACTACATGGTGGGACAGATCATCGGCCAGCACCAGGCGCACATGATCCCCAAGGGCCTGCCCGGCGAGGGTAACATGCTGATTTTCGACAACGGCGGAGCCGCGGGATACGGCGCGCTCGTCACCGGCCTGAAAGACGCCGACGGGAATCCGCTGGGCACATGGCCCAATACGTTCCGGATGTTTAGCCGGGTCATCGAGATGAATCCGGTAACCAAGCAGGTGGTCTGGGAATTCAAGCAGCCGAGGCTGTCCGAAGACCTCGACGGCGACGGCAAGATTCTTGGCAATGAAAAGCTCTTTTTCAGCAACCTCATGTCGGGGATGCAGCGTTTACCGAATGGGAACACCCTCATCTGTGAGGCGGACGTGGGACGCACCTTCGAGGTCACCCCGGCCGGCAAGGTCGTCTGGGAGTACGCGCCGACCTGGGTTAGAGCCGAGGGGATGTTTGGCGGCGCTCTTTACCGTACCTATCGGATTCCATACACGTGGATTGCTCAAATTTTGAAAAATGGCGTTCCTCTGACCGACCTTTCCGGCGACGCCAATAGTGAGCGGTTCTACAAAATCGACGTGCCAGACGGCACCACGCAGCTTGTGTTCCGGATATCCGGCAATGCCGACTTGTATATTAAGCATGAAGCCCTACCCACGACGAAGGATCACGATTATTCCCTTACCCTACAGGGTTTCAAAGAGACAATCACGATTCCTCCCAAGGCGGGAACCTGGTACGCAATGCTTAAAGGTGAAAAAGACTACTCCGGCGTGACCTTAGAAGCTGAAACATGGCCCAAGTAGCGCAGTCACGTAAGGACATTAATGACGATTCCGGAGATCTCCAACGTCGGAGTCCTCCGGACATCCAATAGGAAAAAGGAGACATTAAAATGAAACGAATACGACAAGTTACTAGTGGAGTGCTTTTAGCGTTCTTCCTGTTTACGGTTACACTTCAGGCGGAAGAATCATTCTGGTGCGGCGGCGATCTTACGAACATACTCGATCCGAACCAGGCGCAAGCGCTTCAAGCCGCATTACAACAGGCTCACAGAGCGATCTCCTGGAGTATGTTTGCCCGAGGTGTTCGTAACAATGAGGAAACTCCACTCACGGGCGTCGTGAAATACGATCCAGACAAGGCGTGGGAGGGCTACACCCTGTTGTGCTCGATGGGGGGTTACGTCGATCCGGACACGGGCGTCAATCATCCCGCCATTCTTATCGACATGGAGGGCAATATCGTCAATGCGTGGCCCCTGACCTCTACACCGTCGAAGCTTCTCCCCGGAGGCTACATCATTGGCCAAGAGGGTTTTTTGGGCGTATCGGGCGGGCAAACCTGCCCACTCGTGCAATTGGATTGGAACGGAAATAAGGTATGGGAATGGTGCGGTCGTCCCCGTTCTCCCGGATCAGAAAAGCTGTTCGGATGCCACCATGATTTTCAACGGGAAGGCAATCCCGTCGGATACTACGCTCCCGGATTGGAAGCGAAGAGTACGAGCGGCAAGACGTTAATTCTTTCCAACTACCATCCGCCCGTCGAGCAGACCGCGCATATCAGCAAGCATCTTCTACATGATGACGTGCTGTATGAAGTCGATTGGGAGGGTAATCTCATCTGGGAATGGTATGCCTGGGAACACTTTGACCAGATGGGATTTTGCCAGTTTGCTCAAGAGGCCATCTACGAGACCTTCGCGGGCTTCGATCCGAATGCCGGCTCGGATTATCAGCACTTCAATGCCGCTTCGTATCTCGGGCCGAATAAGTGGTATGATGCCGGCGATCTGCGTTTCCACCCGGACAATATCATCTTTGATTGCCGAAGCAGCAATATCATCGCCATTGTTGCCCGCCATGACCATCCAGATGGGCAATGGGTATCCGGCGATCTTGTCTGGAAAGTTGGGCCGGATTACTCATATGGCAATCCTGAACACAAACTGGGACAAATCATCGGACAACACATGGCTCATATGATTCCGGACGGCCTGCCCGGCGCCGGCAACATCCTTGTGTACGACAACGGCGGAACGGCGGGCTACGGCTCGCTTATGACCGGCCTTTCACCGGTGTCGTCGAACAAGCTCAGAGAATATTCGCGCGTCATTGAATTCAACCCCATTTCTTTGGAGGTCGTCTGGGAATATGCGAATCCCATGGCTCAGTATGACGATCAGGGAAATTGTGTTGAAGCGACGTTCTTCAGTCCATTTATCAGCGGCGCCTCGCGTCTTCCCAACGGCAACACCCTGGTTTGTCAGGGAAGCAACGGACGGATCTTCGAGCTGACACCGGAAAATGAAATCGTCTGGGAATATATTTCGCCCCATTTGGGTCCGGTTGATCTGGACGCGGGTCGATTCGGCAGTACGAATATCTATCGCGCCTATCGTGTTCCGGCTTCGTGGCTTCCCGAAGGAGCCGGTTAATCATTTCGGAAAATCCATAAGGCGAAGGTGGAGGCATCCCGACCGCTTCGGAGGAAACGGGATGCCTCCTACCAAAGTCGCCGACGAACACAACCCGAGACTTGCTCAACATCGGATTGACTGAGTAAGGAGAAAACATGAAACGGATAATGCTCATTACAGGTGTGCTTTTGGGACTTTTAAATTCAGCAGACGCCCAAAAAGCCGGCCTACCGGCCAATTTCCCGACCCTCACGACACACATCATCGACAACAATGCCCTCGGTGAAGGGTATATTTATCTCACCGTAGCCGCCGAGGTCGAAGGCGTCGGGTACTATCTGATGATTGTGGACAATGACGGTGCGCCCCTATGGTACAAGGAACTACCGGACGATTACGCGTACGATTTCAAATTGCAGCCCAACGGCTTGCTGACGTATGCGCAGTTTTTATGTCACCACTCGTATGCAGGTGGTGGCAATGCCGTGCATATAGCAATGGATGCGGAATTCGAGGAGATCGACTGTTTCCAGGCGAAAAACGGATATATCGCCGAGGCCCATGACTTCCAATGGTTACCGAACGGCCACGCCCTGCTTTTCGGCTATTATTTCACACAAATGGACCTGAGCGGACGGGTCGAGGGTGGCTACCCGAACGCGCTGGTATCCGGCGGCGTTATCCAGGAACTGGACGCCGACCGAAATGTCGTCTTTCAGTGGCGCACCTGGGATCACGGCTGTCCCGAAAACCTGAACTGGCAGCAGGCAACGGGATCCGAGGTCTGTCAATTCAATCTCAACACGATCAACCTGGACATTGACGGCAATCTTTTCATTGCGACACCATCCTGGGTCGAGAAGATCTCTCGCCGGACCGGTGACATCCTGTGGCGTTTAGGCGGTGATGAGAATGAGTTTACGTTTGTCGGTGTGGATCCGGAGGAGGCCGGAGGGCATTTCAGTGGACATGCATTCCATCGCCTGGATAACGGCAATGTCCTCATCTATGACAACGGCGACTGTTCGGGATCGCGCTCATCTCAGGTCCATGAGTATAAGCTGGATGAAGAGAATAAAATCGCCGAACACGTCTGGTCGTACGTTCCCGATCTGCCCGTTGGCGGCTGGCATCAAGGCAACGCCCAGCGTCTGCCCAACGGCAACACGCTCATCGGCTGGGGCGGCGACGGCCCCGATCACGGTCCGGCCTGCACGGAAGTCACGCCCGACGGCCGAAAGGTCTTCGAGTTGTTCTTTGACGATCCCGACGTCGAAAGCTACCGTGCGTTTCGGTTTCCCCTTCCGGCGGACATCAAAGGAGTCGGCGTCATAAAACAGTTTCTCTTTATCGGGGAACATAAATTCAAAGACAGCAAGGCCGATACGGGTGTCACCATCAGGATCAACAGCTATACAGGCAGCGGATATAACGCGATGGGCGTTCGTCGTTACCCGTTGGCCCCGCTTTACCCGACATTTGAGGACCGTGCCCCTCTCGTCCTGCCCGTCCGAATCCTGGTCGGCAGCAATGGGATCGACACGATCAACGGCCGCATCTCCCTCGATGTTGCAAGCTTTAATCTGAAAGATCCCGACAGCCTAATTATCTATCACCGTATGATAGAAGAATCCGGACCTTTCACGCCCCTATCGACAACGTACAACCCGACGACAAACCAATTGCAGGCCGACATGAGCGAATTCGGCGAATTTATCATCGGCAAACCCGACGTGGAGCCTATCGCGTTAGCGCCTATCCTGGTTGCTCCGAGGTCTGAAGGAACGGTCAACCAGGATCTGCCGGTAATTTTGGACTGGACGCCCAAGGGCTTTGTCAACAGCTATCATCTCCAGGTGGCAACCGATCCTGAATTTCGTAACCTGGTGATAGACGACCCGGAAGTCAGAGATACGCCGTATATTGTAGAAGCCGTTGAGGCTGAGACCACGTATTACTGGCGCGTCAGGACGATGAACGAAGCCGGCGCGAGCGAGTGGTCGCAGGCGTCTTTCACGACGGTCCCGCCAATGATAAAGGTCACGGTCCCGAACGGCGGGGAAGTATGGCAACGCGGCATCGACTATTTTATCCAGTGGGATGACAATATCGCTGAAGATGTCGCGATCGAGTTGCACAAGGGCGGCTCATGGCTGAAAACCATTGCGACAGTCCCCAGCACGGGGGCTTATAAATGGGACGTTGATTTGACGCTTGAAGCGGGCGACGATTATTCAATTAAAGTCACGAGCGCCGTCGATGAAATTCTGTTTGACGCCAGTGACGTTGCCTTTGTCATCGAGTGACAAATTTCCGTCGAGACCGAAATTTGTCATCAGCCTTATGACATAGGTCTAACCGGAAACGACATGTGTAATGAGTTTGGAGAGCGCCGCAATGACGACGAATCATAAACCTTGCCACGGTACTTTTGACTGTTTGTTCACAGGATCCAACCAATGCAATATGAGCCCATTACTTAGAACTCGCCAGAAATATATAAGCTATATGACATGGTGGGTAGAAAACCTCGGTTGGTATGCAGCGATCAAGCACCTATTCACCCGGTTGTTTAAGCCGTATTCACATATCAAAAAACAACCGTTGCTCTCCAATGAAAAGTCAATACGGACATCGTGTAACGAGGTTCTGGGATTACAACCCGGCGAGCTTGTCGAAGTCAAATCCGTGGAAGAGATTATGGCGACACTCGATACCAACAGAAGAAACAAAGGGCTACGGTGGATGACGGGGATGAACAAATATTGCGGGAATCAATATCGCGTCCTTCGAAGGGTTGAACGCATCATCCTCGAAAGCAACGGCGAACTGCGGAAGATGAAAAATACGGTCCTGCTTGAGAATGTCATGTGTGACGGCAAAGCCTTCAATGGATGTGACCGGTCTTGCTTTCACTTCTGGAGAGAAGCATGGTTGAGGAGAATACCGCAGCCCCCCTCCCGGAAAACAAACTAAGGCACTCTAACAAAACCTCTCCCTTGTCACCCCTTCGACAAGCTCAGGGCAGGCTCTGAGCGAAGCGAAGGGTCTCTATTCAGCCGCAAAGACTGAGATTCTTCGCTCCGCTCAGAATGACAAGCCCAGAAGACCGAAGTTTTATTAGAGTGTATAAATCTAACAACCTAACTCAGGAGGCAAGATGCTGGAAGTTTATACCCTAAATTCATCAAATCCAATGTATGAAGATTTTATTCAACAATCGGAAGATATAAGATTGTGTCATACCTTCGCCTGGACGGACATGGTTGAAAGAGCATTCGGCTACAAAGGCTATCACCTTGTTGCCTGTGAGAACGATCGGGCCTGCGGCATTCTTCCTCTGACGCACGTACGCAGCCGACTATTCGGCAATCGGCTCGTTTCTCAGCCTTTCAGTGATTATGGCGGCCCCGTCACCTCAAACGACGCCGCCCTGGAAATGCTTTACAAGCGGGCCGTCGAAATCGCAACGCAATGTCGGTGTCGAACGATAGAACTGAGAAATACAATCCCATTACCTTATGAGCTGCATACGCGTACGGACAAGATATCCATGTACCTTCCTTTGACGCCGGAGCCACAGGACGTATGGAAAGAATTACGGCACAAGACACGTAATCGAGTCCGCAAAGCCCAAAGGGAAGGAATTGTTGTCACTTCCGGTGAGGGAGAATTGCTCAACGAATTCTATCGGGTTTGGACGATTCGGATGCGCGAGTTAGGGACGCCCTGTTATCCCGTTAAATTATTCCGCTGTATTTTAGATACATTCCACGGGGCGGTTCGTATCTTCCTGGCAACGCTCAATGGCCAAACGATCGCGGTTTTGTTTACGTACACGTTCAAGGGCTGGGTTCAGTGTTCCTGGGGAGCCGCCTTACGGGGCTATGATAGCATGGGGCCCAACTACATCCTGAACTGGTCCGCTATAGAGTACTACTGTCAAAAGGAAATGAAGTGGTTCGACTTCGGGCGGAGCACCATCGACAGCGGGCAACATATCTTTAAACAACGATGGGGAGCCCGTCCCATCAACCTCTACTGGCAATATTGGTCACAGCCCGGCCATACATTGTCCATCGCCAATCCAGGCAATCCGAAGTATCAGTCGCGCATAAAGACATGGAAGAAACTTCCTCTATCGATAACCCGTCTCGTAGGACCATGTATTAGCCGCAGTTTACCTTAAGTCCCGTCTCACCTGATTCCAAGGTGTTGTCATAACGTCATTTTACTTAGGAGCCATAATCATGGTACGACAGACCCCATCGTCAAACGGTAAAATGTTTTCTTGTTTGACCATCGACGTCGAAGACTGGTTTCACATATTAGACAGCCCCGCCGTGCCGGATATTCAGCATTGGCCATCGCTTGAATCGCGGATCGAGAAAAACCTCGACCATTTCCTCAGCCTCCTCGACTCCCTTTCAGTGAAAGCGACACTTTTTTGGCTTGGATGGCTTGCAGAACGACACAAAGATCTGGTGCGTAAGTGCCAGGATGCCGGCCATGAAATTGCCAGCCACGGCTACGCTCACGTTTTGGCGTATCAGGTTGGAAGAAAGGCATTTCGACGAGATATTTCTGACGCCAAGCAAATCCTGGAGGATATTACGGGCGAGCCAATCAGAGGTTTTCGAGCCGCCGGATTTGGAATCACGGAAAAAGCAGACTGGGCGTTTGATGTGATTAAGGAAGCCGGTTACGAATACGACTCCAGTGTTTTCCCTGCCTCACGGGGGCACGGCGGCATTCCGAATTCGCCCCTTGGACCGTACTTCATTGAAACGCGCAGCGGCCATTTGCTGGAGATTCCCATGTCCGTTGTGAAGATATGGGGTTACAGGACAAGTTTCTTTGGCGGCGGTTACTTAAGACTTGCCACTATCAGAACCATCAAGTGGGGGATCGATAGATTACTGGCCGCCAACCAGCCTCTGATTGTTTACGTTCACCCGCGCGAACTCGACCCCCATCATCCCCGCTTGCCGCTGTCTTTAATCCGAAAGTTTAAAAGTTACGTGAATTTGAACAGCACCTTGCCCAAGCTCAAATGGCTGTGTGAAAGCTATCCGTTTTACACGATGTTACAGATGGTTGAGAATTACATTAAATCGTTCTATCTGAATAGTCGAGTCATTCCCGTTCTTCGCCTTCGTGAAAATAGGGTTTCTGATTATTCAACGCTGCGATCGATACGAACCCTTCCCTTCGATCGCGACGCGTTCAGAGATCGACTTCTCCTTGTTGAAAGAGAAATGGCAAGTTTTCTTAACGTCACAACGCTCCATTCACACGCCACCGCCGAGATGGAAGTAACGTCCTCCGTCTAACACTACGGAAGTCATGATGTTTTTTTGACATAGGTAAAATTACTCATTTATGAATCTATGTCCTATAATATTATCCGTTTATTGGAACAACAACATAGTAAGTGACACAACGTAAAAGTCTTTAAAATTCAACCTTTACATATGTCGGGAAAATTGTTATAATGTAATGAAACATATTTTGCGGTTGATATTGCTCGTTTCGATACCTGGGGAAATGTCTTTTTCATTCGTATTCGCTCAAGATAACACAACGGCATTCGCTTGAACTATTTAGGAGCATGGAATATGGACGTAAGACCGACCGTTCACATCTACTCGATTGTTCCGAATTTTATTTCTTCCTATCCTTGTTCTGTTCTCGTCCGTAACCAGAAACTCCCAAACTGGGTTGTTCAACATCCGGAAGACGGCGCCGTTTACCGTGTTTTACAGGAATGAAACGATGAGGAATATCTCGACCATCCTTCAAAAAAACAGCCTCTCTAAGGGCACATCCAGCAACAACGTTATCGCTAAAAATAGTTGCCCAAAATACAAAGAGAAAAAATCGTTTCAAGATCGTCCATATCATATCCCCGAAGCTTCCCAGGAACTTCATTTTCGCCGGCGCAATAATTCTGAGCGAGCAAGCGAAAGGAAGTTACGAAAAGCGTTAAAAAGCAATCTTACAACAGATGAATTTAATAGATTTATTAACCATATGACTCGCACGGAATGGCTCGCTTCACTGGGAACGCTAAGTGCGACCATGGCTCATGAGCTATTGCAACGCCTAACCATTATCCATTTATCGCTTGACGATATCCTGGACAGATTGCAAGCGGCTACGTTGCCTTTGGAATCCACAGTCAGAGACCTCAAGGACGTTCTGGTTCAGCTCTCCCATTTCACTTCAATGGTTCAAAGATTTCGAAACCTTACAAGAAAATGTCCGGAAAGGGCAATCAACCCCATCGACATCAAGCTGATCGCGGAAAGAATTGTGACTGTATTGAACAAAAGCGCCGCGCAGAAAAAAATTAAACTGCAGATTAAAAATCTGGAAAAACTCCCGACGGTCCACATGAATGAGAGAGAAATTGAACAACTCTTCTTTATTCTCATCGAAAACGCGATACAGGCCGCCGATGGACGAA
>JAFGTG010000133.1 GCA_016934255.1 Sedimentisphaerales bacterium
CAACGCCAACTCGGGTATCTATTTCCATACGGAATACCAGGACTCCGGCTGGCCGGCGAAGGGCTACGAGGTCCAGGTCAACAACTCCCACAGCGATTGGAGAAAAAGCGGGAGCCTCTGGGCCGTCCAAGACGTTCGCGAAGGCGTGAAGGACAACGAATGGTTCACCGAGCATATCATCGTCAAGGGCAAACATATCGTTATCAAAGTGAACGATAAAACGGTCGTTGACTGGATCGAGCCGGAGAATTGGACACCGCCGGAGGGAATGCCCGGCCGGAAAATCTCCAGCGGTACTTTCGCCCTGCAGGGACACGATCCCAAGAGCGTCATCTACTACAAAAATATTCGTTGTAAACCGCTCTCTCCGGACATCGATGATTCTCAGGAGGGCTGGTACAGTCTCTTCGACGGTACACTGGACGGCTGGAAAGCCAGCGAGAATAAAAATACCTTTAGCGTTAAGGATGGGATGATCGTAGCGCATGGGCCGCGAAGCCATTTATTCTATGTCGGTCCGGTCAACGACGCCAACTTTACGAACTTCGAGTTCAAGGCCAAGGTGATGACCCAGCCCAGTTCCAATTCCGGTATCTACTTCCATACCGAATACCAGGAAAAAGGCTGGCCGGGCAAAGGCTACGAATGCCAGGTCAATACGACCCATAGCGACCGCAAAAAAACGGGCGGCCTCTACGGCGTGGTGGACGTCATCGACAATGCCCCCTCCAAAGACGGCGAGTGGTTCGATTATTACATCCGCGTCGAAGGCAAGCACGTGATTATCCGGATCGACGGCCACACGACCGTGGCCTGGACGGAGCCGGACGACTGGTCGCAGGGCGGCCGTAAAATCAGCAACGGCACCATCGCCCTCCAGGGCCACGATCCCAAAAGCACCGTCTATTATAAAGACATTATGATCCGCCCCCTCCCCGAACACCCCTGGTAACTTCTACAGAAAAGTATGAATGATAAACAAAGGGCCGACGGGTCATAACGCTGTCGGCCCTTTGGCTTTATCGAGCATTTTATTTCTCCATACCCTCTCCTACGCTTTTTTATACCAAAATCCCAGCGGGGAACGTCTCAATAGACGGAGGATGATTTTAAGACGCGGAATTCGAGCGAAGCAAGGATTCGTACTTATGAAAGTCGGCGCGCAAAACGTCTGCGCCGACACGATTGAAAGGGGCGACAAATGGATGATAAGAACACAAAAGAAAGAATGGATCGACGCATTTTCTTACGTTCAGCCGCGGCGACGGGTGCGGGACTGGCGTTCTCGCCGATAGCGTTCGGACAAACGGACTCCGGGAAAAAATCGGATGATATTAACGTGGCCTTGCTCGGCGCGGGTGCACGGGGTCGAGTCCTTGTCAACGGCTGCCTGAAGATCACCGGCGTTCGATTCAAGGCCGTTTGCGATATCTGGGAGACATTCAATCAAAAGCGTATCTCGCGCATCTTGGGTAAGTATGGCCACGAGCACCATACCTACGTGGACTATAAGGAAATGCTCGATAAAGAAAAGGATCTCGACGCGGTCATCATCGCCACGCCCGACTTCTGGCACGCAAAGCAAACGGTCGATTGCCTCGACGCCGGATTGCACGTTTACTGTGAGACAGCGATGTCGAACACCATTGAAGGGGCAAGGAAAATGGCTATGACCGCCGAGAGAACCGGCAAACTTCTCCAGATCGGTCATCAGCGGCGCAGCAATCCGTTTTACATTCATTGTTTCGAACATCTCATAAAAGAAACGAAACTACTGGGACGAATCACTGCCATTAACGGCCAGTGGAATCGATGGGCACATGAACCGCTCGGTTGGCCCAGACACGATCCGATCGATCAGGCTACCCTGGAAAAGTATGGTTACACGTCGATGGAACAATTCAGGAACTGGCGATGGTATAAAGGTCTTGGCGGCGGACCGATAGTCGATTTGGGCTCGCACCAGATCGATATTTACAATTGGTTTCTTCAAGCCAATCCCAGGTCCGTCATCGCAAGCGGACGGATGAATGTCTATGACCCCCAAAAGCACGAATGGCCCGATACGGTAATGGTCGTCTATGAATACGAATCCGCCCAAGGACCGACCAGCGCCTTTTATCAGATCATAAGCGGCAACAGAGACGGCGGGTATTTCGAGAAATTTCTGGGCGAGCAGGGAATCATGGTAATATCAGAGGCTTCCTTTCGTAACGCCATTCATCCGGAATTTATCAAGATGGATGCCGAAAACTGGTTCAAATGTTTCAAAAAGGGACATTTGACTATTTCCGAGAAGATCATGCAGCAAATGGAAAATCTGACTGCCGCAAATTTTGCAAAACTATTCTACGTCGATGAAAGTATGCCGCTACCATTTGATTTTATGCCACCGGTTAGAATAGAGCGTCCCAGCCTCAGAATTCCAGTAAAACTTGACAAGCCTTATCACCAACCGCATCTTGAGAATTTCTTAGACGCCATTCGCGGCAAGATGAAACTTAACTGCCCGGCGGAGATCGGGTACGAGACGGCAGTCACTGTACTGAAGATCAATGAAGCGGTTGAGGCCGGCCGAAAGCTAAGCTTCGAGCCGGACGAGTTTGTCGTTTACAACCCACACAAAAAGAGGACCGAGCACATCACCGGAACGAAGCTGCCAAATTCCGTCAGAAATTGCAGATATCATTCCCTTGCTCAACGAAGAAGAGGCTTGCAATTCTAACATTCAATGTTAGAATTGTATGAACAGAAAGGTTGAGCATGATTAAAAGGCACATGGAAAAAAGTCTGGTCACGGCGGCCCGTGAATATCCCGTCGTGATTCTTATCGGGCCCCGGCAATCCGGAAAAACCACGCTTGTACGTACAACCTTCACCAAGCATCGATACACATCGCTGGAAAATCCGGACACTCGGGAATTTGCATCGGAAGATCCGAGAGGCTTTTTGGATCAGTTTACAGGTTCCGTGATTCTTGATGAGATTCAGAGGGTGCCGGATTTGTTTTCATACATCCAGGGCATCGTCGATGAGACAGACAAGGCGGGTCAGTTTATCCTTACCGGCTCTCAAAATTTCCTCTTGATGGAAAAGGTGACTCAATCTTTAGCGGGAAGGTGCGCCGTCCTCCACCTGCTTCCGTTTACACGATCGGAACTGGCAGGCCGGGCCACGATGGACGTCTCAACAATCGGCAAAAAAATCCCCAGGCGGAAAGTCGATGAAAACGCTAATCTTTTTGACCACCTCTTTATCGGCGGCTACCCCCGCATATACGATAAGCAGCTTGAGCCGCACAGATGGCTGGCCAATTATTACCACACGTACGTCGAGCGGGACGTGAGACAGGTGCTCAACGTTGGCGACACGGAGGCTTTTGGCAGGTTTATTCGGCTCTGCGCCGGAAGGTGCGGCCAATTACTCAATATGGCGTCACTCGCCGCCGATTGTGGAATGTCCGCGGTGACGGTTAAGCGTTGGCTTTCGATGCTCGAAGCAAGCTACCTCGTTGTATTGTTACGGCCCCACCACAAGAACTTCAGAAAACGGCTCGTGAAAGCACCCAAGCTCTATTTCCTCGATAGCGGTCTGCTTTGCTATCTGCTTAGGATTCGCAGCAGTGAAGACCTGAGAATTCACGCCCTGCGAGGAGCCGTTTTCGAATCATGGGTTGTCTCAGAATTGCTCAAGACCTATTATAATGACGGCGTCGAGCCGGACATACATTTTTGGAGAGATTCGACGGGCTATGAAATCGATATCATTATGGATCGCGGGATCGAACTCGTGCCGGTCGAAATCAAGTCCGGTCAGACAATCAGCAGCGATTCCTTCAAGGGACTGGATTACTGGAGATCCCTGCCGGGGCAAGAGAAGAGTCCATCAACACTCGTCTATGGCGGGAATGCTTCATACGCTCGTAACAAGACGACGGTTATTTCGTGGCAGCATTGGGGATAATCGATAGAAAATAGCTCGGGTGAGCCTCGGCCCACCGATTCATTTTGGTGGGGCAAGCCCTACCCTACGATTTAATCTGGTTTTATAAATCGCCGCATCGACGTCCTCATCAGCCGAAGTTGTAGTGCTTGGTGACGGCCTCGTGGACGTTCCAGGTGCATTCGAGGTCCTCGGGAAAGACGACGAAGTCCCCCGTGCCGAACGTCACCGAATCGCTGCCGTCCGTGACCGTGACTTTTCCCTCGATCAGAAGACAGGTCTCTTTTTCGGTATAGGCCCAGTCAAACGACTTGGGCTCGCATTTCCAGATCGGCCAGGCCCGGCAGGCGGCCGCTTCCTGATCGGAGGGTTTCTTAACAATTATATCTTTTACCGTTGCCATAATTGCGGTACTCCTTTATATTTGTCTTGCCACAAAGACACTAAGGCGCTAAAAGAGAATGGAATGATGGAATACTGGAATGATGGAATGATGTACGAGCGAGAGGCTACCAATATTCCAACATTCCACTGTTCCAGTATTCCAATATCCAGTATTACGATTTCTTCGTGCCATTGTGCCTTCGTGGCTCATAAATCAATCATAAATCGAAAATCGTGAATCGTAAATAGAAAATGTTGGCGAGATTGCACAGTGTAACGCTGGAGGGGATCGAAGGGATCATCTGCGAAGTCGAGGTGGACGTCGCTCGGGGCGGCTTCGAGAAGTCGATCATCGTGGGTCTGCCCGATGCCGCGGTCAAAGAGAGCATCGAGCGCGTCCGAAGCGCCATCGTCAACAGCGGCTACAAACATCCGAAAACAGCATCGCTGATTAACCTGGCGCCCGCGGATGTGAAAAAGGCCGGGCCC
>JAFGTG010000134.1 GCA_016934255.1 Sedimentisphaerales bacterium
GAAGCCCGCCGGATCACCTCCGTTTCCGTTATGGCGAAGTTCCAGGAGAGCACGCGTAAGGTCAAGGATGACCGGATAGAAAAGGCAGAAAAGGCGGATAAGAAGGATTCGTCGAAAAAGAAAGATAAAAAGGATAATAAAGACAAAAAGGAGAAAAAGGATACGGACAAAGCGAAAGATAAAGCCGGGGAGAAAACAAAGGAAAACAAAAAGGACCTTGACAAGAAAAAAAGACGAGGCGATTGGGTTGGCGAGAAGGATGCCGATGATGAAAAGGCGCCGCGTTATAAAGGTATTGATTCATTCACCTGGTCGCCCAAGGCAAATGAGTTATTATTTGTGTCCGAAGGGGATGTTTATCGGTATCAGGTTGCCGGCCACAGAATCAAACGCCTGACGAGCACCCGGGAAAATGAAAGACAAGTCGCCTGGCTGCCCGATGCATCGGGATACACGTATATGCGAGACGACAACCTGATGAAGGTCCGGTTCGGCTCCGACCTTGCCGAGCAACTTTACGTGAAGCTGCCGGACAAAGAACGCATGACGGAATATAAGCTCAGTCCCGACGGTAAGCAAATGGTCCTTGTGAGCATCAAGGAAGGGCCCGATCCGGGAGGACGCGAGAAGAAGGTCAATATCGCCCAGTACCGCGACCGGTTTATGAAAGTGAAAGAAGTGCCGCGCGGCGTCTCCGACGATCCGATTCGAACGGAGGAGAATACTGTTTACCTCCTTGAGCTAAATCGACTGATGCGGGAAGACTCGGTGCTTACGGAGGTTTATCGTCACACGCTCTCTCAGCCGCGGGATTATGTCAAGCTGCCCGAATGGTCGCTCGATTCCAAACGAATCGTTTTCGCGGTGTACGACCAGGAGTCCGGCCATATAAATATTATGGAAGCCGTCTGCTCTGAGAAGCCGGACTCTGAAGAAAACAAAGACACCGATAAGAAAAAGAAGGACGGAGAAAAAGACGTTAAAAAAGATGAAAAGAAAGACACGAAGGACGAGGCCATTGAAAAGAATCCGGCCAAGGTGATCCATCGCTTCCTGCATACGGGCGGCCCGACCACGCCCCGAATGATCCATCCCTATTACCTCGCCGATAATCGCCGGATCGTCTATCTAAGCGAGAAGACCGGCTTCCGGCAGTTGCATGTTCTCGATTCGCGATACGAAAGCGACATGTACCTGACGCGGGGACATTTCGAGGTGTACCCCATCGATATCACGGAAGACCATAACGCGATGTTTGTCACCGCCACCAAAGAGCATCCATCGAGGCTGGACGTTTACCGGGTCTCGCTGGAAGACGGCTCGATGATCCGACTATCGCACAAGGACGGGTACTACAGCGACGTTGCGGTCAGTCCCGACGGGACGAAAACGCTCGCTAACTTTACCCATTACGGCGCGCCGAACGAGTTGGTCTTCGTCGATGCGAGTTCTCACAAGCAAAAACAACTCACGGATTCGCACCCGCCTGTCGCTCACGAGTTAACCAAGCCGCGTCCGGAATTCTTCACCTATGAGAACCGTCACGGGCAAACCATCCACGGCTTCATGTTCGATCCGAACGATCCGAACACGAACGAAAAACCGCCTCTCTTGATCTACATCTATGGCGGACCGCTGGGAATGCAAAAGAGTGTCGTGGAGGGGTATTATCAATCTTCCGCGTACTTCTTCGCCTGTTACATGGCGAAAAAGCACGGCTACGTCACCTGCACGATCGATCCGCGCGGCAACTCCGGCTACGGCGGACTCTTCGAGAAGGCCAACTTCGAGCAGGTCGGCAAGCCCCAGGTCGAGGATATTGTCGATGGCGTGAAATACTTCATCGAGAACCACAACGTGGATCCGAACCGCGTCGCCATTCACGGCTGGAGCTTCGGCGGCTTCCAGACCCAGATGTGCCTCTACACCGAGCCCGACGTCTTCGCGGCCGGGATCGCCGGGGCCGGGCCGACGGAATGGGAAAATTACAATTCATGGTACACGTCCGGCACCATAGGCATCAGCGAGCCCGGCTCGGCGGAATTGAAAAAATTCTCGCTCTTGCCCTTAGCCGAGAATCTCAAAGCCAAGCTCCTGCTCGTTCACGGCATGGAGGACTCGAACGTCCTTTACCAGGACACGATCCGAATGTATCGCGAGCTCATTAAGGCGGGCAAAGAGACCTTAGTCGAGCTATTCCTCGACCCCACCGGCGGACATGGCCTGGGCGGGGACGTTAAGAATTTAGCTCGTTATCGCAAATACGAAGAATTTTTGTTGCGAACCGTTGGTTCAGGAAAATAATTTCGCCAAGGCCAATGTTATCTCTGTAGGGACGGCCCCCCGTGGCCGTCCGTATCCGACGATAGGATAAGGCCCGGCGATAGGATAATGCCCGGCGATAAGATAATGCCCGGCGATGGAAAACGGACAGGCACAGGGGCCTGTCCCTACGGGATTGTTATCGTTGTCTGACGTCGTAGGACGGTTCAAATCATTAATATTAAAATGATCCAATGAAACCGAACCGTAAATCACAACGTAAAAAGGGTTATGATTATTCGCAGCCGGGTTATTATTCGGTGACGATTTGTACGCAGCGTAAATCTTGTCTTTTCGGTGTTATTCATAATGGGGAAATGGTGATAAATAATGCCGGCCAAATGGTTCAGGATACGTGGCACGAAATTCCAATGTATTATCCCGGTATCGAATTGGATGCGATGCAAATCATGCCCAATCATTTGCACGGAATCATCATTATTCGCGCCGTAGGGACGGCCCCCCGTGGCCGTCCGAATCCGACGATAGGACAATATCCGGCGGCAGGACAATGCCCAGCGGCAGGACAATGCCCAGCGAAAGAAAACGGACAGGCACAGGGGCCTGTCCCTACGGTTTTATTATCCTTGTCCGACGTTATACGCAGATTCAAATCATTAACCACCAAACGATATATTGACGGCGTTAACAATAATGGTTGGCATTCGTTTCCGGGTAAATTGTGGCAACGCAGCTTCCATGACCGGATCATACGAAACGAAAAGGAATTGAATCATATCAGAACCTATATCCACAATAATCCTCACCAATGGGAATTTGACGAAAATAACATTGATTTGAAATGAATGGTAGGGACGGCCCCCTGTGGCCGTCCGAATCCAACGATAGGACAATGCCCGACGATAGGACAAGGCCCGATGATAGGATAATGCCCGGCGATAGAATAAGGCCCGGCGATAGAATAATGCCCGGCGATAGAAAATGGACAGGCACAGGGGCCTGTCCCTACGGGGATTTTATCACCGTACGACGTTATAACGGCGTTGACATTTTTTGTTTTGGCAATTTCATTCTTTTTTACATACAATCCCTGATCGAAAAGATAAGCAACCTTTGGACAGTGAAAACACAATTAAAGGAAACTCATGAAAAGAAATAAGATGACTATCGTCGGCGCCGGCAACGTCGGGGCGACGACCGCGCATATTGCCGCCACGCGACAGCTTGGCGATATTGTTTTGATCGATATTGTTAAAGGGCTCGCCGAGGGCAAGGCGCTCGATATGGCCGAAGCCGCACCGGTTCAGCTTTATGATTCACATATCGTCGGCACGCTCGACTGGAAAGAAACATCGGACAGCGATATCGTGATTATCACGAGCGGACTGCCGCGAAAGGCCGGGATGAGTCGGGACGATCTGTTGGCTAAGAATGCCCAGATCGTTAAAGAGGTCAGTAGTCAAGCCGCCCGATATTCGCCCGACAGTATGATTATCGTCGTCTGCAATCCGCTCGATGCGATGGTGTACGTCGCGTCGAAAGTGACCGGCTTTGCGAAAAACAAAGTGATGGGTATGGCCGGGGCGCTGGACGCAGCGCGTTTTTCCTGCTTTCTCGCGATGGAGCTTGGCGTCAGCGTGGAGGAAATCAAGTGCGTGCTCATGGGCGGCCACGGCGATGATATGGTCCCCTTACCCCGATTCACCTCCGTGGGCGGCATCCCGATCGGGGAATTACTCGACGAAGACACCATCGAGCGCCTTATCGGACGCACGCGGAACGGCGGCATCGAGGTGGTGAATATACTCGGCTCCAGCGCCTATTACGCCCCCGCGGCGGGTGCGGTTAAAATGGCCGAGGCGATTCTGAAGGATAAAAAGACCGTCATTCCCTGCTGTGCGTATTGCGACAGCGAATACGACGCCGGGGGGTATTTCGTCGGCGTTCCCGCAATTCTCGGCGGTGAGGGTGTAGAAAAAGTGATTGAGCTGAATTTGAACGATTCCGAACATCGCCAGTTCCGACAATCCCTTGCACACGTCAAAGAACTCGTGAAAAAAGTGGACGAACTCCTGTAACCGAAAAAAACTTCCGGTTATTTATTGCCAACAACGCAGGAATTGTGTATATTCCCTGTTCTTTTTGGGATATAGGATTTTGAGTTTTAAAGCTATCAATTAGATTAATGATATTAAAAGAGAATCCGATAACGAATCCAAACAGACTGAACTTTCGCAGTCAAACGACATGATTGAGGACATAAAAACATGCCGACAACGATAGAATCCTTTGTCAAAACCCTGGAATCCGAAGGTGTGGACGCCGGCCGGAAAGCCGCTCAGAAGATCGAAGCCGAAGCAAAAGTAAAGGCTGAAACGATCATCTCCGAAGCCAAGCAAACGGCCGATAAGATCATTGCCGATGCGCAATCAGACGCCGAAAAAGTCAAGGCCCGGATGAATTCGAGCCTGGAGCTGGCGACGCGGGATGCGATTTTTCAGCTTCGTGAAAAATTGAGTCAACAAATCGGAATCGTCCTGAGAGGGAACGTCGAAAAGGCGCTGAACGATGAGACGACACTCGATCAAGTCCTGCGGGAAGTGATCCCCGCGTATGCCAGGGCCGGAACGAAAACAGAAATCAGCATTTCACAAGAAATGAAAAGCAGGCTGTTGGAAACCACGCTGAGAGAATTAGCCCACTCTCTCAAGAACCAGGACGTTCAGATAAACACGCGTCACAGCCTGGCAAAAAGCGGTTTCGAATATAAGATCGAAGGATCCACCGTCGAAGTCAGCACCGATTCCGTCACCTCTCTGCTGACGGAAATGATCGATCCCGAACTCCAGCAATTCCTCGCAAAAGCAACGGAAGCGAAAGAATAGGACGGCAGAGGACATAAAACAACGTTTGCACAAGAATCTCAAAAAGGACTCATGATTCAACTTCGCCGACATGAATATTTATTAAGCCTTCTTCCTTCGCTGGACCCCATAGGCAGTATTCCGCCCTTGGGCAAGTCCGGCCTGCTCGAACACGTCAGGGAATCGAAAGGTCCCGTTCGCACCGTTGAGATGCTTCTTCTCAGCGATGATCTGACGCAATATCAAGCCTTTTTAGCGAAGGAAGTCGAAAAAGATCAGGTCGATTTAGCCATTCTTTCTCTCGATAAAAGCGAGGATGAAAAGGTTTTGCCCCATTTTCTTTTGCCGCCGGAATCCGCGGATAGTGCGGAAGGGGAAAAGGAAAACGAGCGATTATCCATCGATGGAATGTGGACGAGGTACTTTCAACACGCCGCAACTATCGCCAAACGTTCTGGAAGCCCCTTTTTAAAAGCCTGGATCAAATTTGAGGTGGGACTTCGTAACGCTTTAGTCACCGCCCGCTCACGCAAGCTCGAATTAGACCCGGCCGCTTATCTGGTCGCGCCCGAATTGGCCGATAAAAAAGCGGATTTTAACCCCATCGTCTCGGCATGGTCCGCCGCGTCCGATCCTTTAGCGGCGATGGAAGTGTTGGACAAAGCACGCTGGGACTGGCTTGAGGAGCACGGAGGATGGTACAGTTTTGCCGATTGTGAAATTGAAGTGTATGCCGCAAAGCTGGTGCTTCTGCATCGCTGGCGGCGTATTTTATCCGAGAAACAACAACGTAATATCGCTTAATGGTGAGGACATATCGTGAAAGGACGAATTAAGGCCGTCTTTGGAAATATGGTCGTAGCCCAGACCGAGGACCGTGTGGTTAAGAATGCCGTAGGGTATTGCGTGCGTCATGACGGGATCAAGCTTTTATGCGAAGTGATCCGCGTTCGCGGCGATTCCGTCGATCTTCAGATCTTCGAAGAGACCCGCGGTTTGCGGGTAGGGGACGAGGTCGAATTTCAGGAAGACATGCTCTCGGTAGTGTTAGGTCCGGGCCTATTGAGTCAAATCTATGACGGACTTCAGAATCCGCTGCCGGAGTTAGCGGAAAAGGTCGGCTTTTTCCTCGAGCCGGGCAATTATATTCACGCCCTGGATACCGAGCGTCAGTGGGAATGGACCCCCAAAGTCCAGGCCGGGACCATCGTCGAGGCGGCCGATACGTTAGGCAGCGTTCCGGAGAGTATTTTCGAGCACAATATTATGGTGCCGTTCGGCCTGGAAGGTCAATATACCGTTCAATCCATCGCCGAGCCCGGCTCCTATTCGATTGAAAAGGAAATTGCCACACTGAAAGATTCATCCGGCAACGAACACAAAGTAACGATGCAACAAGTTTGGCCGGTTAAACGGCCCTTGTGCGTTGCGAAAAGGCGCTTGTTACCGACGAAACCGCTGGTGACCAGCGTTCGGATCATCGATTCGCTGTTCCCGATCGTTCAGGGCGGCACCTACTGTATTCCGGGGCCTTTCGGCGCGGGTAAAACCGTCCTCCAGCAGATTACCTCGCGTCACGCTCACGTCGATATCGTGATTATTACCGCCTGCGGTGAACGAGCGGGCGAAGTCGTGGATACCATCCGGGAATTTCCCGAATTGCAAGACCCGCGGACGGGCAAGAGCCTGATGGAACGCACCATCATCATCTGCAATACGTCGGCCATGCCGGTCGCCGCCCGCGACGCCTCCGTTTATACGGGGATGACGCTGGCGGAATACTACCGTCAGATTGGTCTCAACGTTCTGCTCTTGGCCGATTCGACGAGCCGATGGGCACAGGCCATGCGTGAGATTTCCGGGCGTCTGGAAGAAATCCCCGGCGAGGAAGCGTTCCCCGCTTACCTCGAAAGCCGGATCGCGAACTTCTACGAACGGGCGGCGGCGATTGAGCTTCGCGACAATCGCATCGCCTCGGTGACGGTCGGGGGGACAGTCAGTCCCGCCGGCGGCAATTTCGACGAACCGGTCACCCAGGCTACGCTCAAGGTGGTGGGCGCTTTTCACGGCCTGAGCCGGTCCCGAAGCGATGCCCGACGTTATCCGGCCATCGATCCGCTGGATAGCTGGAGCAAATACGTCGGCATCATCGATCCGAAAAAAGTCGACAAAGTCAATCATGTGCTCAGGCGAGGTGACGAAATACGCCAAATGATGATGGTCGTCGGTGAGGAGGGGACGCCAATCGAGGATTTCACGATCATGCTGAAAGCGGAATTCTTCGATGCCGCCTATTTGCAGCAAAATGCGTTCGACGACGTGGACGCTGCCACCTCGATAGACCGGCAGCGCTTCGTCTTCGATAAAATCCTCGAAGTTCTCGAAGCGGACTTTGCGTTTAAGGACAAAGACGAGGCGCGCCACACCCTCAAGAAGATCAGCAGCATGTTCATCAACTGGAATTATGCCCCCTGGGATGAGAGTGTGGTTCCTGAATCGGATCGGGAAGACGAACCGATGGACAAAGCCATCGGCGAAGACGATGAGGAAACCGAAAGGGGCGACTTTAAGGACATCCTCCGTCAAATCGATGAGACTATCCAATCGCTGTTAAAAAATACAGAAGAATCAGAAGTTCAAGAAGAACTCGAGCAGGTCACAACCTGACACCATAAAAGTAATAATGATGCAACGTCAATAATCTAAGGCGGTTGATAATGAGAACATTTTACGATGAGATTTCGCAAATAGCCGGTAATGTCGTGACGGTCAAGGCACAGGGCATCGGGTACGACGAACTGGCCATTATTACAACAGACCAGGGGCCTTCCCTGGCCCAGGTGATCCGGCTTGAAGACGACCAGGTCAGCCTCCAGATCTTCGCCGGCACCGAAGGCGTCTCGACCGGGGACAAGATTCGATTCCTCGGCCATTCGTTTAACGTACCGTTCGGTGATTCTTTGCTCGGACGGGTCTTTGACGGCTCAGGACGCCCGAGAGACGGCCGGCCGGAAGTGAAGGCTGAAACCGTGGAAACCGGCTCGCCGGCGGTCAATCCGATCAAACGAAGAGTACCGGGTAAAATGATCCACACACGTATCCCGATGATCGATATTTTCAATACGCTGGTCGGCTCACAAAAATTACCGATCTTCTCCGTCGCCGGTGAACCTTACAACGACGTGCTGGCCAGGGTCGGGATGCAGGCCGATGCGGA
>JAFGTG010000135.1 GCA_016934255.1 Sedimentisphaerales bacterium
AAAGTCTTTCGTTGCTCGAAAGTCGTTAAAGGTGGACGGCGATTCAGCTTCGCGGCGTTGGTGGTCGTGGGGGATCGCGCCGGAACGGTCGGCGTCGGCTACGGCAAGGCGAATGAAGTTCCGAGATCCGTCGAGAAAGCAGTAAAAGACGCTAAGAAATCCTTAAATAAGATTTCGTTGGTCGGCCGGACGATTCCACATCGTGTCGATGGTAAATATCGAGCGACGAAGGTTGCTTTAGTCCCGGCCAGTCCGGGAACCGGGGTTATCGCCGGATCCAGCGCTCGGGCAGTTCTTGAATATGCCGGCGTACAAGACGTGCTGACGAAAGTGTACGGTAGCACCTCAGCCAAAAATGTTGTCAAAGCGACACTGGATGGGTTGCTGAAGTTACGGAACAAGGAAATGGTCGAATCTCTTCGCGGGGTGGCTGTTAACATTTGACAATAGACGATTGGTTTTTGGGTGATTTCAATGTTGAATCATGAAATAACTTCCATCGTGGGTGGGCATAAGCGTCGTCGGCGGGTCGGCCGAGGAACGGGCAGTGGGCGTGGCAAAACGAGCGGTCGCGGACATAAAGGCGCCGGCAGCAGGGCCGGATCGAAGGCCGTCAGTCTTTCTGAAGGCGGGCAGATGCCTTTATTTCGACGATTGCCCAAACGCGGTTTCAGCAATAAACAATTCGCCGTACGATGCGAGATTGTGAATGTCTGTCAATTGGAACGATTTGAGGACGGCGCTACGGTCGATATGGAGCAATTGTCGAAAGCCGGACTCATCGATAGCATAAAAAGCAGGATTAAGATTCTCGGCAATGGGGATCTGACTAAAAAGCTCGAAGTGGCTGCTCATAAGTTCAGCAAAAGCGCCGAGCAGAAAATTACAGCCACCGGTGGAGTGGTGAAAGTGGTCTGAGTGTGTAACTCATTTATTTTCTTTTCTGACGAGACAAGGAGCACGAACCTCAAATTACGGGGTAAGAAACAATGCTTGGAACAGTGGTCAATATATTTCGAGTCCAAGATCTGCGGAACAAGATTGTTTTTACCGTGGCGCTGCTGGTGATCTACAGGATTGGTTTCCACATCCCGGTTCCCGGGTTTGACTTCCGTGAGGTGATGGCGTCGGGTCAGCAGTCTGACACGCCTCTGGGCAGGGCGGCCGAGTATATGCAGATGTTTACGGGTGGCACCCTGGATCGTAGTAGTTTATTCGCTTTGGGGATTATGCCGTATATCACGGCGTCCATTATCCTGATGTTGCTCGGCGAAATCATACCCGCTTTGAAGAAACTCCGCCAGGAAGGCCAGACGGGATATAAGAAGATCCAGGAATATACGCGCTATCTAACGGTATTGATCTGTATCGTTCAGTCGGTCATGTTCATGAAACTCCTGGGGGGCTATCAGCTCATCTATGCCGGTATGGAGTATCGGGCTTTGTTCATGGGCGTTGTCGGCATGACGGCGGGGACCGTTTTTCTGATGTGGCTCGGCGAGCAGATTGATGAATATGGAATCGGCAACGGTATTAGTTTAATCATCATGGCGGGTATCATTTGCAGAATGCCGTGGGCCGTCTATGATGTTTGGCAGAAAACCGATTTTACCGTCGTTGCGGCGCCCGGACGATACGGCCCGGCTAAAATATTGTTCTTATTGGCAGCGTTTGTCTTTGTTGTCGCCGGGGCGATTCTCATTACACAGGGGCAGCGTCGCATACCGATTCAGCAGGCCAAGCAGATGCGGGGCCGCCGAATGTATGGAGGCCAGAGACATTATTTGCCGCTTCGTGTCAATCACGGGGGCGTCATGCCGATCATCTTCGCGTCGAGTTTTATGATGTTCCCGCCCATTATCTTAGATTGGCTGGCGAACAGGTTCCCCGAATCGGGATTTCTCATGAGTCTCAATGATGCGTTCAGAGGGGATGCCTATACGTATAACGTATTATATATGTTGCTCATTTTCTTGTTTGCGTATTTCTGGGTGACGGTGCAATTTCAACCGAAGGAGATGGCCAAGAACTTGCGGGATTCGGGTAGTTTTATCCCCGGATTGAGACCCGGTCGAAGAACGGCTGAATATCTGGAAACGGTCATGACCCGAATTACGTACTTTGGCGCCGCATTTCTTTCGATCATTGCCGTCGTGCCGTCCGTGATTGCACAATCGATGGATATTCCATTTGGAGTTACGGCGTTTTTGGGTGGAACAGGCCTGCTCATTGTGGTCAGTGTATCGCTGGACCTTGTTCAGAAAATAGAGGCTAACCTGCTGATGCGCAGCTACGAAGGGTTTAGTGGATCCGGCAGAATTAAAGGAGCCTATGCATGAGAATCGTTTTGTTAGGCGCCCCGGGAGCCGGTAAGGGAACGCAGTGTAAGAGTCTTGTATCCCGTTATGGGTTACTTCATTTGTCCAGTGGTGATATCCTTCGTCAGGAAAGATCGGAAGGGACGGAATTAGGTAAGAAGGCGCAACGTTATATGGATTCGGGGGCGCTGGTGCCGGATGAGATCATTATCGAAATGATGGCGAAGGCGATCGACAACGCCCCGGCGGCCGGTTTTATCCTCGATGGATTTCCGAGAACAGTGAATCAGGCGGTTGCCCTGGACAAAGCTTTAGACGAAAGCGGGCAGACGATCGATGCCGTATTGAACCTGGAAGTGGATGACGGCATCATCGAGAAACGAATGACCGGAAGGCGAAGTTGTCCTCAATGTGGAGCGGTTTACCATATTGAGAACATGAAGCCAAAGACCGAAGGTGTATGCGATCATGACGGTACTGAACTGATTCAGAGGCCGGATGATAATCCGAAAGTCGTGGCCAAACGGCTGGAAACCTATCACCGGCAGACGGAGCCGTTGGTGGATTATTATAAGAAACAGGGGATTGTTCACGATTTTGATGCAAATGATGAAGCGGAGGTTGTGGCTTCATCGATATTCGATGCGTTGGATACGCTTTCTACATGAAGCATGGGATCGAAGGCGATTAACGAGGTAGGAACGACAAGAAGTAAAAATAAATGGCAATTACGCTTCGCAGTAGAAGAGAAATCGAGTTGATGCGCCGGGCAGGCGCTGTTGTTGCAAACGTTCTTTCAAAATTAAAAGAAATGGCCGAGCCGGGGATAACGACCGGACGCCTCGATAGTGTGGCTTTTCAAATGGCCGCAGAGGCTGGGGCGGAAGCGCTTTTTAAAGGCGTACAAAGTCCCGTGACGAACTCGCCGTTCCCAGGCGCTATTTGTGCTTCGATCAATGAGCAGGTCGTTCATGGTATTCCTTCGGAGAATACACGGCTTCGCGACGGCGATATTCTGAGTGTGGATTTTGGTGTCCGGCTGAATGGTTATTGTGGAGATTCCGCGATAACAATACCTGTTGGGAATATTACAAAAGAAAAACAAAGATTGTTGGATGTAACGGAGCACGTATTACAGATTGCCATAGAAAAATCGAGGCCGTCGATTCGATGGAGCCAGGTGGCTGCCGAGATGCAACAATACGCTGAGTCGGCGGGGTATTCCGTCGTGAGAGACTTTGTCGGGCATGGGATCGGCAGGGAAATGCATGAAGAGCCGAAAGTGCCGAACTTTGTCAGCAGCGAGCTTTTGGCGGAAGATATCGTTTTGGCCGAGGGGATGGCGTTGGCGGTTGAACCGATGATTAATGCCGGCTCGTGTGCCGTGCGAACGTTGAGGAACGGATGGACCGTCGTTACCCGAGACGGCAAAAATTCGGCCCATTTTGAGCACACGATTGTGATCGTGGACGGTGGGTGCGAGGTTATGACGGTCGTGTGAGCAATTATATATCATTGGAATACAAGGAAAATAAAAGAGTCACCAAACAAGACAATATGGCAAAGAAAGACACATTACGAGTCCAAGCGGTAGTGACTGATGCTTTGCCGAACGCCATGTTTCGCGTGGAGCTTGAAACCGGCCATAAAGTGCTGGCGCATGTTTCAGGCAAGATGCGGATGAATTTTATTCGGATTTTACCGGGCGATACCGTTATTGTTGAAATGTCGCCGTATGATTTAAGTAGAGGCCGAATCGTCCTTCGGCATTAATCGCCCTTTGGGTACAGGGTCGAAGAAGCGTTTGTATTCAAAAGGGCTGGATCGCAGGTATGGCAAATGAAAGTTAGAAGTTCCGTAAAACGTATATGTGAAAATTGCAGGATTGTCCGTCGGAAGGGTGTTGTGCGGGTCATTTGTACCAATCCGCGACATAAGCAGCGCCAGGGATAAAAAACTTGTGAAAGGGACGGACATGAGGCATGAGATCAAAGACGAGAAGGAGTTGATATGCCGCGTATAGTGGGTGTTGATATCCCCGATGATAAGTCCATTTGGATTTCGCTGACGTATATTGT
>JAFGTG010000012.1 GCA_016934255.1 Sedimentisphaerales bacterium
CGGACGTCGTCGATCTCCAGGGCTAAAGCCGTTCGGATTGATGCTATAGATAAGATGATAAAAACGATGGTCCGGACAAGTCTTCTGCGGCGCATATTCCCCCCGTAGAAATTATCCTTATTGCATCTACTCGATTTGCTGTACATCCAAGTCTCACATTGCAAACCAAGGTATATTGAGCTTTCGTGGCGAGGGCGTCTCGCCCTTGTGTCGCGAGGCCATCCTGGCCTCGCTCCGTCGGGCCACGACACACTTATCACCGGGGAAATACAAGGGCAAGATGCCCTCGCCACGGCGATACCGATTCCTACGTTATTACTCTATATACGTATAGACGTTCGTATAAACTATCATTATTTCAAAGATTTGGGGAGTTTTTTCTGTATCCGTCCATATGGAATACCCGCCTGTGGAAAGGTGTTTTGGCGGGGCTTATCTTTTTATAGTCGTTGAGATCGTTTCTGTACCGAATTTGGGATTAAGGGAATTCAGATGCATTATTGTGCTTCCAAAAGTATGATATATAAACTCTCTAATGATTTAGTTAACGTTTGATATGAGGTTATTCGTGATGGAATGTAAAAGTCGTTTTCTTGCTTTAACGGTAACTGCTTTGTTTTTCTTCGTTTTGGGAAAGGGTGCTATCAAAGCTCAGGAGGGCAATGACCCGGCTGCACGGAAACTTGAGCGATCAATATCCGAGCTTGAATTACCTTCGGATTGGATGAAAGCGTGGTCGGATCCTCCGGCGGAGCTTCGGCCGCTCCAGATTGCACATGGTATTCCCGCCCAACGTGCCAATCTCGACGGGACGAAGATGCTTAAAGAAATGGGATTGGGGGGCGTCGTTTGCAATGTGGACTTCAAGGATTATATGGTTTCGGATGCCCACTGGGAGACGCTCGTTAAGGCGGTCGAGGCATGCCGTCAAACCGGGCTTATTGTATGGCTTTATGATGAGGACGGCTATCCCAGCGGGGCCGCGGGAGGACTCGTTCTAAAGCGTAACCCTGATTTTGAAGCTTTTGCTTTGACGTTTGATCCTTCGCGACCTGAGCTGTTTGCGTTGCGCCCGTCATACGAATTTACCCATGCGAGCAATAATTATTATGCGGCCAGACGCTATCCGAACCTGATTGACGAGAAGGCAATGCAGTGCTTTATCGACATCACGCACCAGGCGTATTGGGATCGGTTGAAGGATTATTTCGGTTCGACGATCAAGGCGTTTTTCACCGATGAGCCTTCGCTGATGGCCGTGAATATTGGCGAGATTCCCAGTGATGTGAAGGCCAGAGTTCGAGTCGTCGATCCACTCGAAGCGGATATTAAGCCGCTACCATCCGTACCCTGGGTTCGGGATTTGCCGGAGCAATATCGGCGGCGTTATGGTCAGGATATCATGCAGGTGCGAAGAAGTCTCTTTGAAGGTAATGGCGAGTCAGATCGATGTGTCCGACGGCAATTCTGGGAATTAATCTCAGAGTTGATTGCGGAGCGATACTTCGGTCAAATCCGGCAGTGGACCCGGGCGCATGGCGTGGCGTCGTCCGGTCATTCGTTGTGGGAAGAAATGCCGTTGCATCACGTGCCTCTGGAAGGGAACGCCTTGAAGGTCCTGATGCAGATGGATATTCCGGGATTGGACATGCTTTCATCGGACCCTCAGACCGTGATCCATAGCGGTTGGTTGACGGCGACCTTACCGGCCTCGGCGGCATTGTTCAATGGTGGCCGGAAAGTGATGACCGAGGTGAGTGATTTTTCGCAGACGATGGGCGGAAAAGGCCCGGCGTCGTTGGCGGAGATGAGAGCAACCGCGGCCTGGCAGGCGGCACTCGGCGTAACAGAATTTACCCTGTATTATAACTACGGCCAGAGAGACAAGCAGACTTATAAAGGCTATTGTGATTACGTCGGTCGCTTGAACGCCTTTTTACGCGAAGCTAAGCCGGCGCCCGCCGTGCTGTTGTATTACCCGATTTATGATCTATGGGCCGAATACCTCCCGGTCGCGGAGAAATTGACGTTGGAGACGCAATCGGAGAAAACACGGCAGATCGTCGAGTCATTTTTGAAACTGGGACGGCAGATGCTCCGGAGGCAGATTTCATTCGCCTTAGTCGATCATGAGTTGCTCGCACAGGCCGAGATGCGCGACAAATCTATCTGGATTGGCGGACGACGATTTGAGGCTTTGGTGCTTCCGGCTTTCGTGGAGTTGCCAGCCTCGACGGCGTCGGTCGTGGAGCGTTTCAAAGCGATAGGGGGCAAAGTGCTTTTTGATAAGCCTTCCGGACAGGAGATGGATTATGATTCTCTAAGCCGTATTTACGAGAATGGTCGATTAGCTAAATTTAATGATCGGATCGTTGTCGGGCGTTTCACTCGAAATGGCCGGGATATCCTCGTTGTCGTCAACGTCGCCACCGAGTCTTACGCCGGGGATATTTCGGTAGGGCATGACAAACGGTGGCTGGTTGCTTATCCCGATAACGGAAAAATTGAATCGATTAAAACTGAAAATTCAAACAAGATAGCTCTTTCACTTCCGCCTCGTGGAGTCGTATTGCTCATTAGCGGTCCTCAGTAAGAAAGCTGGCTTTTTTCAATTCAAACTGGTCCGGTAGGCGTTCGGTGATACCGAAAATGAATTGTTGCCCGTCATAGTAATCTTGTACGAGTTCGAAATTTTCGAAAGCGACGCCATTGGGGATAGGATTGCGGGACATCCAGTAGGTAAAGCGGCCGTTCACTTTGATACGCAATGGATGCTTCTTATGGGGATACGCCCTCCAATATTGGGTGACCTTTAGCCCTTTGTAATGCCAGAAAGTCGGTTTAGGTGCAGTTTTCGTCGGATCCTTTTCATCAGTAGCGATCATGACAATGACCGAGCCATCTTTCATGCGGCTCATCAAATCCTCTTCAAAGAATTCCGGTCGTGTAAAACCTATCGCTTTAACCCCGGCGGTCATTGGATCCGGCCATAATGCCTTACTAAAGACAACGCGGTCGCGAAGCCACAGTTGTCGGGCGCGAATGTAATTACCCATCGTAGCCGTCAGGATACACTGTTGCATCGGAGCGCTGTCCGGAGCGGCATGAATAGTAAAGATTATCTCATCCGGCCGATCGTTTCGGATGGATGCCACGATCCAGGGATGAGCGCCATTGTTAAACTTCTCGACATCGAAAGCAACATTAAGCTGTTCGACACCCGGCGACGGTTGCGTTAGCCATCCCGACACGGACTGGGACCGCATTTGCTCGATCGTCGCAGCTTTCTCTAAAGTTGTGGCCGGTGGATATTCGGAACTGGGCCAGATGAATTTACCGCGTTTTTGCTTCGGGAGAATAGCCTGTTTAGGAACAGTGCTTAGCTCTAATTCACTGAAACATCGCTTATTGGCAACAACCGGCTCGACAGCTACGAAGTTAACGAGCATCATTTTACCGTTCCGCTCGTATCCCAAGCGGAACAGTCCACGAGGTCCGCCATGATTAGCTTCATGAAAACCGCTGGGCCAGATAGCCAGAACAATCCCGCCCTTGATACCCCAAATCAGACGGTTCTCTTCACTGGGACGAATCCATTGATTTGGGGATTTCTGTGAGGCTTGAATCAGTGGCGTCACCAAGCCCAACAGGATAAATCCCATGACAGGAAATAACGTTTTCATCGACCTGAACCGAAGACCAAATCGAAGGGCATCATCATAATGACACCTTCCCGGCGAATCAATTCGATGCGTTGGAGGGCCTGATAAAGGGCCTCGGCACGTTCCGGCTCGGTCTTTCGCAGTAGATCGAAGAACGGCTTGATGGTTGGCATACTCGCCATCAATGACGTTGGATTCTGCAGGGTGATATCCGTCGGCGATTCGCCTTCTCCAGAGACGTCTTCCATGAGTATGGTGATAAAATCTTTGGGGCGCGGAATGACGCGCACTTCGTAGTCCTTGATCGATGCTTTCGATGCGGCGTAGTCGATGGCGTCCTTGAGTCCACCGATGTGATCAATCAGTCCCAATTCCAGGGCTTGCTTGCCGATATAAACCCGACCGCCGGCGATTTCGTCGATGGGTTTGCGAAGCCGGCTGCCGCGACCGGATGTCACATGGCCTTTAAAGACGTCGTAAACGGCTTGCATATAATCGGTTAGCATCTGTCGTTGTGCGTCATCGAACCGCTCCAGGCTGTTGAACAAGTCCGAATTGGCCCCGCGTTTGTAGCCAACCCAGTTGACGCCTAATGTGTTCCACATCGACGTCGTGACGAGTTTGCCGCCCACGACGCCGATGGAGGCTGTGATCGTGGCTTCATCGGCGAAAATAATATCCGCGGCGCACGTGATATAGTAACCACCGCTTCCAGCTATGTTGCCCATCGAGACAATCAGCGGTTTGCGGGCCTGAACGAACCGCGAGGCGTTCAAGATTACCTCGCTGGCTTCCGCCGAGCCGCCCGGCGAGTCGATACGCATGACCACCGCTTTGATCGTGTTATCTTCGGCCGCGGTTTGGAGCGCTTTACGAATGTCGCCGCTGAAAGCAGCACTGGTTTGCCCGAAGAGGGTGGGCTGGCTGTGGCCCGGCAGAATCACGCCCTCGATATAGATGACTCCGATGGCCTCTTTTTGGGGCTTCTTCGGGGGACTGAACATCTCGGACAGGACCGTAAAGAATGAAAACGGATTGGCCAGATCGATTTGAGTTCCTTTCTCCCGGCCGTAGCGGTTGTCGATTTCTATCTTCTGGTCAAAGTCATTTTTAAGTTGAGCGAGAAATTCTTCTCGCGTTTCGATTGCGTCGATCAATCCTTTCTCCAGGGACTGGTCCGCAAGATATGGGCCCTGGTCGATCAACGTTTTCACTTCTTCGATGCTCATATTCCTGGATTGGGCGATCATCCCCACCAGGGCGTCGTAGATGCCATCCAGCAGCCAATTGATATTCTCCCTGGCCGGATCGCTGGGGCTGGTTCGCGTCAGCATCTCCGCGGCGGATTTATACTCTCCCATGTGTAGATAATCCGCCTGGACGCCGATCTTATTCAAAAGGGATCTGAGATAGAGGGACTCCCCGTAAAGGCCGATCAGCCAGAGCGACGACTGTGGGGCGACACTGAGACGGTCGGCGACACAGAGCAACGCGTATGAATAGGTCGTTAAGCCTTCCGCATGAACGTACACCTTCTTATCGGCGGCTTTGAACCGGTTGATCGCTGAACGTATCTCTTCCAGTTGCCCGTACCCAAGGCTCATTCCGTCGAACGTCAGCACCATCGCTTTAACGTTATTGTCTTCGGTCGCCTGATCGATCCGGCCGACGAGGCTCTTGAGTGATTCGACCTGTCCGGCGGTCAGGCCAAAGGGATCGACCACGGGCGATTCACTCACAACACCGCTCAAATGGAAATGAGCAATAACCGGGGTGGACGTTGCCTGTTCCTGGTTTGTGCTTGATGTCTGTGCAATGGAATCCGTTGATATCGATCCCCAAAAGATGACCACCAATACAAGCATAATTGA
>JAFGTG010000136.1 GCA_016934255.1 Sedimentisphaerales bacterium
GCCTCTTCCAAATCGCCCGGATCGAAGCAAATAAACAACGGTTGCATCGCACGTCTGAAATCATCAATCTCCCTTCTCACCTCCTCCATATCCGTCACCGCCGTCATCGGGAAACTCAGATACGCCCTCCTCATGTCGCTGTTGAACATCAGCTTATAAAACGTCTCGGCCGTCTCCTTTTTAGCCCCGCGGGCGAGGCAATAAAAAGGAACGGTCTCATTAATGCCTTTACACAGCATCTCCGTACCGATAATTTCTTCTTCCCGCCAGACGATCAGGTCCTTTAGCGTATGCTCGACGGCATGCTCATCGACGAGGCGCTTGTGTAAAGCCGCGACACCGTCGATCAAACAGATGTACATATCAGCGTTGAGCCGGCGCATCTGGTCGAAATCCACCGCCGGGAACAAACCGTGCCGCCAGCGGAAGGTGGCATGCGTATTGACGATCACATTGGGCGCCTTATGGGATTTCATGATGATATCTTTAAAAACGCTCCGGCGAAGCGAGTTGAGTCGTTTCATCGGGATATCCAGAATCTTGCCGGGCGGAATATCCGGCGCCTCGGCGTACATCTGATCTCCGACATTGCATAGCAGCACGTCTTTCCCCTTCTGCTCCGCAAGAAAGCAGACCTTTTCGAGGTAGCTCTTTTTGTTCAGACCGACCATTCCGGTAACAACAACGATCATATCCAATCCGATCCTACATTAATAACGATGGAAACCGGTACGATATACGATAATCCTCCGGTTGGCAAATGAATCTTCGCCTCACGGCCACCGGCAGGGTGTCCTTCATGTGGCTGGTCATACGAGACATTTGAGTTATAATATGATAGACTTTAGTATCTGCCTCCAAGGGACCTTCCTATCGGTCGGCCCATGAGGCAAGCGTTTGAGTGGTATAAAGAGAGTGGCAAAACCTGGATAGCATCAAGGCAATACAATGGCTCATCATCATATAAAATGTGTTACATTACTGCATGAGAAATTTCCAACGGGAGATCACTACCCCTTTAATTTGCCTATTTTCAATCAAACAAGGCATTTGGAATTTGACACTCCGGTAACCCTGTTTGTCGGAGACAACGGCACAGGAAAATCCACTTTGTTAGAGGCCCTGGCGCGAAGAAGCGATATTCATATCTGGAGCAAACCCGAGGGCGCGCGTTATCAATTCAACCGGTACGAAAAACAATTACACAAGTGCCTCTCTCTGGAATGGTCGAATGGGAAAGTACCGGGGGCGTTTTTCGGGTCGGCCATATTCAAAGATTTCACACATATCCTCGACGAATGGGCGGCAACAGACCCGGGGCAGTTGAAGTACTTCGGCGGTAAATCCCTGGTGACACAATCACACGGTCAATCCATGATGTCCTATTTCCGTTCTCGCTATCAGATAAAGGGCGTCTATTTCCTTGACGAGCCTGAGACGGCGCTCTCCCCGCGAAGCCAATTAGAGTTGCTCGAGATTATTGGAGAGAACAGCCGGGCGGGACATGCGCAGTTTATTATAGCAACGCACTCTCCGATTCTATTGGCGTGCGAAGGAGCGAAAATCTACAGTTTCGATCATGTGCCAATACGCGAAATTCAGTACAAAGAAACGGAACACTATAAGATCTATAAGAGTTTCCTGATAGATCGAACAAACCATCAATAATACGGGTTCTAATAATTCCCTATGCACGAGTTGTCATTCTGAACGCACCGTCAGGTATCCCTTAGGGAGAGCATAGTGAAGTGAAGAATCTCAAACGCTCATTCACATCCCAGATCCTTCGCTTCACTCAAGATGACAAATCGCTAAAGATTTTTCAACCTTTGTTGCCTGTCGTGGTCTTTCAGAGCGGCGATCAGTTCGGACATATCACCTCCCAGGATCCTGTCCAAATTGTAAAGCGACAGATTGATCCGGTGATCGGTCACCCGGTTCTGGGGAAAATTGTAGGTCCTGATCTTTTGCGACCGGTCACCCGAGCCGATCATCGTTCTTCGCTGCGAATCCCGCTCGGCCCGTTTCTGGCTCTGAAAATGCTCGTAGATCCGGCTTTTCAGGAGACGCCAGGCCTTGGCGCGATTCTTGTGCTGGCTCTGCTCATCCTGCATATTGACGGTTATTCCCGTCGGGATATGTTCGAGCCGGATTGCACTGCTGACCTTATTGACGTTCTGTCCCCCGGGCCCGCTCGACCGGCTGACGTGCTCAACGACGTCATCCGGGTCAATCTCGATATCGACCTCTTCCGGCTCCGGCAATACGGCTACCGTCGCCGCGGACGTGTGAATCCGACCCTGGGATTCGGTCTCCGGCACACGCTGGACGCGGTGCCCCCCGCCCTCATACCCTAATTCCGACCACGTACCGGGTCCTTTCACACTGAAAATGACTTCGCGAAAGCCGCCTTTCTCCGACACACTAAAATCAAGCTGCTCGATTTTCCATTTACGGGCCTCCGCAAACCGGATATACATTTCATACAGATCGCGTGCGAATAACGCCGCTTCCTCCCCGCCGGTCCCCGCCCGAATCTCCACGATCACCGAATCGATATCCATATCGTCGGCCATCACCATGCTGTGGATAATCTCTTCGAGCAGGGTATTCTTCTGGTCCTCAAGCTGTTGCTTCTCCTCTTCCGCGAGGGCTTTCAAATCCTCCTCAGCCGAATCATCCGACAGTATCTGTTCGGCTTCTTCGACGCCGGCCGCGGCTTTTTTATACTTGCGGTATTTTGTGACGATCGTTTTAAGTTTGCCCTGCTCTTTGGATAACGCGACCAGCCGGGCCGGATCGGTGGCTACTTCCGGCGTGGCAATCTGCTTGTCTATCTCGCTGTAACGCGCATCGATTTGGTCGAGTTTAACCAGGATATTATCTTTCTGTTCCGTCATATACACCGTCTGCTGAAGAAGCATAGCAACGACGTTCAACGAATGCACCGTCAAAACTCGAATGGTCCGCATTCGTCCAATTGTACAAAAAGCTCCCAGCCCGCTATGGACGGATTGGGAGCGAGAGTTTACAGCGTGAAGAAGCTGTTACTATTTCTTCTTCGCCCCGGGATCGGGTTGTTTTTTCGCGGCGTCCGCCCCTTTGATATAGCTCTTGCCGTACTTCTTTTGGAAGCGTTCGATTCGCCCGGCGGTATCGACAAATTTCTGCTTGCCCGTGTAAAACGGATGGCACATCGAGCAGATTTCGGCGTGGATTTCCTTGGCCGTGCTGCGCGTCTCGAAGGTGTTGCCGCAACCG
Source organism: Sedimentisphaerales bacterium (assembly GCA_016934255.1). Lineage (GTDB taxonomy): Bacteria > Planctomycetota > Phycisphaerae > Sedimentisphaerales > Anaerobacaceae > JAFGTG01. The sequence goes on from JAFGTG010000136.1 coordinate 3,262, forward strand.
CAATGAATCACGACTTTTTCATACTGTGGATGAATATCTTTTTTCATAGCTATCAGGCTCCAAAATCACTAAACCCAGTATTATAGCAATATCAATAGATATTTCAACAGTTTTTTTTTGCAATCGTATAATCCTACGGCTATATTTTCCCACGTGAACTGGAAATTTATCTTGAGGATGGAAAAATGGGCATAAAACTCGCAGTTATCGGCGCCGGGGGCCGAATGGGCCGGCGAATTCTCTCTCTGGCGATTGAATCCGGCCGGTTCGACATTGTGGCAGCCATCGAAAGAACGGATCACCCCGATATCGGTAAGGATTCCGGTCTTATCGCGTCAACCAGTCCGACGGGTGTTGTGTTAACCGACACTTTTCCAAAAGTGGAAATTGACGTCGTCATCGACTTTTCCCTGGCCGAAGCCGTGGATCGTACGATTGAGCACTGCCTGGATCATCACATTGCCCTGGTATCAGGCACAACGGCGGTCAGCAACGAGCAGAGAGAAAAAATGAAATCGGCATCAGAAAAAATCCCCCTTCTCCACGCGACGAACATGAGCGTCGGGATGAACATGCTTTTCTCACTGGTTGGTAAAGTCGCAACGATGCTGGGGGATCAATACGACATCGAGATCGTCGAGCAGCATCATCGTTTCAAAAAGGACGCCCCCAGCGGCAGCGCTATGACGTTGGCCGAAAATATCTGCCGCGAAACCGGCCGGCCCTTCCCGGAGTCGCTGGTTCACGGCCGTCACGGAAAAGAGGCCCTCCGAAAAAAAGGGGCAATCACGATGCATGCCGTTCGGGCGGGCGATATCACCGGCATTCACTCAATTATCTTCGGCACCCTCGGTGAGACGATTACCCTCAATCATACGGCCAACAGCCGAGATACCTTCGTTCACGGGGCATTGCGAGCGGCTGAATGGCTTATTCAGCAAAAAGCTGGCCTTTATTCCATGGCGGACGTTCTGGATCTATAGAACCAGCGAGATACGAATCCGGGGAGACTCAACAGTCGTATTTTCCAATCCCTGATGAAAAAGTTAGAAACATGAAGGAAAGGCTATTTTGCTTTTTTAGCCTTTTTTTCCTTCTTTGGCTTCTTTTCCTTCTTGGGTTTGGCTGCCTTGGGTGCTTTCGGCGCTTTGACCTTTTTCGGCTTTTTCTCCTTTTTGGTGCGATCACCGCTCATCATGAAAGCCGCAATGACCACCAGGACTGTCACGGCACCCGCCCCGCCCATGATATACCAGATGAAAGCTTGAACCGTTCCCAGGATCGAGGGAATCACCTCTTTAGGACCTGCCACAGCCACGATGATTGTGTAAATCGAAATGAGCAAAGGCAAAAATAACAACATCCCAAGGGTATTGCTCTGGGCGTCCGGCGCCACCTCAATCATCGGGGCGGCGATTGCGGAAATCTCAGGCATTGCCTGGGGCACGGCCATATCTTCTTCGTGAGCCATATGGTCCTCTTCCGCGGTCACTGGCGCTTCGACTCCCTCTTCCTCAGCCGCTTCCGGCCCCTCTTCGGCGGTATAGATCTCGTCGAGGATGCCTCCCAAAGACGTATCATCCGCCTGTAACGAAAGATCCAGCAATCCCGAACCACTACCACCGAATGAATCCAGATTAACGTCCTCTTCGACTTCTTCCAGCGGTACTTCGGGGGTCGTCCCGGTCGGAACGGACGTCTCAGCCAAGGTATCATCCGTTATTTCATAATCCTGATCGGTTTCACCAAGAACGCTCGTTCCCATGCCGGTCAGGGCCGTGTCCGCATCGGTTAAATCGCTCGGCATAACCGGCGCTCCCGTTTCCGGCGCTAATAAAATTTCTTCCGTTCCGGAAGTATCTTCGGCCGTTGTTGGGATTTCCAGGTCCTCCAATTCAGGTGCTCCAGTCTCATCCTCCGGAATCTCGAAATCGCCGAGACCGGTATCGAGAGCTTCGAGCTCCGGAATGTCCGACTCGGAAGCGTCAAGTTCCATTGGCATTTCCTCTTCGGAAGCCTCAGGTTCGACAGCCTCGAGCATGGAACTTTCCAACTCGGGCATGTCCTCCCCCAGAGCCTCTTCAGGTCCAATAACATCGGCATCTGAAATCAATGCCTCGACTTCTTCGACCTTGAATAGTACATTTGGACCGTCGCGAAACTCACGTAACTTGCCCTCCGAGACCAATTCTTTCAAGTCTTCCTCCGTTTTGTTGAGCTTTTCGGCGGCTTCCTGCAATGAATAGAACATACCTGCCATAATCACCTGTCTCCATTAAGCCGTTAATGTGGCTCTTGATGCTATAATGGCCCTTCCCAAGAAGAACCTCTCTTAAGGGTTATTTTATCCGAACGGGAGCTATAATGCAACCTTTTTTTGTCGAAAAAACGTTGAATAATGACTATTGACGATTGAATATTGAATATTGAACGGATTGCCCCGTCAGAA
>JAFGTG010000137.1 GCA_016934255.1 Sedimentisphaerales bacterium
CCTGGACGCCGGACGGCAAGGTTCTGTATTTCTGTAGCGCGCCGTTGTTATGGACGAACAAGGAGACACTCCCGCCCGAGCGCTACCGAGACGTCAAATACGATTTAATGCGCATCCGCTATGATATCGAAACCGATCGCTGGGGCGACTTGGAGACCGTGTTGAGCGCGAACGATACCGGCCAGAGCATTCTTCTGCCGCGTGTTTCACCCGATGGCCGGTTCCTGCTGTTTTGCATGGCCGAGTACGGCTGTTTTCCGGTCTATCAGCCGACCAGCGATCTCTATCTCATGGACCTCCGGACCGGGACGTATCGGAAGGCGCCGATCAACAGCGAATACGCGGAGGCGTGGCATAGCTTCTCGAGCAATAGCCGCTGGATCGTATTCAGCAGCAAGAGAGCGGGGGGCGTTTTCACACGGATCTTCATCAGCCACATCGATACCGACGGTCAACCCGGCAAGCCGTTTCTTTTACCGCAAAAGTCCCCCTTGTTTTATGATTCGTGTTACTATGTCTATAATATGCCGGAGTTGATTGCCGGGTCTGTACCGGTGGGCGCAAAAACGCTGCTCCGAGCCTTCCTCGGTTCTGCACAGATACACGTTGATTCGATCACCGGAGCCACGTTGACACCCGGTAACAAAGAGAACCAGGGAACGGGCCGGGCAAGCGTGCAGTAATCGCACAGGGTGTAAAAACTCGTCTCTCATCAGGGTCTAATCAGGGGACACGTCTTTTTTAACAACGTATTGACGCCATCATTCCAAACCCAAACGAACCGCAACCTAAAGATGACCATCCATTTTCGTATCAGGCTCATAGTCGTTTTATCTAATCGGGAATATCCCCTCCGATGATGACTTTTATGGACGTCGGCGGAAAATCCCGGCCGGGCGGAGCGAACGAAAAATAAGAACAGCGCTTGAAAGGAAACAATACAATAGTACAATTATATCAGAGCTAAAATCGTGTACCGAGTAAAACCTGTTTATCTCATTCTTGCAGAAGATATACAGTTTAAAATGTTTATTCATTCGCCTCTATTGAGGGAGTCAATCAAATGGTGGAAGAAGACAATTTATTGCACAAACTATTTGTCGAAGCGGAACAGGTCGGTGCTTCGGATATCCATTTAACAAGAGATGCCGCTCCTTACTTCAGAGTGGCCGGCGGATTAATGAGTCTTGACTCCGAGCCATTGAGCAGGCACGCCATTGAGCGGGCCGTCGAACCGACCTTGAATGATAGAGTCAGAAAACATTATGAAGAAAAGGGGTATGTCGATTATGCTTACGAACCGGAGATTGGAGCCAAAGTCAGGTATCGGATAGAACTGTACAAGTCCAGAGGCTGTATGACGGTTGCGATACGAAGAATCAAATCGGAGATTCCGACATTTGAAGAGTTGAATCTGCCCCCAGTCTATGAGCGGGTCATGCGCCTGAGACCCAAAGGGATTATTGTGATCGGCGGAGAGACGTCGAGCGGAAAATCCACGACATTGGCCGCCATGATGGATTACATTAATCGACATGAGCGAAAGCACATTGTCACCATTGAAGACCCTATTGAATATCTTATCAATAATAAAATGTCATGGATCGATCAACGAGAATTCGGCGAGGATTTCCATAGTTATGCAGACGCATTAAGAGCCGTGGTCCGGCAGGATCCCGACGTGATCATGATCGGTGAAATGCGGGATCGTGATACCGTCGAGGCCGCCATTGCCGCGGCGGAAACAGGGCATCTTGTCTTTAGCACTCTGCATACCACAACCGCGACGCAGACCTTCTACCGAATACTCAATTTTTTTCCTCCGGATCAACGATACGCCGTAAGGCAGAATCTGAGCGCCACATTAATCGCCATCATGAATCAGATGCTCTTGCCGTGCAAAAAACCAGGGACTCGAATCATCCCTGCAACAGAAGTCCTTATTAATACACCTGTTGTAAAAATGTATATCGAAAAAGGAGAAGAAAATAAGTTGCCGGAGGTTATGGAAAGTGGAGCCAAAGACGGCATGCGGAATTTTAATCTATCTCTTAAAAAGTTATTGGACAAGAAGTATATTGACGAAGCAACCGCACTTAAAGCGTCATTAATGCCTGAGAAACTCGACAGGATGTTGAGGGCTATAAAAGAGATTTAATATCTGTGAGGCAGCCCTTTCCTGGCTCCTCTGTAAACATTATATATTATACCATTTTAAAATACACACGTCTATTAGGGTGACTACGTATTTTCCCTGGCAGAAGTCTTTCTTGTAGATTTTCGTACGGATTATGCAGGCTTGATCAGTTATAGGCTTGGGGATTGACTGTTTTTCTTCGGTCCGTCGTTTCGTGCGCTGTCGCCGTCGCCATGTCGTCATTAGGGATTTTCTTATTCAGATATAGAGGCCTCCCACACCACCAGGCCGTGGCGAGCGACGACGAAGCGATCTCCAGTGAGGGATTCCGGTGCTTCCGGTGAAATCGATAATTGGCTCGTATCGAGGATACACCGCCAGGAACGTTGCCCGGTGTTTCGGGGCAAACGAAATGTCATTGGTTCATGATAGGCATTTAAAGCCAAATAAAAGTCATTGTCATTGATCGTTTGTCCCGCATCATCGACCCCCACGGCCCGTCCACTAAGATAGATGGCCAGGGACCTCGCAAACTCATTCTCCCAGTCGGCCTGCACCATGGATTCGCCGGAGGGCTGATACCAGCAGATATCTTCAGCACAGGGGCCCCAGATATCCCGGTCCTTGAACCATTTACGGCGTTGAAAAGCCGGGTGCCGCCGGCGTAGTTGAATCAGACGAATGACGTAGTCCCTGAGTTCCGTGTTTACGTGTTCCCAATCCAGCCAGGACAGTTCATTGTCCTGGCAATAGGCGTTGTTGTTCCCGTTTTGCGTGCGTCCCAACTCGTCACCGGCCAGGAGCATCGGTACTCCCTGGGACAGCAACAGCGCGGCTATCATGTTGCGTTTTTGCTGGTTGCGCAGATTCGTAATATCGGGATTGTCCGTCGGCCCTTCCGCACCGTGATTCCAGCTCAGGTTGTTGTCCATGCCGTCCCGATTGTCCTCCCCATTGGCCTGGTTATGTTTTTGTTCGTAGCTGACCAGATCCTGGAGGGTCAATCCATCGTGACAGGTCACAAAATTGATGCTCGCAAAAGGTTGACGCCCATCGTCCTGGTACAAATCGCTGGAACCGGTCAAGCGGTGAGCGAGATCGCCCAATTGATGATGATCCCCGCGCCAGTAGCGACGCATCGTGTCCCGATACTTCCCGTTCCACTCGGCCCACAGCACGGGAAAGTTTCCCACCTGGTACCCACCCTGTCCTAAATCCCAGGGTTCGGCGATTAGCTTCACCTGCGAAATGACCGGGTCCTGTTGAATGATGTCGAAAAAGGCTGAGAGATAATCGACGTCGAAGAGCTCCCGCGCCAAGGCCGCGGCCGCATCGAAACGAAAGCCATCCACGTGCATCTGCAAAACCCAGTAGCGCAGGCTATCCATAATCAATTGGGTTACCCGGGAATGGGCCATGTTCAAACCGTTGCCGCACCCGATGAAATCGACGTACCGGCGACGGTCCTTAGGATCCAGATGGTAATAGGCGGCGTTGTCGATCCCCTTGAAACAGAACATGGGGCCCAGGTGATTGCCTTCGGCGGTATGGTTGAAAACCACGTCCAGGATCACTTCAATGCCGGCGTTGTGCAGGGTCTTGACCATGTGTTTGAATTCGTTGATTTGCTGGCCCAATTGCCCCGACGAGGCGTAACCGTTATGCGGGGCAAAATAGCCGATAGGATTGTAGCCCCAGTAATTGCTCAGGCCGAGATCGACCAGTCGCTTTTCGTGTATGAACTGCTGGACGGGCAGAAGCTCCACCGCGGTAATCCCCAACGTCCTGAGATAATCGGCGGCGGCCGGATGGGCGAGTCCCGCATACGTGCCTCGCAGCGACTCCGGAATATTCGGGTGACGCGCGGTAAAGCCCTTCACGTGCATCTCGTAGATGATCGTTTCATGCCACGGCGTATCCGGCCATTGCTCGTCCTCCCAATCGAACTGGGTATCGGCGATGACGGATTTGGGCATAAAAGGGGCGCTGTCACTGTCGTTGGGCGGTCCGTCCCCCGCAGCCTGGGTTACCGGAAAGACCGCCGGGTTCCATTGAACGTGCCCTTCGATGGCCTTGGCATAGGGATCGAGCAAGAGTTTGGCCGGGCAACAGCGATGACCGTTTGCGGGGTCCCAGGGACCGTGCACGCGATAGCCGTAACGCTGGCCGGGTGATAAACCGGGAAGGTACCCATGCCGGCAGAAGGCTGTCCGCTCCGGCAGATCGACCCGGGTTTCATGTCCCGCCTCGTCGAACAGACAAAGCTGCACGCGCTCGGCCACCTCCGAGAACAGGGAAAAATTGACGCCGTTATCGTCGTACGTCGCGCCCAGGGGATAGGGCTTACCCGGCCGGATATCCATTCCGTCTTCTCCTTTCTGACTCACGGGCGGAGTTGGATTTTGCACGTTTATACCAAACGGGACGAAAACAACATTCCATATATGGACGATTTTCTGTCTCTCTGTGAGACTATCTTAAAATGATATACGTCCTTTATTCAAGAAAAACCGCTACTCTTTTTTAACACGTCCTTTTGTGGAGGCAGGATTCAAAATAATGCGGGGGAAATAGCGGAAAACGTAATTGTGGTTCTTCACATAAAAAAACAGGGCACACGATACGTTTACGTTTTCTTGACACATCGTTGTTTTTTCTTGCGGAAAACGTTACAGGTTATCATAATATATGACGTGATGACTCGGTCTCGAAGACATCACCTGACGTGACGACTGATGGGGAATAGCTATGAACGATCAGAAATGCGTTAACCGTCGAAATTTTCTCGGCCGGGCCGGCGAGATGTCGGTGGGGCTGCTGTTGGGCGGATATGACCCGTCGGCAAGAGGTTCCTCTTCGCATGAAGGAACGGAGACGAGAAGGCCGAATATTTTATTTGTCTTTGCGGATCAGCTTCGTTATAGCGCGATGGGATCGAGTGGCAACCGGGTCGTTCGCACGCCGCATTTTGACCGCCTGGCGTCGCAAGGGCTGGTTTTCGAGAACGCTCTTTCCAGTCATCCCTTATGCTCGCCGTACCGGGCTCAGATCCTCACCGGAAAATACGGTTTCGCCAACGGGGTACCGGACAACGAATATCTCCTGTGGGATAACCAGGTCACTCTGCCGCGGGCCTTGAAAGCCGCCGGATATTTCACCGCCTACGTGGGTAAATGGCATTTAGGCAAGGGGCCGTACACGAAGGAGAAACGTCACGGCTTCGATTACATGTTCTCCTTTAACTGCCTGAATCGCCATTATGGCGCGACGTATCACGAGAACGAAGCCGGCCCCGTCACGATCGAAAAATTTGCCCCCGAAGGCGAAACCGACCGGACCATTCAGCTCATGGAGGATCACATCAACAAACGTGGACATTCTCCCTTCGCGATCGTCCTGAGCTGGGAGCCGCCGCACTGGCCCTACGACAAATATCCCGAGCAATACGACATTTACGACCCGGCTCAGATCGATCTGCACCCCAACGTCCCACGGCAGATGGCCGAGTTTGCCCGTCGGGAAATTGCCCAATATTACGGCAACGTGACGGCGATCGACGCACAGATGGGCCGATTGATGGACACCCTCGATCGGCTCGGAATCGCCGAGGATACGATTGTGTGCTTTTCTTCCGATCACGGCGATCATTTGAGCAGTCACGGCTACGGCAAGCCGATGGATCGATGGATGCACCCCACCAAACGGGCGTCGAAATCCACACCGTTCGATGAAGCCGTTCACATCCCCTTTATCATGCGTTATCCGCGAAAAGTCAACGCCGGGCGGCGAACCCGGGTGATGTTCAGCAGCGTGGACGTCATGCCGACGTTGCTGTCCCTTTGTGGCATCGAGATCCCCGATGGCGTTCAGGGTCATAGCCTGGCCCATATCGTCACGGGCCAGGACGGCCCGAAACCGCCCGACTCGGTCTATCTGATGAATATGGGCAACGGCTGGCCGAACCGCGAACGGTGGGTCGGTTGCTGGCGCGGCGTTCGCACCGACCGATGGGTGTACGCCCGTTGGTATCGTGCCGAGGACCATGAACCGGTCTTGTTCGACCGCCAAAACGATCCGTATGAACGGAAGAACCTCGCGGGCAATCCGAAATTCGCCGGAATTCAACAGGAAATGGAAGCGCGTTTGAAGCGATGGATGGCCGAGACGGGCGATCCGTTCGAGACCGGTCGGCGCGAGCCGAAAAGAGGGATGCTGGATATGAAATTCACGTTACAACCGCAGTGGCTCGAAGCGGATACTTAACGTGCTTTTATGCGAAGAATACCTCAAGTTTATTTATACTGATCGATTCCGGCTATCATAAAACCTCTGATAGGCAAGCCTCTCCCTATTTTTCTTTTCGTATAACGGCGAGGCACTTCTTGCAGGTCACTGCTTGTACGTTCTCGGTGGCGATGCCTTCGTTTTCCGCGCGGTGGGCCGCTTCACGGTCGCGCGGATTGCACGCGACCATTCCGTCCTCGTTGAGAAAATGCAAATCTCGTTTCTTACGCTGTCGCCGACGCCATGTCGTCATCAGGGATACCCTAAATATATCTTGGGCTATTTGTAGGCACGAAACACATTTATTCCAGTTAAATCGAAGATAGTATATTTGGCCATTTAGATTCCTTGTTAAAGAGGGCCGGAAGTTCGTCAGACCTGGCCTTTCTGGATTGAGCGCCGGCTCGAATTCGGAATCCATCTTCCGACTTCAACTGGTATGGTGGACCATTGCCCTGTGGGATATCGATGCGTAGTATCAGTTGACTTGCGATTTTTATGATTTCGACTTTACAAGCAAGTTGAGGCTCAATGTTCTCGAGTATTCTTTTACGAATTTCTGCGGCATATCGGCTTGCAAGTTCTTGGAGGTTTTTTGTCTCGAACTCTTTCTGTAGCCTGTCGAGGACCTTTTTGATCGACTTGTCCAGACTTTTCTTCTCGTCTGGCTTACCAAATCCGGCAGGCAGGCACTCATCGGTCACACCGATATAAATAACGCCACCTTTGGTGTTGGCGAAAGCCGCAGCCGCTTTCATTACCTCGTTGAGCTTGCTTGAATCCCAAGGATTCACGATTTCCTTGAATTCTGTTGTCTCGTTTTCTCCACTTCTGATCCGTTCAATATCCGAGAGGTAAGTGGGATCGAACGCTTCTGACCAGGAGAGAATATCAAGCGAACGGTAGGGCCGGAAATTCTGAATCTCGAATGAGTCCACAATGCTATCTTCGTTTGACAACAGAAAGAATGTGCCATTCTCCGGCCTTAGGGATAGATCAAAGGTTGTCTCGTTAACATCGGCCGGAAGCTTGGTACTGATACGTTGCCGCTCTTGATCATTTCGAATAGCTCCTTTAAGATAAAGGCAAGACGGAACCTTACGTTCAATTGAAACGGTTCCCTTACCTTCCTCAAGATATATGCGAGTGAACTTGCCGAGGAAGTGAGGTACGAGAATCATAAAGTATCCATTGCACCAACTGGCCTGTCCGTCTGGATAGTTCATATCGAATACATGATTGATTGCATCCCCAATGGATGTGAAGAGTGGGTGTGCAACTGTGACAAGGGGAGACATTGTATTCGCTCGCCCTTTATTATTGAGACACACTTCGAAATTTGATAACGGCCAGTCAATCCCAAAGCCTCGATCAAACTCAGATCGTGGAGAGTGAATCTGTCCGGTTACACTGATTGATAGATCGCCATCCGAGAGAGTAGAGTACTGCTTGCTCGCCAGGCTCTCCCGAATTCGAGACAGAAATTGATCGACTGGTTCCAACCACCGTTCAAGTGTAACTTCCGGATAATCCATTCTAGGAATTTCGGATGCTTTCTCACCGGGCGCAAGAACGCGCGCGATCGTTAGGATGTTCGCAGGTTCACCCAGGCTAGTCCCATTTTCCGCAGGTTGATATTTGCGTGACATTGTTGTCGGCGGCCTAAGTTCACGTTTGAACGGGCTGGGTGACTA
>JAFGTG010000138.1 GCA_016934255.1 Sedimentisphaerales bacterium
CAAAGGCTTGCCGCATCGAACAAGCCGCGGCACAATTGACACACACCTTTCTTCTGTTAGCTACCCACAAATTCTGTGGAAGAACCACATATTAATATGACGTACCAGGACGCCCGATACGCCGTTAATAGAGTCACGTTGCTGGATGGCCGGTGCAGAGATTATTCTGCAAGCTTAATGGAGTATATCGGAAGCGCTGTTGATGGAGAGCAATGTTGGGTCGATACGTACGAGGGGACCGGTCCCTATTTCTATCCCGGCATTCTGAACGTCCAGGTCGCCGTCGGCAACCACGGCGCTCCACCAACGTGGTATAAGAATTCACTGACGACCTCCGCCATGAACGTCTTTAATGACGGTCTTATCGCCGGAGCTTATTGGTCCGTCATCGGTCCGGGCAAAAATCTCCAGTTGGCCGTGACGCCGCACGACGAAATCTACAAATACAGGTGGCAAGGGAGCAACACCAGCGGCCACATGGAGTTCTTCGACGAAGCCAACTATCCCGCCCGGCTGCCCGAGCCTGTCACGCTCGTAGGTCCCATTGACGCAGGATTGGTCGAAGGCGCCGTTTTGACCTGCAAGGAAAGTAAAAATGCCCTCGGTTACCAGTTATTGCTCGGATCGAATCCTTACCGTGTGATGGATTTCACCGTTGTCTCCGACACTCCGGCGCCGCCCACCGAGGTGATAACTGAATTGCCCTTCGATGAAACCTGGTGGACAATTAGGGCGTACGACCAATATGGCTCGACCATCTATACCGATCCGAAGCTCATTAATGCTTCTATCCTGTCTTTGCCGGTCGAGAACCTTTCTTTCGGGAAGAAATACGGTTATCTTCAGGATGCGATTGACGAAGCTTATCCCGGCGACCAGATTATCGTCAGCCCGGGAATCTATAAGGAAAATATTAACTTCATCGGCAAAAATTTAATCATCAGGTCGATAGATCCCGACGATCCGGGTATTGTGGCCGCAACGATCATCCAGGGCAATACTGAGACGTCGGTAGTTACATTGGCCACTGGAGAGGGTACCGAGTGCACGCTCTCCGGATTTACTATTCGTGGTGGAAGCACGGGCATATACTGCTCCGGAACATCGCCCACGATTACCCACTGTAACATTACCGACAGCAAAGGGGCCGGCATGAAGTTGTGGGAAGGTAGCCATCCAACGCTTGCCCATTGCTATATCACAGGCCATTTTGGCCCGGGTATCGAAATGTGGACGGAACGAACCGGTCGGAACGTGAATTACAACTACGCCACCCTTACCCATTGCATTATTGCCGGAAATCAGCAGCAAGGCATTCTTGGGGGACTTCCCACGATCACGAACTGCACGATTACTGAGAATTTGTTGCACGGGATTTCCTCCGTCATACCGACCATAACCAATTCGATCATCTACAACAATAACAGCGACGGTGTACAGATGGAATGTGAATCGTCCTCGATCACGTATAGCGATATCCAAGGAGGCTGGCTCGGCGAAGGGAATATTGACGCTGATCCGCTTTTTGTCGATTATCATTTGAAGTCCCAGTCCGGCCGATGGGATCCTAACGGTCAACGTTGGATTCAGGACGAGACGACAAGCCCGTGCATCGACGCCGGCGATCCGAGTTCGGATTGGACTACCGAACCCTCACCAAACGGCCAACGCATTAATATGGGAGCCTTCGGCGGGACACCACAGGCAAGCAAATCCCTGTCGGGAAATTGACAATTGAATATTGACGGCAGTTCGTAGCGACGCCGTAAGGCGTTCGGCACAAGGACGCCTCGTTTACACATTCTCTAACATGCCCTTACGGGCACACCACAAACGAATTTCACTTGAACACCTCTCCGAAATCCCTACAATGTTCTCGATGATCCATTAAAACAGTCGAGTAAGGAAATTGGACATGATGAGAACCGGTGTTTTCTGTGTAATCATTTATAGCCTTTTGCCCCCTATCCCATCCTCTTTTTCAAACACGATTCAGCCCTTTTATAAGGATACCCCTTTCACCCAGGATTTTGCGGAAATAATCCGACTTTCCAAAGAACTGGCCGGTATAGAATTATCTACTGTACGTTCGGATCGAAATGGCCGTATCCTTGCTCTGTCGGTTAAAGGCTTATTGCAGATACACAATGGAACATTAGTGCCCGATCGCCAATATCGGCCTCTCCTGGATATGCACATCAAATGCATGCATACCCATCGCGGCCAATTCGTTTACCTAACGGACAAAGCGATCTTCAGCAACGCCTGGGCGGGTCAACTCAATGTGATCCATGAAATGCCTGACGTTGAATTATTCCGAATGGGAAATCGCAACTATTTTTTACTGGCCGGAAAGAACACACTGTCTTATTTCGATCAAGGCAAATACGTCAATCAATGGATAACACAAAATAGGGTGAAACAAATTCTGTTCGATTCGACACGGAACAGATTCCTCATGTTAACCGGTCGTCAGGTTGATTGTTTCACACCCGGAAAAGAAACGACAACAGTTTTTAAAGGTAACAATCTCAATTGTATAGGATTAATCCGCAATAATTCGATTCTTTCTATCGGCACTCAGGATGGGTATATCGAATTAGATGCCGCGTCATTTCGCCAACGCTCCGCACTGAAAAACAAACTTCCATGTAGTGACATACGTTGCATAAAGCAAATTGGCAAATCGATCTGGTTCGGAACGCCTAATGGGGCTTTCGCCCTGTGTGGTGATGGTCGGATAAGCTACTATGCTTCGAAACGCTGGCTTGTGGATGACGACGTGATAGATATATCGGAAGGCCCAAATGACACGGTACTGATCCTCAGTCGGAATGGATTAAGCATTATTCATTTTGAGATGATGACGCTCGAACAAAAAGCCGAGCATTTCGACAAGCTCACACGAAGCCGTCATATCCGTTATGGTTTCAATAGTACCCTTGCCATGAGCAAACCGGGTGATCTATCAACGGGCACGCTCGTGGACAGCGATAACGACGGTCTTTGGACCGCCATGTATCTGGCTGGTGAATTATTCCGTTATGCCGCCACAGCATCTGAGGACGCATTACAAAACTGTTACGAATCCTTTGAGGCAATGGAACGTTTGTATGCGATCAATCCCTTGGAGGGCTTCCCCTCACGCTCCTTCGAACGTGCCGGCTACCACGTCGCGGATATATCCCGCTGGCAACCTGCCGAAGATCGCGACTGGTTCTGGAAAGCCACCACCAGCAGCGACGAAATCGTGGGGCATTTTTTCGCGTATAGCATTTTCGTCGAAGTCGTTCCCGACAAAAAATGGCGAGATCGCGCGATTACTCTGATGGACAAGACGATGGACCATATCGTACGAAATGATTGGTACCTGATCGACTACGACGGCAAACCGACACTCTGGGGTAAATGGAATCCGGATTACGTCAACCGATTTCCCGAACAGGTGGGCGACCGCCGATTGAATTCCGCTGAAATTATCTCTTTTCTTCAAACGGCCTATCATTTCACGGGCAAGGAAATCTATAAAGAAAAAGCCTTCGAGTTGATGGAACAGCACGGTTATCTGAACAATATTATGATCCCCATCACCAAGATCGGACGCGTGCCGGACATCGACCTGACAACAGAATGGAATCATTCCGACGATGAGCTGGCTTTTTTATCTTACTGGGGCCTATATAAATATGCTTTCACGGACGAACTTCGCGAGAAATATCGCCGGGCGATCAAAGAGCACTGGGAAATAGAGCGGCCGGAGAAGAATCCCCTCTGGAACTTCATTTACGCGATGACCGGGGCGGAAGAATTCGATCTGGCCGAAACGGTTTGGAGCTTGAAGGAATTTCCGCTGGACATGATCGGCTGGTCGGTTCGCAACAGTCATCGCAAGGACCTGGAGTTCATCGAGCCGAATTTTCGCGATCAGACGACGCGCTCGGTTCTACCTCCCGATGAACGCCCGATGAGTAAATACAACGGCAATGCGTTCCGCCTGGACGGCGGAAATAACGGATCGAGTGAATATAGCGGTGACATCTTCCTCTTGCCCTATTGGCTGGGGAGATACTTGAAAATAATTAGATAAGCCCGGATTTCTAAAGTAGCTTATGACAAATGAACAGGATTGTGAACTGAGAAGTATGCTATGTTCGTAGGATTGACTGAAATGGCGGGTGGATTTCAGAAAACACTGATGTGTGTGATTGGCGGACTGGGAGACATGGTTTGGGCACAGTGGGACGAGTTGCGCCATGCAGCGGCAGTGATTGGGACGATACTCTACATCTGTGTTCAACCGCGGTACTGGGTACGTACGGTGCGAGGAGCCTTCGTGCGGCAGGTCGTGGCCATCGGCGTTGAGTCGGTCGTGCTTGTTTGCGGGATGGCGTTCTTTGTCGGAATCACGGTGGTGGCGCAACTGGAGTTCTGGGTTGCAGAAGCAGGACAGTCACAAATGCTCGGATCGTTGCTGGTGGCCGTCGTGGCCCGCGAACTCAGCCCAGTGTTGATCGGCATCATAGTGATCGTTCGCAGCGGCAGTACAATGGCGACCGAGTTGGGAATCATGAAAATCGGCGGGCAAGTTCACGTACTCAATGCGCAGGGAATCTCGCCGTTCCTCTATCTCGTCGTGCCGCGCGTGCTGGCTGCGGCCGTGTCCACGTTTTGCCTGACAATCGTCTTTATTTTTGTCGCTTTCGCGAGCGGGTATCTGTTCGGGGCGACAGTGGGCAAAGGCAGCCGTGATTTGCTGTTGCTTGCAAATAGCGTGTCGAGCGCCGTTCGTCCCAAAGACATGCTCGCTATCCTCAGTAAAAGCATACTACCCGCTTTATTTACCGGCACCTCGTGTTGCATCGGCGGGCTGAGCGTTAGCGGGTCGCTGACCGAAGTCCCGCAGGCAACGCAACGCGCGCTCGTGCGATCCATTATCGGATTGTTTGTGATCTCTACAGTGGTATCATTCTTGACTTATCTCTGATGACGAACGAATCTCCCGACATCCTGAGATTTCACGATGTGACAATCGCACCGGATTGCGAGGACGAATCGGGTATCTCTAACTTAAATTTGTCTCTCACGCCCGGTGCTCTGGCTATTGTGTTGTTGCAGAATGAGCAGGTTCGCATCCGGTTGGCGGACGCCGCTGAGGGATTGATCTCGCCCGCACAGGGCACAGTCACGTTCCTCGGCGAAGACTGGCAAACGATGGCGGTGAATCGCGTGTCGGCACAACGAGGCAAGATCGGGCGTGTGTTTGAGGATGAGAGGTGGCTCAGTGATCTCGACGTGGATCAGGAGATTACTCTGGCGCAGCGGCATCATACGCGACGCCCCGTTAAGGAGATCGAGCAAGAGGCGACCCAACTCTGTCGGGTCTTCAGTTTAGCGGGGCTGCCTGGCGGTCGGCCATCGAACGTGCGACGGCAGGACCTGCAAAAGGCTGCCTGTGTGCGCGCATTTCTCGGATCGCCCATCTTGATTCTCCTTGAAAATCCAACGGTTGGACTTTATGCTGATGTCATCGCGTCACTGATCAACATGGTTCACGAGGCTCGCCAACGGGGTGCCGCCGTGTTGTGGACGACAAATGAACTCGATGTTTGGAACAATCCCAGGCTGTATGCGACCACGCGGTGGCGAATGCTCGGCTCGCCGATGCGTATGATCAAAGAGGCAAAAGAGACAACCTGATGAAACAACGCTTTAAATTTCGGCACGTGAACGAGATCACCGGCATATTCATCATCCTCGTTGTGGTAGTGCTGATCGCCGCCATCGTGTGGACAAGCCACAGCCAGCGTTGGTTCAGAGGCACTGTCAGGCTGAGGATCGTCCTGCCTGAGGCGGGCGCCGCGGGCATCCGTCAGGGCTCGGAGGTGTACTTCCTTGGCACGCTCGTAGGAACGGTTTCCAATGTCATCGTCGATGCGACTGGTCGCATGGAAGCCGGGACGAGCATTCACGGCGACTTCTTCCGATTCATGCGCGAGGATTCTTTTGCGGTCGTCAAAAAGAAATTCGGCGTGGCGGGCGATGCGTACTTCGAGATCACACGCGGCCAGGGCCAGCCGTTGCCTATGAAGGATGCTTCCATTGCCTGCAAGGAGTTGCCAGGTACGATGGAAACTGCGATTGAGGAAGTCCGCCATGCGGTCTTGCCTGTTATGGAAAAACTGAGCGTGGGCCTCGACACATGGACGACGCTTGGTGAGAAACTGAGCACCGGTGCGGATGCGTGGACGAAGCTGGGCACGAATCTGGATGTGTCCCGGCAGCACCTGGATGAGTTCATAGGGCGCATCGATCTCATTGTCGACAGCGTCGAACAAGGTAAAGGCATAGCCGGAAAGCTCCTGACCGATCCTGCCCTTGCGGATGACTTGAAGACCATCCTTGACAAAGGCAACGTGTCCATGGATCAACTCCAAGCCATCCTGAAAAACGTGCAGGTCACCAGTACACATCTGTCTGCGGTAAGCGAGGCCCTTACCATAGAAGCCAAAGATCTCCCCGGGTTGATTTTACAGTCGCAGCAAACGTTATATGAGTTGGAGAGACTGATCGAAGGAATCGAAAGACATTGGCTGATCCGCAAGTACATCGAGCAGCGCCAACCGAACACACGCATCCCACCTAGCGAGGTCGTGCCATGAGAAAGTTTTTCATCGCCCTGACTTTTCTGATGCTGGTCGGCTGCACCACCTCGCCGACTTCGACCCTGCCACCTAAAGACAAGGAACTTTCGCGGACCAGCAACCTCGCCCGCGCTGCATACGAAGAGGGTGCGACCGCCAAAGCCATTGATCTTTACAGGAAAACACTGAACCGGGCGAGCGTCATTGACGATGCAACAGAGATCGGCAACGCCGCCTACAACCTCGCGCTCTGCCATATCATCCTGGAACAACTCGATCAGGCTAGTCCCATTTTCCGCAGGTTGATATTTGCGTGACATTGTTGTCGGCGGCCTAAGTTCACGTTTGAACGGGCTGGGTGACTA
>JAFGTG010000013.1 GCA_016934255.1 Sedimentisphaerales bacterium
GAAGACCCTTTCGATGGTCAAGAATTGCGATTTAAAAGACGTGGGATCGGATTTGTTATATACAGCATCGGGGAAGACCTGAGCGACGACAGCGGCGCGGAGCAGTTGCCGCGGAATAAGCAACCGAAAGGACAACCTGTCCCGAAATGGGACGTGACTTTTATCGTCGAACGATGATTGTCTTTTGCTGAATCAAGAGAGAAGAATTCATGGAAACATTTACAACGGCCAGGCCGCTTGTCGAACATCCGGATTTTACCGTTCAAAAAGAATTGGCTTTATCCTCTCTGGATATCCATTCTCTCGATGAACCGGTTCGGGACGTCGTCACAGCGTTGAATGACATGTCTTTTTGCTTTACGATACAAAGCTGTTTTGGACATTTTGTCTTCAAAAACAAAGAGCCGACAAATCTGGAGCCATTACCTCCCACAGAAATAGAGGGAGCTATAGAATACCGAATCGCCTATGTAGCCTTGTGCGTTCAAAAATGTGAGCCGGCCGCCCGGTTTCTCGACGAGTTGAGTCGCATACAACAAATCGATCCGAAATATATCCAGTACGGATCGGCGGATTGGTTCTGGGATCGGCACGTTAATTCGTATGTGATTCAAGTCGAGTCGGAACGCGATATGGATAAGGATACTGCGCGGATAAACTATCAAGAAGCCAGATATATCGAAGAACTGAAGCGAGACGTAATCGTTCGTATTCATGCTTTAGCAAAGTCATGTTTGGGCTTAATGTAGGGTGCGATATATCGCACCAATTCAAGATGAACGAGTGGGATTTGCCGTCGAAATAAACCGCGTGTGCAACAAGTTGCACACCCTACGGCCTAAGGCATTGTAAAATCGATCCCGCCATCACCTGATCCGGCCGGTCATGCGTAAAAGTTTCGATTTTAGTTTCACTTTTATCTTTTCGTAACGCTCATCCCCACACAAATTCGTCCATTCGTATGGATCGGCGTCGTGGTCGTACAATTCCTCGCTGCCGTTATTATATAGGATATAGCGCCATCGGCGTGTCCGAACGGACCAGTGTTGCTTCGCGGGATCGTTGCCCGTTTTGTTGCCGGCGTAAACCATCGTTAACGCCGCATCGGGACCATCCCACGTCTCGGACTTCGGGTTCGTGAGGAAAGGACGGAGGCTGCAGCCGTCCAGCTTGGCGCCTTTGTTGTTCTTTCTCGTGTCGCCTTTGAGGCCACAGAGGTCAACAAGCGTCGGATAGATATCGATCAATGAAACGGGGTGTTCCGCGATGCCGCCGGGTGCGGCGACTCCCGGCGCCCGGATGACGAGCGGGACGCGGGTGCTCTCTTCCCAGAGCGAATTCTTAAAAAGATAATCCTTCTCCCCCATGTTCCAGCCGTGGTCGCTTGTGACGACGATGATGGTATTGTCTTTAAGCGGGCTATTGTCCACCGCTTCGACGACTTGCCCGATACATTCATCCACCGCGGCGACGCTGGCGAGATAGGCTTGGGTAAACGCCTTGAGCGCGGATTCGAGGTCCGGATAGGATGCTTTGAGCAGGCGAAAATACCTCAATCCCTTTTGGTCCATCTTCAAGACTTCCTTGTAGTGACAGTCTTCTGCGTCGTTGGGCTGGATAACGGGGATTTGAAGAGAGTCCTTCGGGAACATATCGAAAAAACGCTTGGGCACGTGAAGCGGCGTGTGCGGTCGGATAAAACCCACGCCCAGGAAAAACGGCTTACTGTCTTTTTGTTTCGCCAGCTCCTTGATTTTCTGTTCCGCCCATAGGGCATTGCGTTCGTCGGGTGTCGGATCGCGGTTGTCTTCGTCAACATAGTTGAACTTCTGTACCTTGCCCCAGGTGCCGTAGATCCAGCCCTTGTTATCATCTCCATCCGAACGATAGGGCATATCCGACAACGGGGCGAACGACCCGTCCACCGATCCGATACTGCCAAAAGGCTGAGGTACGGAAGGGTGGGCGACCCGATTCTTGCCATTATAGACAAAGGGGCCGTAATCGGCTTTGTATTTATATTCGTTCCACACGGAGGGCAGATGGTGATGCATGAGCTTGCCCGACCCGACGACGTGGTAGCCGTTATCGCGGAAGTGCTCCATGATCGTCTTGGAATTTTTAAGCACGGGATTCTCGAACCATTTATCCCAGAACAGGTTTTTGGATGTGTGCGGGTAGATTCCCGTAAGGAAGCTGGATCGCGACGGCGCGCAGATGGGATTGTTGCTGTAGGCCCGTTTGAACGCGACGCCGGACTGGGCAAGCCGCGCGATATTCGGCGTTCGCGCCTGGGGGTGCCCGTCCATTCCCGTGATGTAATCGTTGAGATCGTCGCAGACGATCAACACAACATTGGGCTTTCGTTTCGAATCAGCGGCAGACTTCGCGTGTCCTGTGGACGGATAAAGGGACGCGACGGCTCCAACCATCAAGCCCTTTAAAAAATCACGGCGTGTTTTCATATCGAATCACCATTTATTTATCACAACCCACTTGGGATATTGAGATTAACTCATTTCTTGATGCAATACATGTTCTCGTCGCTGCGCAGGATCAATGCTCCGTCGCAGACAATCGGGCTGGCGTTGAACGTGCTATGGTCGTCCAATGAGTTGCAGGCCAATTGCTCGAATGTCGGTTTGGCCGCCAGGACGAACGTTTTGCCCGTACGATCTAAATAGTAAAGCCGTCCATCGGCCAACAGAGCCGAGGCGTAAACCTGCCTGGCGCCCGGCAATCGTTCTTCGTACACGATCTCGCCGGTCGCAGCCTTGGCGCAAAAGGCGATTCCCCGTTGTTCGTGCATCCAATATAAATACCCATTCTGGATGACGGGAGAGGAGACGTTAGATCCTTTGGTGCTGGTCCACAAGCGGTGTGTCGCGGTCACGTCGCCGCTTCCGCCGGTGCGCACTGCTAACGCGGCCGTGCCCGACCGCCCGCCTAAAGAATAAACAACGCCTTTCGCGGCAACGAGGCTGGGCGTCATGTACCAGCGGATATCCGTATCGCTCGACCAAAGCGAATGCCCGGTATCCGGCTCGAATCCCAGCACTTTGCCTTTGATCGCGAGGACCAATTCCCGACGGCCGGATTCAGACGTCGTAATGATTGGTGTGTTCCAGGATTGATTGATATTCCCAACCCGCCATTTCACCTGGCCGGTTTGCCGGTCGAGGGCCACCAGAGTTTGACTTTCGACGCTGGCGTTGACGATGAGGAGGTCCTTATACAGGATGGGCGATGTGCCACTCCCCCAGCTATGCAAATCTGTTCCGACGCTGGTTTGCCAGATTGTATTGCCGTTTTGGTCGAGTTTGAAAACACCGGTTTTTCCGAAGAAAACATAAATATATTCGCCATCGGTCGTCGGCGTTTGAGCGGCGTATCCGTGATCTCGCACTTTTTTCGACTCGGGGAGGATCGGTTTGAAATGTTTGTCCCAAAGAATCGTTCCGGTCTGGCTATCGACACACACAACATGGAGCGTCAAATCTTCCATCCGGCCTTGGTTGCGTCCCATGCCGTAGCCGCTGTAGCAGGTGACGTATAATTTGCCGTCCAAGGCAATCGGACTGGAGGCTCCGTAGCCGGGCATCGCCGTTTTCCAGGCGACGTTCTCCGTTTCGCTCCAGGTCACGGGCAGGTTTTTGACATCCGAAATCCCCCATCCATTCGGTCCGCGAAACTGGAACCAATTTTCTGCTTGCACATTTTGAATTGAAAAGAAAACGACACAAAATAATACAACATAACCAAGACGACGTTGAAACATAGCTTACCCTTTCCGTTGCATAGTGTACCCAAAATATCCGAAAGCGTTCATTATATTTGAATGTTTCTATCCTGATTTCATTCCCCATTTTGAATCAGTGAGATTATAACTGACGTTTGTCGAAAATCAAGGATAATCGTGCAGTAGATGGATCGAAATGGGGACGGCAAAGTCACCAAGCAGGAATTCGACGGCCCGGCGGATCATTTCCGCTGGTTCGATCGGAACAACGACGGTTATATTTCGGCGGATGAAGCTCCGCAAAGTCCGCCGCCTCCGAGAGGCAACAGAAGACGCAGATGATTGTGAAGAATTGTTTGATGGGCGACTATTGGCCCGGAACGGGGAAGTTTTTTGATGCATCATCCAAAACGAGAATCCAGTCCGGGCCGATCGATGGAGGAGTGAATTCTTTCGTTCCTCGATTGACATATCGACCGAAAGACTGGGTGGTACGCTTTCCGGATTCGTCGTAGCATTTGTCGTCCCTGGGATTATACCACCAGGCTTCGACTGTACCGGAGAATATGGACAGATCAATAGTAAAAGCCTGGCGGCTCGGGATATACACCATCGCGTAGCTTCCGTCCTTCGCCCGGATGGCTGTTTTATGATCTCCATCGATCCCTGCATCGGAAACGATCATCGCCTGGTCCGGGGCACGTTTGAGGAAGGGACGTGATAGAATGAGACGTTTAAGATATGTCATCTGATGGGCCGAGGCATTGTCCATTACCTGATCCCAAGGGGTATCGGCATGAAAACGCGGCTGATAACGCGGGCTAAAGAATTGCCAAACGTTGTTATGACCATACGTATATCCGGCGCCGCCTGTGAAAAAGGTCCAGTATGCTGTCTTTCGTACGTCGTACGCGTCGAGGCGCGGATTTGATATTTGGAAGCTGTCGTATATTCCTTCGTACACCGCTTCGAGGTTGACGCTCGGCTTGATCGGGCGACGATGATAATCATCCGACATTGTCTCGTACGACGGATGACGATGCGAACCTTGCACGCCGTCGCGGTAGTGTCCCGACTGGATTCCATTAAAATCGAGCCAGGATTTGTTATGGAGATAGTAGCCGGAGGAGTGTGGATCGTCCTTCCAGCCGTTGCAGTGATAGGTCATGAATAGCTCGGATATGTCTTTCCCGGCTCCCAGGGCGATGCCCTCGGCGGTCTTATCGAATATTTCTTTTTCCCTGGGATTGTCCCCCTCGTTATCGCCGCCCAAGACCCAAATCACGTGGGAGCGATTGCCATATCGCCGGCCGTACCAACATCCCAAACGATAGCCCGTAGATGCGTCAATCGGATTCGGAACGTAGTCCCTCGCCCAGTAGGGCAGCAATGCGATATACAATCCAAGTTGCTCGCACTTGTCGATTACATAATCGACGTGGTCCCAGTAATCATTCTCAGACCCGGCGACGACACGCGGTGTATTGAAATCATCATTTTCAAACGGTTTATAACCGTACCGATTGGGCAAGTGGATGCCGGTGTCGAGCTTCCCGGACATTTTTTCGACGCCGGGACCGCATGCCATGATAACCATGAATCCTTGTTCCATCCGCGTCTGAAGGTAATGGTCTGCTTCGGCCCGCGTGGTCCGCCGAAATAGTTCCCACGCTGTATCGCCGAGATACACGAAAGGCGTCCCGTCTTCATACGCAAAATAATGAGGATTTTCATCACTCACTTTAAGTGGTTGAAGTGGACGGGCCGTTAAAATCATTCCGCCGTGCAAAAGAAACAAAAGACTCATGATAATTTTCGAAAAACGATTCATCATTCAATTGATCTCCTTGCCCTGACTGACCAATACTTTTAATCGCGTTTGTTCACCCGGCCGGCCCGCGATAACGTCCTGCTCGGTGAAGACGGCCATGAAGATTTGGCGTTCTTTCGTGCGATTGCGGTCGTAAATAATAAAGATTCGCCCGTCGTCGGCTTGCACACCGTCGGGATAGCTGATCCTGCCGCGCTCATCCAGAAGGAGTTCGCCGGACCATGTACGGCCGTCGTCATCAGATAGCAGGGCGGTGAGCCGTTTTCGTTCGTCGGTCTTATGATGTTTTACCAGCAATAAATTACCGGAGCTTAGCCGGCGAATGAAAAAGCGTGCTGATGGGTGCTTGATCGTGCTGGGTTGGGCCACCGGCCAGGTCTTTCCCCAGTCGAGCGAGACACTCTCTAACAAAAAGCCCGTATTCGAACGGGCCAGCATCCACAGCGAACCATCCTTTCGCTCCACGAACATGTGCTCGTCGAACACTCGCATTTTCGGAGGGATCTGGCAGCCGCCGCGGACGTGCCAGGTCTTGCCGTGGTCGGTCGAAATTACAGCCCGGGCGCTATGATCCGTTTTGCGCCAGGTCGAAGCGGGGAGCACCCATTCGCCGGAAGACAACACGATGGGTTTGCACATCATCACGCCGTCGGTCAGGCGGCGTGGATCCGACCAATGAGGTTCGGGATCGTCGGGATTTTCGGTCGTGATAGTCCAGACTCCGGCCACCGTGCCGTCGTGACCGATGGACTGCGCCCAGAACAGCCACAGCCGCCCGTCGGGATCGAGCCAGATTTGCGGATCGAACGCTCGGACGGGTCCTTCACGGTCGGGATCGATCGCCAGCACGGCGTTGCTCCAGGTCCGGCCGTCGTCGCCGCTGGTGACGAGTAAGACGTAGTTATTTCGATCTTCCGCGCCGGTGCGACTGGCGTACCAGACCACCCAGAGCCGGCCTTTCGGACTGCGCGCCAGGCTGGGGATACCCTGGAACGTTCGGCTGGCGATCTGATACTCCGGACCCGGCGATGTCGTGATGACTTGAGGCGGATGAAGAAACGAATGATCTTCCTGGGCAACCGAAACATTGATGGCTGTCAGACATAGAATTGACAAAGTCCAAGCTTTTTTCATCATTTGAGATCCAATCATTTTCAATGTAATTTACTGTGAACGTCATCATATCATAATTCGTGACAAATGGACACGTTCTCGATAGAATATCTTCTATGAATACCTTCCGAGCTAACTCTGTAATGCTTTTGTTGTCTTTGGTTTGGCTGAACGTGTGCTTTGGCGGTGACGCGCAAGTAACGTTTCCGGGCAAACATTGGGAATTGCGCGATCCGGCTGAGATAGGCATGGACCCGAATAAGCTGGACAGAATTGGCGCCATGCTCGGCAGCGCCGGTTGTATCGTTAAGGACGGCTATCTCGTCAAAACATGGGGCGATATCGACAAGCGACACGACTGGTTCTCTTCCGCCAAGCCGATCTTCAGTACGCTATTGTTTTTCGCGATTCACGAGGGCAGAATCTCAAGCGTTGATGAAAATATCGGCAAGTGGGGCTGGTCGCTCAAAGGCAAAGACCGGGGTATCACTTTCCGGCATTTAGCGAATATGACCAGCGGATATATGCAGCCGGAAGTATCGGGCGAGGCGTTTGCCCATAACGATTTTGCCGTCGCGCTGATGATTCGTACGCTGGAGAAGGTGTTCGAACAACCTATTGGCGAGGCCGCACAACAGCGTATCTATGAGCCGCTGGGCATGCAGGACGGTCCTTATCATCAGGTGACGCCGAAAGGTTGGAAATCCAGTGGACGCGCCTGGATTTCGGTGCGAGATTGGACGCGATTAACTTGGTTTTGGATGAACGAGGGTAATTGGAACGGTAAGCAATTATTGCCAAAGTCCTACTTCGAGCGATACATGAAGCCCCAGGTGCCCGTTGAACTACCTTACAGCTGTGGCCCTGACGTGTTTGGCAAACTGCCTTCCGATGTCTTGACTGAGGATTACCTTGGCGTGCGCTCCTATGGCGGCGGCTCGAACCATTATCAATACGGAGCGGGAATTTACGGATTTCACTGGTATTTCAACACGCCGGGAAAAGTGGGCACGTTGTATCCTAAAGACCGAAGCAGCGGTCGTTCATTCGAGAGAATCTGGCCCGGCTTACCCTCCGACATCATCATGACGGTCGGGTGGGGCATCAACAGCGTGATGATCCCGTCTGAGGGACTGGTCATGATCTGCGCCGAAAACGCCAACTGGGACCATCCCTACCTGACTCCCAATGATCCGGATTTCCTCAACTATCGAATTATCAAACTCCTGGCCGATTCAGTTATTCGATAACCAGCCCGTCTTTGTCGGGGAATTTCGGGAAGGACGCATGCGGCTCGGTTTGGTACCAGAAGGCCACCGACGAAATATCGTCCTTTAACGGCAGATACAGCCCGCCTTTGGGCTTCCATCCCAAAGCTTGCATTGTGACTTTCAGGTCCTTCTCGAAGCGGACCGGCTCCATGATATGCCATCGGTACAGGCTAAACCGCGGCTGTGTTTCTGACTTGATTATCTGCGGCATGCCCGCGTAGGCCGTGCTGAACGTCTGATACTCGCGCGTCCCCGGCTTGTGGAAGCCGTAGGAGCCGCAAAAGTAATCCTCCGTCCCGGTACCGCAAATCGTCGGGAATTTCTTGTCGCCGTCCATGAAGAATTTGATCTCGCCTTCACCCCACCAGCCCGGGCTGTTCGAGCCCCACGTCATATACGTCCCGACATAGTGCCCCTGGCCTTGCACGCCGTCGATAATGGTGAAGTCCGTCTTATCGGGAAGCGGATTGGTCCGGCGGAACTGTGCGTGGAAGTACGCCATGTCCTTGGGTACGGGCGTCAACGTATAGTCGATCTGATAATATAAGGTCATCGTTTTTTCGGCCATGTTGGTCATTGTAATTTTGAAGCTTTTACGAAACGGCATCATCCAATAGCAATTAAATCCGCTGCCGGGATTTACGCACACCGCCAATGAATTTACCGTGGTATATTCTCCGCAGCCGCACGCAAAGAAATCGCCCGCCGGGCATTCCACGGACGGATTTTCTTCCCCGTCCCAGTACATCCGCAGAATGTTGAGCCGGTTGTTGCCCGTCGGCGTCATCCAGATATGCTGGATCGCGCCGGCGCCTTGGACGTCGGCCATGATGAAGGTCTGGCCGGGCACGATTCTCACCGAAGGTGAGACCTTCCAGCCCTGGCCGAGCTCGCGAGCAGCTCCCGCGCCCGTGCCTTCGGTGGCCATGCCGCCTTTGCCTTTCTCGCCGGTGAAGTTCTCCGGGCTAATCGATCGCGTTTGAGCTGAGGATAAGCGGGGCAAACTGCCCAGATTCATCGTCAAGCCGTCGAATTCCTCCTCTTGCGCTTGAAGGTCGGTTGAAATAACTGTAAAAACCAGCAAAATACAAAGCGTCCAAACGCTGAATGTCACATTGGGGTTTCCTGCAAGCTTCATGATTTCTCCTTTCCTGATGTGTAATTTACTCGTCGGATAATGCAATTCCTCGCAATACCAACCGGTCGAAGCGATAGGGCGATTCGCCGGCCGCCCAGGCCATGCCGCGGAGCAATAGAGTCCGGACGTACGGATCGTCGAACGTCCAGGTATAATGCCCCAGGATGCAACTGAAAACGCGTCCCTTGCCGTACTCATAAGTGTAAAACATCGGCTCCGGCTTCGTTTGCTCGGAATCCTTGCTGATCATTTCCTCCGATGTCGCCAAGATCGTGATCTTGCTGTGATCGCCTTTCAAAGGCCAATACGACTCGTCCAGCACGTGAATGGTCTCCGGCAATCCCAGGCAGATCGGATGCTCCGGTGCGGCGATTTTCAAATCGATCTCCCCATGTCGGTAGCGCGTGTAGTCATACTCCCACGCTAGGCCCAAGAGTTTTGCCGCCGGCTCGACGATATCCTTCTTATCCCTGGGGATAATCACAGCCGGGTGCAGAATGACATAACCTCCACCCCGCGCCAGGAACTTTTCGAGCTGCTTGAGTTTCTTTTCGTCGTATTGCACGTAGCAAAACGCTACGATCAGGTCGGCCCTCTCAAGCTGCTCTTCACTCGGCCATCCGTTCGCCGTCGAGACGTTCACTTTTGGCACCCCGGCCAATCCCTTCCGTTTTCCTTCCGGCGGGGGACCGTAAAGATTGACCTGCTTGGCCTGCCCGGTTTTTTGGCCTCCGAGCAGCACGGCCCAGCGTTTTTGCCATAATGGGTAATCGTGTTCATTTTCCTTGTGGTCTTTTTGGAATGCGATTAGGACGACATTCAACTGTCGTAACTGGTTCTTCGGAAGAGCTTTCGGCGCCTTGGCAAGAACCGCTTCCACTTCGCTGCGGCTCCGGGGTTTCGGCGCCTCCACAGCCCAAAGAAACGTGTTGATTGTCGCTACAACGAGGAGGCAAACAACCGGCTTGTTTTTCATAACATCACTCTTTCAATTCATTCGATCCGTTACAAGATAAGCATATCGATGCGAGCCACTATCGTTCCCATTGGAGCAAATTGCAAGCAAAAAAGTGACACGTTCTATTGGTGTCGTGAGGTACGTAGTTCTACGTAATTTTTTATTTTTTTTCGGAAAAATTGGAAAAAAGTGCGTCAACTTTACAGCCAGAGCTACACTATAATAATGGTTGGAGTGAGCGCTACAGGAGAAGAGCAACGATGGAGCAAAGAGAACTGGCTATGCGACGTTGTAAGAAAGGGCCGGAAATGCGCTTATTCGAGGAATTTGAGACGTCGCAAAGACGAATACGCTTGTGTTGCAGGGCGTTCACATTGATCGAGTTGTTGGTCGTGATCGTTATCGTGACCCTGTTGACGGCGATGTTCCTGCCGGCACTACGGAAGACCCGAAGGCAAACTCGGACCGTGCTCTGTCAGGCCAACCTCAGGCAATGGGGTATCGTCTTCTCTTTATATACCGAGGATAACCAGGGTCGGTTCCCCGGAACGGGCCGGGATGCTCTATCACTGATTCGTGAGACGGCGCTCCGCTACGAAGATGAGAACAAACCATCTGTCTATTATGACGTTCTGACCCATGATTTTGCCTGTTGCCCGATGGCGTTCAGACCCAGAAATCGCGGAACATTCGAATTTGTCCAGGAGTGGGGGGGAGGATCCTTTCGAATTCAAGGTACGAGCGGATCGACGTTCGAGGCATGGGAGATCACCCGTCCGCTTCCAAGCTTTCGTGGGAGCTATGGGATTAATTCCTGGTTATTAGACGACAATTTTGATACGTCGATTCCCATTCGTAATCGTCTGCCTTGGCGCGGCCTGGATATTTTCTCGCTTCGGGATCGGGCCTACATCCCCGCACTTTTCGATTGCGAAAGTCCCTTGGAACGTTTCGTGGAAGATCTCCGGCCCACCTTATCCAACACAGGAAGCGGTTCCTGCATCAACCGGCATAAAGGCACTATCAACGGGCTTTTCCTCGATTGGTCCACCAAACGAATCGGACTCAAAGAGCTTTGGACCTTAAAATGGAACGGGCAATTTAATACGGAAAATCCGTGGACCCTCGCGGGCGGCGTCCGGCCGGAGGACTGGCCGACGTGGATGAGGTCGTTCAAGGATTACTGAGACGATACATTGAATCGGCGATATCATGGTAAAAAGGAAAGCCTTTACCCTGGTTGAGCTTTTGGTCGTCATCGCGATTATCGCGCTGCTGGTTGCCCTCCTTATCCCGGTATTGGGTAGGGCCCGAAAAATGGGGCAACGTGCAGTTTGTCTAAGCAACCTCAAGCAACTAACCCTTGCCTGGACCGCCTATGCCGAAGAGCACGACGGCAAACTCGTCGATGGCTCCCCGTTTGGATATCATTATTCGGTGTGGCCCGGCGATCGTGGACATCTCGCGGTGATACCTTGGGCGGGCGATGCCTTTCTCCCTCGTAACAGCCAGCATCGTGCCGTGCTACTGGCGCACCCCGATAAGGGCGCTCTGTGGCCTTGGATCAAAGACATTGATATTTATCGTTGCCCGCGGGGTCGTCTCGGACATGCGCTGACATACACGACGGTCGTCTCGGCAAACGGCTGCGACGTCGAAGGAACGTTTATCCCGAATAGCGGAGGACGGGAATTGAATAAGATCGGTAAACGCGTCGACGGTACCGTGCTCAAACTCACCAGACTAACGGACATAACGAATCCGGGTGCGGTCCAGCGCGCTGTCTTTCTCGATATGGGCCAGATGCCGGCCGGGAACAATTTTTACGTTCACTACCTTTATCCAAGATGGGAGTGGCACAGCGCACCACTCATTCACCATGAGAACGGTATGACGATCTCAATGGCGGACGGGCACGCAGAATACTGGAAGTGGAAAGGTCGTGAAACGTTGAATTTTCCTCGTCAACTTTTACCTTTTGGCAATCTGTTCTGTGAAGTGTTAGAACCTCCATCCTTTCCAACCGTGATAATGCACGAGCCGCAAACCGAAGATGGTTTATATGATCTGCAAAGATTGCAAAGGGCCACCTGGGGCCGATTAGGCTATTTGGAAGCCCAAACACCTTAATTCGCGAGATAAGGGAGGCCATACGCCATGCATAAGATCAAAGGATTCACGCTCGTTGAGCTTTAAGTGGTCATCGCGGTTATTGCGTTGTTGCTTGCCCTCCTTATTCCGGTGTTGGGTAAGGCCCGAAAATTGGGGCAACGTGCGGTTTGTCTGAGTAACCTCAAGCAACTCACTCTTGCATGGACATCTTACGCGACCGAATATGACGGCAAACTTGTCAATGGTCGTCCGTTTGGATTACGTGCCCGTGGGGAACTCGGAGAGCGCGGTTACCTCGCGGTGGAAGGTTGGGCGGGTAATGCCTTTCTTCCTCGCAACAGCCAGTATCGTGCGGTGCTGCTACAGAACCCGGACAAGGGCGCCCTATGGCCCTGGATTAAAGACATCGATATTTATCGTTGCCCGCGGGGGCGTACCGGACACGCGCTGACATATACGACGGTCGTCTCGGCCAACGGCTGTGATGTGGAAGGAACCTTCATCGCGGAGAGTGGTGGGCGGGAGCTGAACAAGATCGGCAAACGTGTGGGCGGCACAGTGCTTCACCTAACCCGGTTGACGGACATAACGAATCCGGGCGCATCCCAGCGTGCGGTCTTTCTGGATAATGGTCAAACGCCGGCCAGCAGTGATTTCTACGTTCACTATCTGTATCCGATGTGGAAGGTACACAGTGCTCCGCCAATCCATCATGAGGGCAGTATGACGATTTCAATGGCGGACGGGCACGCCGAGTTCTGGAAGTGGAAAGGCCGTGAAACATTGAATTTTTCTCGCAAGCTTGCGGTTTGGGACAATCTGTTCTGTGAAATACTGGCAGATGGGGATTGCGAGCCGGAAACCGAGGACGGCATATACGATTTGCAGAGGCTGCAAAGGGCGACATGGGGCCGGTTAGGTTATACCGCGAGGTAGGAGAACAAGATATGGTCGTTTTGAAAACGATTCTGAGTTACTCAGGACTCCACCGACAATGCGTTAAATCCTCAATACCGTGGGTTGTATTACTCGCAGTTTGTCTGTTCGGCCGAATGGCTGAGGCCCACTATGGTGGCGGTACGGGTACTCCTGACGATCCGTATCTGATTTACACCGCCGAGCAGTTGAATGAAATCGGTGTTGATTCCCAAAACCTGAACAAGCACTTCAAGCTCATGGCGGATATTGATTTGAGCGGCTATACGGGAACCGATTTTAATATCATTGGGACGTCTTATACAAAACGCTTTAGCGGGGTATTCGACGGCAACCGAAGTAAAATACACAATTTTACTTATATCTCCGGGGACCGAGACTACGTTGGACTTTTTGGTTCCGTTGGAGGGGAAAATGCACTGATCAAGAATCTGGGATTGATTAACGCTATCGTCGATGCCGGAACGGGACAGTATGTGGGCTTGCTGGCCGGCAACCTCCGCGAAGGAACGATCAGAGGGTGCTATGCACGGGGCGGGAGTGTTTCCGGCAGAGATGATGTTGGTGGTCTCGTCGGACGCTCTTTACAGAGTACCATCACCGACTCTTATGCCATCGTGAGCGTTTCAGGTCGAAGCGACGTCGGCGGGCTTGTGGGGACGAATCAAAACCACGTCTCTCCACTCCGCCCGGTATCTACGAACATGATATCCAACTGCTGTGCCACGGGTAACATTTTGGCGAGGATCAATGCCGGCGGGCTTGTGGGACACAATTGGGATGGCACAATCGCCAACTGCTATTCGACCGGCAGCGTCTCAAATGAATTCGGCTGGTGCCTGGGCGGTCTGGTGGGTCGTATTTTTGGGGGCACGGTCACCGATTGTTATTCGACCGGGAAGGTTTCGGGGTATCTTGAAATTGGCGGCCTGATCGGGGGCAATCGGGAAGGCATAATCACCCATTGCTATTCAACAGGCGGCGTCACAGGGACGCAACAAGTTGGCGGTTTGATGGGATCAAATTCCAAAGGATCGGTTGGTGCTTGCTTTTGGGATCGTCAAAAGAGTGGTCTGAGCAACATGTGTGGGGAGCAGGATGAATCGGGAACGGGCTGTGATGACGGCTGTGCAAAGATTACAACCCAAATGCAAACAGCAAGTACGTTTCTGGAGGCGGGTTGGGATTTCGTGCGTGAGAACGTCAATGGAACCGAGGATATCTGGAACATTTGCGAAGGGCTGAATTATCCTCAATTCACCTGGCAATTCGTCGCGGGAGATTTTAACGGTGATTTCAGGATGGACTTCACGGATTTCGCTTTGTTTGCCGAACGCTGGATGTCGAGCGACGGCGGATTTCTTTGGTGTCGCGGGGCTGACCTGACCGGCGACGGCGAGGTGGGCTTCGATGATTTGAAGGCATTCGCCGATAGGTGGTTGACCGATGGTATCCCGATTTCGACGGCGGGCGTTTGCCTTATCATCGACGATTTTGAGTCCTACAACGACCTCGATCCCGACGATCCCGAGAGTAACCGGATATTCGACGTGTGGGTGGACGGTTACAATAACCTGCTGGAAAACGGCTGTACCGTGGGTCATTTCTTCCCTCCTTACGCCGAACGGGATATTGTTTATGCCGGCGAGCAGTCGATGCCTTATTATTACAATGCCCTTTTCAAGGTGGCGAAAGCGGAGCGAACGCTGAATCCGGCGCAGAATTGGGCCGAGACGGGCGCCGAGGTGTTGTCGCTCTGGTTTCATGGCGATTCGATGAATGGTGTAACGCCTATGAGTGTTGTCCTCAATGGCTGTGCGGTCTATCACGATCATCCTGAAGCGACCCGGATAAACGCTTGGACGGAGTGGATTATCGATCTAAAATACTTTGTGGGAGTTGATCTCGCCCACGTCCGTTCTATCGCAATTTGTCTTGGCGATCCGAGCAAACTACAGGCCGGGGGGACCGGTTTGATGTTCTTCGACAGCATTCAACTCTATGGACCCGGATAAGCAACCGGGGAAATTCAGGCCGTTTTTTCAATCTTTCACTCCAACCTTTCGGGATATGCCCTCGTCTAATATGATGAGTCCATGGAGATGACCTTATTAGACGACCGACAACTCGTTGAACGAGCCCGC
>JAFGTG010000139.1 GCA_016934255.1 Sedimentisphaerales bacterium
GCTTCCGCAATGCGCTGTTGTGGGATCGATAAACCCACGTGCTCCGCGATGTATCGTATTTCCCGACACACCCGCTGGGTGTGGCCCTCCTTGTGCCTGACATTGGTATTGATATATTCGTCATCACCGTAGAAACCTGCGACATAGCCGCCAAACCAGTTTCGAAACTCATCTAACTGTCTTTGTTCCATACAACCTTACCTATTAGAATAAAACAACCCTCATTGTTAGTATAATGTCACAACAAAGGAGAAACAATCATGAAGACGAATAGTTCTTGCATCTGAAGGCGCTCTTTACATACGATGCGGCGAGATTTAACACAAGATCGGCGAGCTTCATGAAAATCTTGTCTATGGTGAAATTCGCGTGAGTTTCAAAATCCAATCTCCCTCGCCGGGCGGCCGGAGACCACGACCGTTGCTCGTTTCACTCTTATGGTGGGACTCAGACGACTGGCGGGCATTAATCCATTCTACTGAGTAGGTACCGGGTCTGACTTTTACTTGTAGAGTTGCAGGTTCCTCGATGTACACAAGATAGCTATGGCCCGGATCGGCCAGACAATACCCGGCGTTCACAAGATCGGGTCGCGGTTTCATTCGGGACCAGGGAAGCGATGCGAACGTATCCCAAACCTTATGAATGATTTCATGACGAGAATTGACTGCGTCGTTGGGATTCATGGAATTGCTGAAACCGGACGATGAACTGCTTGTCATATCGCCATAATTAATCATGGCGGCGCAGAATAAAATCACAAAAGCATTGCGGCGAATATCGTCGTTTGAATAGCGCGGATGGCCGAAGGTATTGCCGGGCCAGAGCGTTTCCTGAGCAAAAAGCGGGTGTGATGGATGATGATTTCGCAACAATCCCTCTGCGAGCCGCTGACGATTCGTAGTCTTGGGCCCCTGCAAGGTGCCAAAGCTAAACCAGGGCTGGCCGCGATAGATATCATCGCCGGTAGCGTTGTGAACCGTTAATGCATGACCGAAAACATCCAGCGACCGAATATCCGCCCCGAGACGGCAAATCTCTTCAAAGGTCAAGTATGGTTTACTTCGCAAAAGGGGTTCCGGCCCCCCCACATTAAATAACAGATTCCAATATGGGCCCAACCGGGCTAACGTATAACGAAGGTAAAGGGCCTGGTCATTGGGAGAACGGGGAAAGTCCGAATCGCGACCGAAGAAACCGGCAAAGGGAAACACAACGATTCGACGATCCGCGAGATCGTCAAGGATCATTTCCATGCGTTGATACTCTTCAGCGTCCAGCGGCCACAAATCGGGCGTATCCCAGCTTTGTCCGCGTCCTTTACTCCGGCGATTCAGATAATGACTGGCAATGGATAAGGTGTTATAACCCCGAGCTTGGGCCCAATCGAGAAAAATCTTACGCTTCTCACCATCTTCAGTGTCATCCGGATCGTCCCAGTTGCGAGCAAAAAAGCGATCGCCACAGTGGAGACTACGTATCAGCAGCGGTCCGCCGCCTTTGAACCCGAACCAAATGGGATTCGCCTCATTTTCGCCCACCAGGCCGGGTAGATCGGATTCGATGCAGTTGAACGTACCATCGACGCCGGGCGCACCGTCGGAAAATTCCGCCTTGTACGTCCACAGACCTAACTGGTCCGGCATAAACCGCAAACGCCACGTTGATTCGTCATCGTAGAAGCCCCAAAATACCACCTCGCTCCCGTCGGGACGGGTGAAGGTCGCATTCAGCGTTACATCGCGATACGGATCTTGATAAACAGTCGCGTTGGTCACCGTACATTCAAACCGGTCCCACTGACCGATGGCAACCGTTGTTTTCGCAGGAACGGCCGGCATAACAGCGGCGCCGCTCATAAAAAGAACAATGAGAACACCATGAAACGGTTTCATCCGACGATTCTGTAAATTGGGAGAATCAACGTGCATAACGGTCAAATCGCTCGATATCCGAGTCATGACAAGAACTTTACCTTGATCGTTAATCTTCACATATCGGCAAGGTTACAAAGAACGTCGAACCTTTGCCCAACTCACTTTCGACCCGAACGCGTCCCCCCACGCGAGCGACGGCGTTTCGGACGATACACAATCCCAAACCCGTCCCCTGCCCCCGAGGCTTCGTAGTGAAGAACGGTTCAAAAATTTTATCCAGACTCTCGGGCGGAATACCGCCGCAGGTGTCGGTAAAACGCAACTCAATATGTTCTTCTTTCATAGATCCGCTAATGACAATCCGCCGGCTCTTCTTTCCGTCCGCCGCCTGAATCGCATTTTCAACCAGGGCAAAAAGAATCTGTTCAAATTCTCTCTCGTGTAACATAACGGGAGGCAGTGCGCTCATATCCTCGACGTTCAATGTCACTCTGGCCTGTTTCGCACTTTCAGCCAACAGCCTCGCGATTCGAACCACCACCTCCTGTACGTTGACCTGGCCAAAGGCCGTGTCCGAAGAATGCCGTGCATAATTCCGGAATCGATTAATAATGGTGGTAATCCCCGAGACCTGAGCGACACTGTCCCGAAGCCTTCTGAGCACCGTACTCGAACAGGAGGTCCCTTCCAATTCATCTATGACATTGTCGAGGGACAAACGAATCACCGTCAGGGGCTGGGTAATTTGATGAGCGATGGTGGCGCTGAGCGTTCCCAAAGAGGCGAGCTGTTCGGCGCGAGCCATTTTCTCCCGGTACGTTTTGAGTTCCTCCTCCCTTTTCTTGGACTCGGTGATGTCCCTGCAAACAACAAGCCGTCCCGTCATTTCTCCACGGTCATCCGAGATCGATGTCGCAGAGAGATAACAGGGAAAAACAGTTCCGTTCTTTCTTACATGCTCGACCTGCCCCGTCCACGATCCCTGCGTATCAATCAGATGGGCAATTTCCGTGTGATCCTCCGCCTCTTTATTGTTACGCACATCCGAGACATGCATTCCCATCATTTCTT
Source organism: Sedimentisphaerales bacterium (assembly GCA_016934255.1). Classification (GTDB taxonomy): domain Bacteria; phylum Planctomycetota; class Phycisphaerae; order Sedimentisphaerales; family Anaerobacaceae; genus JAFGTG01. The sequence goes on from JAFGTG010000139.1 coordinate 2,949, forward strand.
CAGGCGTGTAACCATGTATGTGGGCGTAAGCGGCGTTGACATAGAGCAGTCGTCGGTTTAAATCTCCTATGGCAATGCCGTCAATCGACTGTTCCACCGCCGAACTGAGTGTCCGGATTCGCTCTTCCGCCTGCTTAATATGATCGATATCTCTGGCGATAATCATTGCCGTCGTCACGCGACCATTTTCATTTCTCAATGGCTCTATGGTCGTATTGTACCATCGATGTTTTCCTTTGATTTCACTTAATGAAACCAGATTCTTTCCTTCGCCGGTCTCGATAACGACTCGTATCACTGCGGCCTGGCGATCCGCTATCTCCTTTGGGAAAAGGTCCCACATCGTTTTACCGATGAGATCCTCCGGCTGATATCCAAGCTCCTCCGCCGCCTTTTTATTGGCAAAAAGGAGGACGCCGTCTTTATCGATTGTCGCAATTGACTCCCCCGCACATTCGACGAGCGTCCTGTATTTCTCCTCGCTTTCAGCCAGCGCCATCTCCATGTTTTTGCGACGCGTAATGTCCACGGCCGTGGCGGCCAGAAACTGGGATTTCCCATGCCCATCCTGGATCAGCGTACCGTTCATTAAAGCACAGAACTCCGTGCCGTCTTTTCGGATATGCCAGACTTCTTCGGAAAGAAACGAACCCGTTTCTTTGAGTTGCTGATTGAGCTTGTTCACGGCTTTCATTTGCTCTTCATTATGAAAAACGGAAACATGTTTGCCGGTCAATTCACCGGCGTGGTAGCCGTGCATCTGGGCAAAAGTGTCGTTGACATAGATTAAATGGCCATCCAGGTCAATCATCCCGACGCCGTAACCGGCTCGATCGGAGACCGCCTTGAACTTTCTAATTTCCTCTTCCGCCTTTTTGCGTTCA
>JAFGTG010000140.1 GCA_016934255.1 Sedimentisphaerales bacterium
CCCGGCTGAATGCCATGAAGAATTTTATCCAGGGCCGGCAGCCCCGTACTGACCTGCAAGCATCGTTCTGTTTTCATTGATGTCCATCCGACAAGAGGCCAATGAAACGAAAGCCCCGTCAACATGATTTCATAAAATTTCTGTTTTCATGGTCCGAGAAAAATTCCGTTTATTCATTCCCAAGCCTGTTTAATGAATTATAACTTTATCTTCCTTCAGCATCGACATGGCGTATTGTATCCGAAGGATGGTCCACGTTCAACAAATAGGGCGATCTCGAACAGATGTTAAGATTTGGTTATTGGGGGACATTTTGAACACTTTGTGACCTTACGGAAAAATATTACGTGCAAGAAATTGAGCGAAAGTAGTCGCATTCACCGGGTAGATGTGTTATCCTCCTCATCGTGCAATTTTGGATGTTCAAAGTTGAAATTTTAGGCTCGAAATGAAACATTTGATTCACTAAAACTGGAAGGAATCAAGTATGCAGCGGAAGTGTCTCGTTCATCTGTGGTGTGTAATCCCGATTATCGTATTGGTATTAAGCTCGGTGTCTGTTATCGCGGCGGACATACAGCCGCCGGAGGACGTGATCGGGCACAAGGTCGGAGCCGACTTCAAACTGGCACGGTATGAGAAGATTCGGGATTACTTCGAGTATGTCGCAAAGAATTCTCCCCGGGTCAACGTGCGCCATATCGGACGGACGACTGAAGGCCAGGATATGATCATCGCGGATATTACGGATGATACCTCGCCGGAGCGTTTACAGAAGGCAATGGAACATCAGGCGCAGATTGCCGATCCCCGATTGATTACGGATACCCGGCAGGAGCAAGACCTGATTGACAATGCCAAGGTGGTCGTCCTGATCAATTGCAATCTCCACTCCACGGAAATTGCATCGAGCCAGATGGCGATGGAGTTGCTGTACGATCTGGCGACGGGAACTTCGCCCGAGATTCAAGCCATCCTCAAACGGGTCGTTGTCATCTTGGTCCCCAGCGCCAATCCCGATGGCCTCAATAAGGTGATCGACTGGTACGAGCGTTCGCTCGGAAAGCCCTGGGAAGGGACGGGGATGCCGTGGTTGTATCATACCTATGCCGGCCACGACAACAACAGGGATTGGTATATGCTGAACCTGAAAGAGACCCGGCTGGTCACCCAGGTGATTTATAAACAATGGTTGCCCAACATCGTTTACGATCTTCATCAAATGGGCAATGCGGGAGCCCGGTTTTTCGTGCCCCCGTTCTTCGATCCCAAGAATCCGAACGTTCATCCCCTGAATGATCATCTCTTGATGATTATCGGGGGACACATGGGAGCGGCCCTGACGCGAGAGGGAAAGACGGGCGTTCTGAACAGCGCGATGTACGACAACTGGTGGCAGGGCGGTTTTCGCACGACGGTCTATCGGCATAATATGATCGGCATCCTGACCGAAGCCGCGAGCGTTTCGATTGCGTCCCCCGTCTTTCAGCGTAAGAGTGAATTACGCGGACGGGCGCGGGGGATGTCCGGTTACGGGATCGCCACGAATTTTCCGGAGCCGTGGCCGGGCGGATGGTGGCGGCTGCGCGACATCGTGGAATACGAGAAAATCGCCTGTATGAGTCTTTTTACGTTATCGGCGCGCTATCACGATCTCGTGAAGGCCAATACCATCAAGCAGGCGCGCGATGCGATCAAGCGCGGCAAGACCGAGCCGCCGTTTGCGTGGCTGGTTCCACCGGATCAGCCCGATCCTCGAACCATCGTAGAGATGCTTTCTGTGTTGCACGCCACGGGTGTGGAAGTGCATCAGGCCGAGAAGGAGTTCTCCGCGGACGGCGTTCCATACCCGGCGGGGACATACATTCTATATTGCGCGCAGCCGTACCGAGCCCACGTGAACGATATGATGGAGCCGCAGGTCTATCCCGAACGGTCGGCCTATCCCGGTGGACCGCCCGAGGCGCCGTATGATATCGCCGGCTGGACGCTGCCGTTGCAGATGGGGGTGCGTCGTGTCAGTGTGGATCGGCCTTTTGAAGCCCGGGTTGAAAAACTGGACGTGATACGACTGCCTCGAGGAAAGGTGGCGGAAGCGCCGGACATTACCCGCGGCTATGTCGTGCGGGCCGGGGCTACCGACGATTATCGTTTCGCCAACCGTCTTTTCAAAGCGGGGATTCGGTTTTTCGTCATTCCTTTCCAGACCCAATGGCAAACAGCGGCGAAAATGGACGTGACGTGCGGCTCGTTTTTCATACCTTCTGCTGAGGATATTGATGAAAAGCTGCCGAATCTCATTGACGGACTCTCTACGGTTGTGACGGGTATTTCCAAGCCGTATTCGGAAGTAAAAACAGCGCTTCGTCGTATTTCTCCGCCTCGGTTGGGACTTTATCAGCCATGGACGGCCAGTATGGATGAAGGATGGACCCGGCTGGTATTGGATAACTTTGAGTTCGACTATACCTCCGTGCATAACGCCGAAGTGCGAGCGGGTCGTCTCAGGGACCGATACGATTGCCTGGTTCTACCCTCCGTCAGTTCCGGCTCCATTATTCGAGGTCAATCTGTCGATTCAACGGAGCCACAGTACGTTGGAGGGATCGGTTCGGAAGGCATTGTCGAGCTTCAGAATTTTGTGACGAAGGGGGGGACGTTGGTCTGTATCGACAGTTCCTGCAGCTTGCCGATTGGGTATTTCAATATTCCAGTCAAAAATGTTCTTAGTGGAAAATCATCGAAAGACTTCTACTGTCCCGGTTCTATTCTGCGCGTCTGGGTCGATCAGGAACACCCAATTGGGTATGGCTCGCCCGAATGGATATCCGGTTATTTTATGCGGTCGCGGGCGTTCGAGCTGACTGAAACCTCAAAAAGCACGAAAAATGCGCGTAAGCCGGAGATTCGTTATCCGGCCCGTGTCGTGGCCCGGTATTCCGATACCGTCCTGCTGGAGAGCGGATGGATCCGGGGAGGGGACCTGATCGCCGATAAGCCGGCGATTGTCGAAGTCCAGTATGGCGAAGGGAAAATTATTCTGTTAGGATTCGCCGTTCAAAATCGCGGACAGTCGCATGGAACATTCCGGCTGCTTTTCAACTCGATTCTCAGCAGCACAATGTCCCCTCTTTCCGGCGGCTAATCGGTCCGAAGTAAAAAATCCGTCATATTGTCACGATATGCCGTTTATAAACATCCATTAGGCGACATGACAGAGAGCCGGGCTGTGTGCCTTTTCATTGCCCCGTGGTTTCTTCTTACCATGTTGTTTCCTGTCTCCTCCATAGCTTCAAACCGGGCTAAGGATCAAGCTTGGCCATAGACTGTAGCCGAAGAGGAATAGCCCGATCAACTTATTCGCCCTATATTACCATTCTGTCGAAGTCATGTTTTCGTAGGATTAGCGAATTGTTAAAAAACGATTAGGCACTCTAACAAAACCTCTCCCTTGTCACCCTGAGTGAAGCGAAGGGTCTCTATTCGGCCGCAAAGACTGAGATTCTTCGCTTCGCTCAGAATGACAAGCCCATACGACCTTATTTTTATTAGAGTGCCTTAGTCTTCTTGTTTCGTTTTAAGCTAATGCGTGACTCAGATAAAAAAGTTCGACGGCTTTTTATGAGTTGGACGAGGTTAGAATTTCTTTGTTTATTAGAGAAAATTTGAAAAAATTTTTCGACGAGGTTGTTCGTCGTTATCGGGGTTAAATCGGGAAGGGGCTTGAGTCTGAGAGAAGATGGAAAAGCTGTTAAGATGGCGTTTTGGGGTGTGGAAAAAGGGCAAGAGACTCTTGAAAAAACAGCGTCATTACCTGGGTTGAATCGGTCGCCGACGACCGCTTCGGCACCGCCAAGAAAAGCTCAAGGTGAGGTAGAGAGTCAGCCGATGCAACTTAATACAACAAAACCTAAGACCGTAATAAATTGCAAATGCAGTCAAAGCCCCTGTGTGGCAGAAGGTGAGTATTTCAGACATTTAAATAATTTTTGGAATAAAAGGAATACACTTCCTCTTACCCATGTAGGGGCTTTTGTACATCTCCTTGTTCTTCCCCAG
>JAFGTG010000141.1 GCA_016934255.1 Sedimentisphaerales bacterium
ATCGGCTTGCTTAGTGATAAAATCCGCGACGTCCAGGGTGAAAAAATTGCTGGATTCGATAAACGCATCCACGTTAGCCAATCCGATATGATCGGCGTCCACGAAGTAAGGACCTTTATATCCGCGCGCCGCGACGGCGTCGTCCGCTTCTTTGCGGGTGTCCGCCGGCGTTGTCCCGATGATCGTATGTTCCCGATTCGACTTGTTCCATACGGGCGTGATATCAAGTCCCAACTCGTTGGCCTTCATCAAAGCAGAAAGCTGCGCCTTGCCCTGATGACCAAAACGATCCCCAATTCCAAATGAATATTTCGACAAAATCATCAAATTCATTCTCCATTAAATTACTATCGTCCAGGGCAGACACACGGGCCTGCCCCCTACAGATTTCAATTCACTAAATTCGCCTTTTTCAATATCGCCTTCTTCGGTACGTCCGGCGCTTGCTCAACGATTGTAGTCACGTCGCTAAAATCATTGCCGGTTAAAAAGATCCCTCCGCTCCGCGCCCCATCCAGCTTCAAAAAGAGATCCGTCCCAGCCTGCGGTCTGCACCCGCGAACGAGGATATCTCTGGCGTTGATAAACCGGGCAATTGATTCGGCGCCCGACGAACTTGGAGTATCCAAATCGTCAACGAGCGCATCTTCTACATCGTCGAAGACCACGGCGTGCCGCTGATCCGGCTTTTCCGTTTGCAGTTGCACGTTGAGTAACTTCAGGCCCTTGACGTGTCGGCAGTAAAATCCATACGCCGACAATTTGCCGAACATTCCATACTCCGGATACGCTGTGGGCTTTTCAGGAATAGACCGGGCCGCATCGTCTTTGGTTCCATCGCCTTCAAAGGAGAGTCTGATATTGCTCATCGTGACATTTTCTATAATTGCTTCGGGCAGACCGGATATTGCACAGCCCGTGGCGTTGGCGCCGGTCGCCTCGACATTGCTAATTGTGATATTCCGCATGACGCCAATGCCCGGTTTCTTCATGTCCTTCTTGAACGGACGGGCGCGATTGCCCAATCGCATAAAGATCGGCGCTCCGACTTTCTTCATGGTGATATCCGAGACGACCACGCGGTCCATGGTTCCGCCATCCACCATCTCCAGGGCTATTCCGGCCAGACGTGTGTCATAAATCGTACAGCCGGAGATCACAATATTCTGAAAACCGCCGTTGGATTCGGTTCCCATCTTGAGCGCGTTACACCGCGTGCTCAGAACGCAGTTGCTCACCGCCACGTCCCGGCACACCCGCGCCGAAGTGCTTTTGAGCACGATGGCGTCATCGCCGGATTCGATATTGCAGTCTGAAATGACCACCCGATGACACGAATCGATATCGATACCGTCGTTGTTATGATTGACGAGACTCTTGATGGTGATGCCGGTGGCGCGCACGTCGTCGCAGGCCAAAAAGTGCAGCACCCACATCGGCGAATCCCGAAGGGTCACGTCCTTGACCGTGACGTCCCGACATTCGATAATTCGAATCAAATAAGGGCGCACCTTATACGGCCCTTCGAACGACGCGCCCTGGCCGTCGATGACGCCGCTGCCGGTGATGGCGATTCGCTCGGCCTTTTCTGCGTAGATCAGACTTTTGTCCGTATAGTTATCCGTGTAGGACCGAAAAGCCTGAACGGTAGGGGGGTAGTCCATCAGATCTTTGCTTCCTAACAGCGTGCAAGCGGGATCGAGTCTGAGCGTTACGCCGGTTTTCAGGTAGATTGTACCGGTCAGGAACGTGCCGGGTGGCAGATAAACCGTCCCGCCTCCCGATTTCGAACAGTCGTCTATCGCCTTTTGAATAGACGCCGTGCACAGCGTTTGACCGTCGCCTTTCGCGCCGTAATCGCAAATATCATAAAGCTGTTCCGCCGCAATCGTCGGAGCGATCGCCATAAAAGTAACAAGCCCCATTATGCTCAACATATGGATTCGTCTCATTTCTTCTTCTCCTTCAACTATCCGTATCACAGATGTTTCTTTAACCAGTTCAGCGTCTCTTCCCACATCTCAGGTGTATATTGATGTCCGACACCCTGATAGAGCAGACCGCGGAAATTCTCGGGCTTGCCGTAGAGTTTGTAAAGGTATTCCTGGAAGCCGTTGATGATTCGGACACCGTCAGCCGGGGAGCCGGCATCGCGATCGCCCGTCAGCGTCAGGTGCGGACGCGGCGCAACCAATCCGACGACCGACTCGGTATCGATCTTTTCCTTGAGCATGTTCGGGACATAGTAATAGATACCATGCTGTTTTACCTGACCCTGGGCAATCAGATTCTGATATCGCGTCAGACACGCCACACTCACGGCCACTTTAATTCGCTCATCCAGCGCCGCCGCCCACCACGTCCGCGTCGAACCCATGCTCATTCCCATCACGGCGATACGATAGGGATCGACCTCGGGACGCGACAGAAGAATGTTCATCGCCAGCAGATCATCACGAACCATCATCCCCCACAGCGTCCGGCCTTGCCATAAAAACATCTTGAAGAGCGACACTTCTGTTATACGACCGCTTTCCTTTTCACTGGCGGGACCCTGGAATCGCCGTTCGCCGAAAGCATACGCATCGATGCAAAGCACGATATACCCTTCCCGAACGAGCGCCTCGCCCGTCGTGAAGTTGAGTTTGGAAAATGCCTTCGTAATGACTTCCTCTTTGCCGCTTTTATATTTATTACCGTGATAATGATGATATAAAATCGCCGGTCCACGCCCCTTGTGTTTCGACGGAATCAAGATATATCCATAGACCGTATCGCCGATACCATTATCAAACGTGAACCGCTCCAGCACATAACCGGCTTTCGACTGTTTCTGCTGTATAACGACTTCAGGCGTAAATAGTTCCGGCAGGTCACCGAGCAATCGCCATAGCTTTCTGCGAAGTTCGATTTTGCGTTTATCCCAGGATGACATCGATCTTGGCAATGGTGTTTGAAAAGACGTGAATCCGCCGGGTAAAATCGATCCCGATATGTTTTTTTCCTCGGACATTGTCATTCTTTCATACACCTACCTGCATATGTCGTGTATGCGGTCATACGCTTCCGCCTGCTCGTCCGGGTCCTGACAGTACGTGACGACAATCAGTTTCATGCCCGGCGTCCAAAGCCGTCGGACAATCTCAACAATGGTTTCTGGACGACCCACTATTCGGGCATTCACCACAATGCCGGTATTCGCAAACGCCTCGACAAAAGGTTCCGGTGGATTCGGCGTCGGATCGGTCGCCGCGGAGAACGCACCATCGACCATTCGCAATCCCGGTATCTGCTTAATCGCTTCCACCCGGTTCGACCAGTTCCCGCAACTATGAAACGCCGAACCGTTGAAGGCTTTGCCCAGATATTCCACGGCCGGGGCGACGAATTCCAGATATTGCTCGCCGGATATCATGAGCGCATTATCGTCGCTCATGCCCAACCCTTCAAAACAGCGGCACGAGCTATATCCATGCCCGGGCCAGACCAGCGTTTCGCCGATACGTTCGATTTGAAGCTTTGTGAACTCAGCCAGCAACTTTGCAAGACGTTGAAGAAATCTTTTGACCGCGTCAGGATCGTCAAACAGATTCATAAAAAAACCGCTCATATCCACGACATTTCCGGCGATGTTCAAGGGCGACTGTGTATCGGTCAGGGACATGGGAACGCTTCCGTGCGTTTTGTCGATAAAGTAATCGATCATCTCCAACGTGTGCCTGCCGATGCGGCTTTCCGATACGGACATAGGTGCGCGCTCGAGCGCCGCCCGAACCGACTTAAATTTGGGTCGAATCGCCGGCGCTTGGTTTTCTTTCCAGATATAATCGGCTCCGAATGCACCGGCGACCGTTCCGATCCCGTACCAGGGCTCCAGGAAATTGGGAACATCGGCCTTATACGTCATACTCTTTTGCAGCCCGCCAAGCTGTAATTGCAAAGACGTTTCCATATCTTTACAGCCGTAGGAGAAAACTTCGGCGGGGCGCATCCTCCGCAACACCAGCACGCCGGACTCGGCCTGCCAGAAAGCATGACACCGTTCCAATAACTCCGCTTCGTAATCCGCGTAGGCATCGAAGTCAAACGCTTCCGGCGTCACCGGCTCGACCGGCGATGCCTGTACGTCAACGCTGGTCTGATCGAATGTCTCTTGATTCATAAAAAAACTGTCAGTTGCTCTCAACGGAGCCTAAGGATACGTTCGTGAGTGTAACGAGAACGCCTGGAGCAATCGTTACTTCATCGCCAGCAGGGGCTTTGAAGATATCGTTTTCGTGATACGGATCGGTCCGTTCCATCTCTGTAAACTTTACATCGGGCCAGAGAATTCGAAGTCGGCGAGGTTTTGTCGAACGATTCAATATTACAACCGTACTCGTACGCCTTTCACCGGTGAAAGCTGAAACCAGCAGATCATCAGTATCCGTCTCGGTTCCGATGCGAACCATCCCCTCGTGAATGCGCCGGCTGTACGCGCCGAAGACACGGATCTGATAGCTCGACGCCGTGGGTACGAAACCATGCGCGCGGTCCGGCACGCACAACGACCGCGTCCCCTCGTAAGAAGGCTGCTCGACATTCAAGAGCGTCCAGCAATAGCAGATCGCCGACGCATCGGTCAGGACGAGATTCTTATGATAAAGCTGGCCCATCGTGAGCGCCACACGGTACGTGAGCCATTGGTATTTACTGTCATTAATACACAATTCCGTGGACAAAAACGGTTTATCGCCCGTCAGTTCTTTCCACTTTGCCAGGCGGCTGTCAAAACCATCCGGATTAGTAAAAAAGCCCTGATAGTCGTACATGTGCGTGGCCGAATAATCAATGGCGGCCCATGCCTGCTCCGAAGCGAGAAACTTCTGCGCTCGTTCGATCCCGCCGGCCAGTCGGCCGCTATCGCTCATGTGGATGCGGACCGATTCAAAACCCGCTTTGTCCAATCGGCGACGCAACGATAACGTCATATCATGGAACATCGAAGCAGATTGATCCACTTCATTCTGAATCCCGACCACATCCGGCGGCGCCCCGGCCTTCTCTTTGGAGACCTGACAATAGCGCACCATGGCCTGGGCGTATTTTTCTACGTCATCGCCCACCCATGGCGGTAAGGCCCAGAACTCGAACCACACTTTCCCGCCAAGCTTGCGAATCTTTCTAATATAATTGAAGTCGCTAATCTCGCCGTTAGGAAAATTGTCGCCGTAGTAATGCGGTGTCGCGTCTTTTAGCACATCCCAATTATCCATTGGGCGATTCAATCGCTGCCCAATGGGATATTCCCGCTGGATCAGCAGGTTGTATTCTTTCACCAGCTTCCACCATCTGTGTTTGCCTTCGGCGCTGAGTTGTGCATAAGCAGTGGGTGTGGCAATACCACCGAATCCGATCATCGTCTGATACCGCGACGCCGGATCGACACGTACCATTGCAGATTCCGGGGTCGGTTCGAGCATCCTACCTTTAGCATTCCCTTTGCCATCGGCCAGTCGTAATTGGTGCCGGCTCATATCGAACAAACACTCCTGATGGAGAACGGTTCGTCCATTCAAGGCCACTGAAAGGCCCAGCTTGTGATCCATCGTAACCGTCACGGCTTTCAACGTATCTTCATAAGTCGCTTTCTCCGGCGTCGTTTGCCATTCGGGATGACGGGCATTCTTTTTATTGATGTGATTGAATGCAAACGAATCGTAATAACGCTGATAGAGACTCACTTCGTTGGAATCAATGGTCACTGTGAATCCGCCACGCGGGCCTGTGAATATCCAGAGTAGCTTTGTATCCGGAACTAATTCATCTAATACAATCGTTCGCTCGAAAAGAGCCGGAAGGAACTCATCGAAAAAGACACGCAAATCCCGGCCTCGCCCCCACGCGTGAAATTCGCCTTTGCCTTCGCCAATCTCAAAAGGTGTTTGACGAATGTTGGCTGGGAGTTGCCATTCGGGTAAAGGTTCTCCATGAACTATCCCGGAGATAAGGCTCAGCACGAACAATAGGTAGGGTGTGATATTTCGCACCATCCATTTTTTTTTAAATTCAATCGTCATCATGGAATATCCTTTATGAACTGGCGATCATATAAACCACTGCAACAATGGCCGCGACGAAACTCCAACCGATCAGGAATCCGACGACCGATTCTCGCGACGGGATCATGAATTCGAGATTGGTATTCGGGAAAATGTTTCGCTTCTCAGGCACGATCGCCCCTTTCGGCAACGTGCAGGGAGCAGCGGGTTGCTCGCCCGGCTCGATCGGCGTGCGGATCAGTGCGTAATAATTGTCGAGCTTCTCAGCGGACACCGGCCTGGTGAACAGGCTCACGATGATGCCGGCGATCAGTCCGGATGACAGGTAGAGAATCATCTGCCAGGGCAGATAAAGCTGGCCGTTCCATTGCATAAAGTCCGGCAGACTCTGCGCACAACTTGCGTTAAAATCCCAAAGAACAAAATCGCCGAATGAGATTTTACTCGTGAACAACATCACCGCAAAGCTCACTAAAGTCGCCGCCCACGCCCCGGCGACCGTCGTCCGCCTCCAAAACAGACCGAGCCAGAACGCCAGTCCCATCATCGCCGAGACCATCCAGAAGATCTCCAGCCCGGCCACGACACCGGGCAGCCAGTAAGCAAAAATCACGCCGCCGGAAACAACGGCCACAGCAGCAATCCGGCCCACTGTGACATAATGATGATGCGGCTTATGAGGTGACAACGGCCTGTAAATATTCTCGGTGAAAAGTGCCGATGACGCGATCATAAAGGCATCGCATGAACTCATCACGGAGGCTAATAGCGCCGCTAAGAAGATGCCGAGGATACCCGGTAGAATCTTCGGCAAAAAGTCCCCCGCCACGGCGCCAAAGACTTTGTCCGGCTCGACCTCGACGCCCCGGCTGCCGAAATACACAATCGCGGCTACACCCGTCAGGCACCAGGGAATCGTGCAAACACGCTTAATAAGGTTTCCGAACATCCATCCGAATCGGCCTTCCATTTCCGTTTTTCCCGCGGCGCAGTTGCTCATGGTGTGCGGTTGCGTTACGATTCCGACCAGTCCGTTGAACGCAATCACAGCGATATAGAAAATTCCGATTTCCGCCGGGGCGACCAGCGTGAGCTTCGATGGATCCGTGATCGCCTCGCGAATACCGTCCATCCAACCGACGGCGTTCATAATCAGTGGAAGCAACAAAAAAGAGAAAATGATGGTCAGGATGCCCTGAATAAAATCGGTAATGATGGCCGCGGCAAGTCCTCCGGCCACGCCATAGACGACGAACACGACCGTCATCACGGCAATCGCGGCGTTGGCCGACAGCAATCCCTGTGTACTGGCAGAGATGACCTCGCTCGAACCCCGTAGCATCAAGCCGATATTGACCGACAAGTTCAACATACCGATCACGGCATAGAGCATAGCGACGCTCCGGTTATACCGCGCCTCGAAGACGTCCCCCGTCGTGATCGCGCGAAACCGTCTCATCACGGGAGCGATCAACCAATAAAACGGTGTACAGGGAAGCCAGAGCCACTGATACCAGATCCCGGAAAGCCCGCTTGAAAAACTTTTCGACGCGACGCCCACCGCCTGGTCCGAATGTGTCCCGGCTCCGAATCCGAACATCACCATCATCGCCTTGCCGAATCGTCGAGGCATAAAAAAGTCATGGCTCTCTTTGATTTTCTTGGCGGTCCAAAAGCCGATCACCGCCATGCCGAGCAAATAGAGCCCCAATACAAGAATGTCCGCAATGTGCAGTCCAAACATGTTTGTCGTCTCCTACAATCTACCTTCGAGTTTTGGAGAATGTAATCGAAAAAAGGAGTCTTGAAAACAGCAAATGGAAAATAAAAAAACCCCGCAGCGCATCCGTTCGCTACGGGGCAATGAAAAAGCCATGTTATATGACTTTGTTGATCGTCGATTAATTCCAACGGCCTATAGGAGCACCGAGTATCATTGATCTTCTTTTTTCTCCTTTTTCCCACCCTTTTGTACGATAGGCTCAACCTGGATTAATCCATGTTTCGCGACGATTCTCCATTCTCTATCATCATTTTGACCCAATGACGTCGTTGTTCTTTCTGTGTCGGGTTCTTTCGGTATTCTCACTTCCACGCCGAGCTTGCCCAACTCGTTCGCCACATCCGGCTGACTCGGATCGAACTGGAAACTACGCACGAGATATTCTTTGGCTTTGGCTTGATCGCCTTTTTGTAAATAATAAAAGGCAAATTCCTTGTTCACTCGAGCCGAATCCGGCGCCACACGAAGCGCCTGCTCATAACACATGAGTGCATAATCATCGAGCTGCTCGTCTTGAAACGCCTTAGCGAGTCGAAGGGATTGGCCGGGCATACTCGATACCCGGTTCATGTACAGATCGGCGTAGGTCTTGCCTTTCGTTGGGTTACTGCTGGTTACAAATAACTTCACCATGGCGGCTTGAGCCTGGACGTGAGCGGGATCGAAACTTAACGCCACATTATAGTGATATTCCGCCTTCTCCGTAAGTCCTTCGGCCTGATAGATTTGCCCCATATTAAAATGCGCCTGAGGACTTTCAAAATTCTGCTCGAGGGCTCTTAACGCCTCGGCTTTCCGGGCGTCCATCGGTAAATCCCGGCCCCCGTCAACGGCTTGTTGTCCTTCGCAACCCACGAGGAACAACAGGAAAAATGAAAAAAAGGTAAGAGCAAAAAGACAAATGAAACCGCCGCCGAAAACGCAACCTCCTGTCCACAACTTTCCTTTCATGTTTACTGCCATTCCGGCCTCCACCGAAAAATGCCCTGATCCATCTTTCCATTTCTTGTCAGCGGTAATGAAGTACGTTCATACATACTACAAGACAAAAATCTTTGCAAGAAAAAACTGAACAAAACAAAATAAAATGTTATATTTTTCTGGACACCCCACAGAAAAAACG
>JAFGTG010000142.1 GCA_016934255.1 Sedimentisphaerales bacterium
GTCCACCCTTTCGGATATGTGGCTTAGCAATTCAGGCGAACCGGGATCGGCCTGGATCCAATATGAATTCGATAGATCCTATCAACTATATCAAATGCAGGTATGGAACTATAACGGAAGCACAATTCTTATCAATTACGGCCTAAAGGAAGTCACGATTGAATACTCAACCGATGGGACCGACTGGGCGCCATTGGGCGGCGTCATCGAGTTTACCCAGGCAAACGGAGCGGATGATTATGCCCACAATACAACCGTTGAGTTTGACGGTATCACGGCGAAATACGTCAGGATGACCGCCAATAGCAATTGGGGCGGCGGCGTATTTGACCGATACGGTCTGAGCGAGGTGCGATTTCTGTATATCCCCCAACGCGCACGAGAGCCACAGCCGGCTTCTGGTGCGAAAAACGTGGATCCGGACGTAACCCTTCGTTGGAGGTCCGGAAGAAAAGCGGCCGAGCATCATCTCTATATCAGCACTGAGGAACAGGAAGTGATAGACGAAGTTGTCCCGGTCAATATCCTTACCGAGGCCAGATATCCATTATCGCTCGATCTGGGCCAAACCTATTACTGGAAGGTCAGCGAGGTCAATGCAGTCGAGATTCCTTCGATAGTGGAAAGCGACATCTGGAGCTTTACGACGCGCGATTTCCTGGTGGTGGACGATTTCGAGTCCTACAATGATTTTCCGGTCGAAGAGGGCGGCAACCCGGTCTATCTGACCTGGGTGGACGGATTTGACAATCCGGCGACAAACGGTTCAACCATCGGCTATATTGAACCGTTCCAGCCGTCCATGGAGAGCGGAACCATCCACAGCGGCGCTCTGTCGGTGCCCTTCATGTACGACAATAACATGAAGATTTCCGAGGTGGTGCGGACGCTGGCCCCAGCCCAGGATTGGACGAAGCATGGTGTCACAGTGTTGTCGCTATATTTCCATGGCGAGCCGCAAAATAGTGTCGAGCCAATGTATGTAAAGGTCAACGGTTCCAAGATCGTTTACAACGGCGACCCGTCCGACATCAAGCCGACCGAAATAGAACACATGGCGCGAGGAATGTGGAAGCTCTGGAATATCGACCTTGCTACGTTAGGTGTGGATTTGCAGAATATCACAGAGCTTGCTATTGGCTTTGGAGACGAGACTAACCTGAAGGCCGGTGGTTCGGGCGTGGTGTTCTTCGACGATATCCGGCTGTACCCATCGGCTCCCGAGCCTCCCGAGGAAATATGGCTGGAAGCGGAAGCGGCCACCACCGTCGGAGCGAACTGGACGATTTTCGATGACCCGGACTCATCGGGCGGACAACACATCGGTTCGAAAGACGGGGACGGAGACGACAATGGCACTCCGCCGGGCGAGGAATGGGTCGCCTCGTACGATTTCAGTGTCGCCGGAGGTACCTACAAGATGCTGTTTAGGGCACAACAGGCCAACAGCGACTCATTCTGGGTTCGAATCCCGACGGCGACGAGCCAAAACCTCGAAGATCAAGATCTGCCCGGCACCGGTTGGGTCAGGTTTGATGCGATGGATGTCCCAAGGGGTGAATGGGGCTGGGACGAGGTTTATAGTGAATTGAGCCACGGCATGCAGGTTTTCGAGGTGATGAATTATACGCTGCCGGCCGGAGCGCATACGCTGGAAATCGCCAAGCGTGAAGATGGAGTGTTCCTTGACGCTATCCTGATTACCAACGACGTTGACTGAGTTGAATAATAGAAAAAGCCATCCCCATCCCGATAAACGACAATCGGGATGGAGATGGTTAATATCGCACTGAAAGTCAGATTAAGAATATAGCACTATGGAAAAATCAAAAGGATTTACGCTTATTGAGCTTTTAGTGGTAATCTCAGTCATCGCTTTATTGCTGTCGATCCTGCTGCCGGCTATGCAAAAAGTCAAGCAACACGCACGAGGCGTGGCTTGTTTATCGAACCTCAAGCAATGGGGCCTGTATTTTTCGATATATACTGACGATAATAACGGCAATTTCCACGAAGGCTGGTGGACGGGCAAAGGGTATGAAGATACCTGGGTCGCCCTGCTTCGGCCCTTCTACAAAGGCAGTGAAGAAGTCCTTTGTTGTCCGACCGCGATGAAACCTCTCACGGAAGACGGAATGCATCCCTTTGCCGCCTGGGGTCGTTATGGGAGCGAGCGTCCTTCATTTGAAGGTCTTTGCGGTAGTTACGGCCTCAACGCCTGGGTTCGCAATCCGCCGATCGAAATGAAAGTGATGCCGGATCGCGACGAACGCCCGACGACGTACAACTGGAGAACCCCTCACGTGCGAGGGGCGAACAATGTGCCACTTCTTGCAGGTGAGCAGTATTACGCCGGCTATCCGCTGCTGTCTGACAATCCGCCCGTCTATGACGGTCAACCTTATTCCGGCGTCTCCGATTATATGGTCGCGTTTTCCGTTAATCGGCACAACGGATATGTCAACGGCGTCTTTCTGGATTGGTCCACCCGGAAGATCGGCCTCAAGGAATTATGGCGATTGAAATGGCACCGATACTTCGAGACCAGCGCTCCTCAACCGGTCTGGCCGGACTGGATGAATCACTTTAAAGACTACGACTAACTTTTTGATTGAGCGTCCTGGCTGAGAGCAGAGCGTATGATCTCCGCTCGGAGGGCGTCTCGGTGAGTGGGATCCAACGGCTTGCCGTAGTTGAGTTGCAAATGGGCCGGGAGGGTTAACATGAACAACCGATTGATGGTCGCAATGGACAACCGGCTTGTTTGATCGGCGCCGCAAAGGGTGCGAAGCTTTTCGATCGCGGGGGTTGAAGCGCCCATATACTTGTGCATGTTGATCCCCAACCGCAGGTGGCTCAGCAGAAACAAGGCTTCCTGTGAGCTGATTAAATGGGCGTTTTGCAACAGTGCGATGGCTCGCGAGATTTTATCGTCGAGTAATTCCGGCTGATTAGAGAGAAGTTGGGACCTGGCCGCATTTTCATACTCGATGATCTCGGGGATAATCGAGTTCTCGAATTGTGAGATAATCGCCGATTCCGAGACGCCAAGCGTCACTTGATTGGACAATTGATACAGATCGCTGGCCGCTTCGGTCCCTTCGCCGAAAAGTCCACGCACCGCCAGACTCATATCCTTGGCGGCGTTGAAGAATTTCTCGATTTGTCCGGTCATCTTCAGAGCCGGTAAATGTAACATGACCGAAACCCGGATCCCCGTACCCAAATTGGTCGGACAGGCCGTGAGGTATCCATAACGTGGACTAAAGGCAAAGTTAACCTTTTCTTCGATCATGTCGTCGATGCGATTGATCTGCTCGGCGCACTGTGCGAGTTGGCAACCGCCCTTGAAGACCTGGATTCGCAGATGGTCTTCTTCGTTGATCATGGCCGTGAAGAATTCCTTCTCGGCGATCACCACGCCGCGCGGACCTTTACCAAAAGCAAGATGCCGGCTGATCAAATGGCGCTCGACCAGGAAATGTTTGTTCAGAATTGGTTCTTTGTCCACGCTGATATAGAAGACCTTATCGCCGAGGTCCAGCGACATCATCACATCCCTGAGTTTTTCGAGTATCTCGTTTTTCTCATGATTGGAGCAGCGACTGAGAAACTTGTGGCCGGCCAGATTCCTGGCCAGACGAATCCGAGAGGAGACAACGACATCGGCCATCGGCCCGGAGCCGTTGAACCATTCGTTAATGTCATTGCTAATATCGGTCAATTCCATTTTCGTACCGCGTCGAGCGTACCGAATTCATAATTTGTTATTGTTCGTTCTGTTTTATTCTATCACGCAGTTCAGCCGCCCGTTCGTAATCCTCGCTTCGCACCGCCGCTTCCAATTGCTGACGCAGATTCAACAGTTCCATCTGCTTTTTCGTATCGCCGGGCGTCTTCAACGGCACCTTGCCACAGTGCGTCGTCTTTCCATCGTGGGCTTTTTCAATCAACGGCTCAAGCGATTTCTCGAAGACGTCATAATCGCGGGGACATCCCAAAACGCCTTCCTTGCGGAACTGGGCCAATGTAAATCCGCAAATCGGACACGCGAGATTCTGCTGCGAGACGCCTGAAATCTCTTCGTCCGTCGGCTGGACGGCGAGCAGATTGCTGAGCAGCTCGTTGATCGGAATATGACTTTTAACCGTGATATCCTGCTCGGCGGCGCACGTCTCGCAAATATGCATTTCCGTGCGAATCCCATCGGTAATTTCCGTCAGGTGAATTGTGGCATCGTTCTTATTGCAAATCTGACAACGCATAAGGAATCCGATCCTCTGTTTCAAGAATTTAACTTACCTTCATTATACCAAATAAAACTTCCTCTGCAATGACTCTAAAAAGGATAAATAAGGAATTCCACCCGAATCAATAAAAATTATTCGCCAAACGTCGCCGAACAGCCGGGTTCTTCCACTACTCTGACGTTTCGCAGTTTCACACCTTTAGGCAGCTTACTTTGAAGTCTCTCGTAAATATATTTGGCTACGTTCTCAGCGGAAGAGTTATTCCGTTGGAAATAGTCGATCGTTTCCAAAGCCGTATGATCGAAATCGCTAACCGTTTCATCTATCATAGCCCGAAGCTTTTGGAAGTTCATCACAAGACCCATTTGATCGAGCTTGTCGCTACTGACGTCCGCCGTCACAAGCCAATCATGGTCATGCGCCGGCTCCGTCGAACCGTCCGGCAAGGTGAGACGATGCGACGCGTGAAAGTGCGTTTCAACCCGGATTGTGAACATCTTAGGATTTATTTTTCGTTGAGTCGTTGCTTCAAACGTTCTTGAACACTCTTCGGGATCAAATTCGACAGGTCGCCGCCCAGCGACGCGATCTCCCGGATTAACGTCGAGCTCGTAAAACCATATTGTTCGCTCGTCATAATGAAAATGGTCTCAATTCCCGTTACGGCCCGGTTCGTCATGGCGAGTTGAAACTCATATTGGACGTCGGTTAGACTCCGCAGGCCGCGGAGGATCACATCGGCTTTTCTGCCTGCGGCGTACTCCACCGTCAATCCCTCGAATGCCTCGACCGAAACGCCCGGCAGATCGTGAACGAGTTCCTCGATCATCTCGACCCGCTCTTCCGGTGTAAAAAGCTGGTTCTTGATCGGACTGCGCCCAACGGCGACCACAAGCTCATCGAAGAGCTTCATACCGCGATGGATCACATCCAAATGTCCGTTGGTGATCGGATCGAAAGAACCCGGGAAAATCGCCCTAACAAACTTCTTAGCCATTCATCTTACCCAAAACAATGCGTTGCACTCCTCGTCGTTCAATTACGACGCTAATTTGGTTAAAATAGTAAACGATCCCACCATTAAAATCAACACGCTTTATGGAAAACCGCGTAGTCGTTATTGGGATAAAGTCAGATCGATTTCATAGCGAACCAAAAAAGGACAAGGTCCGGATGGCTCCTTCATACAGATTCCCCATGTAATACCCCGGCCGAACGCGACCGGTTCCGTCAAGTCCGGACGAAAACATCCCGGTGCGATCGGTCTGGGCTCGGTTCGAGCGTGAATCGGTTTCGTTGTGAAATCGACGCCGTCGGGTGCAAATTCGAGCGTCCGGCTCTTTGAAGCATAAGCGGCAACGCCGGCCCGATGAGGCCAGATTATCACTTCATGACTATCGGAAAGAATCGGCCGGCCGGATTTGATCCGGACATACGGGCCTTGGGGTTTGTCGGCGACGGCCAAGCCCATTTTTGTCTTTCCCGGCCCGGAATGTCCGTGGTCGATATTACGCCCTTTGTAGTACAGCCAGACGTCCATATCGCCATCGCCGTCATAGTCGCGCACAAGCAACGCCGCATCGTCAATGCGATAACTGTCGAAAGAGGACTCGACAGCACGATCAGATTTCGGCGGAGGCGAGAGAATAGGCTCGTTTGTCACACGCCGAAAAGGTCCATGTGGACTATCGGCGACAGCGACGCCGATCATGGCAAATTCATCTGTCGAATTGTTTTCAAAAACATCCTTTCCTTCTGATAGTTTGACGCCGGTGTAATAGAGCCAATAACGGTTGTCAAACTTAACGATATTCGGTGTAAAAACCGCCCAAGAATCGAACGCCCCCGCTGGGCCTTTCCCTAAAACCTCACCGCACTCGGTCCAGGTATGTCCCTCGTCTTTCGAGACGGCATACCATATCGTTCCGACATAACCCGACGCTCGCAAACGCTTGAAACGAGCGGGCAGCTTGTTTTGGTCCACATACGTGTACCAAACAAAGCACGTGTCACCTACCTTGATGACGTCACTGGGATCCCGGCGGGTAATGCCCTCGGTCTTTCCGAGCCCGTTTGCCGGTTGAAAACGAAAACTTTTATTCGTAAAGTCAGCTTTGACGACTGAAATATCCAGACTCCCGGCCGATACCGTCGTCGTAATGGCCATACACAAAAACACGACATCCATCGCAATCGAAATACGTTGCATTGTTCTCATCCAAAAGCTTTTATCAAAACAAACCCAATTCTCCTCAGGAATATGAATCTCTCACTTGAGCCATTGGTCGAGCCAGGCGATAACGGTCTCGTGCCAAAGGATGGAATTGTGGGGCTTGAGAACCCAGTGATTTTCGTCGGGGAAGTATAGCAATTTGCTCGGTATCCCGCGCCGCTGGAGGGCATTGAATGTCCCCAAACCCTGCGTATCCGCCACACGATAATCCAACGCCCCGTGGATCACCAGCATCGGCGTTTTCCAATTTTTGACGAAATTCACGGGATTCTGTTTTTCGTAATGCTCCGGATTGTCCCAGGGTGTACCGATATGATCCCATTCGGGAAACCAAAGCTCCTCCGTATCGTAGTAGGCCATCCGTTCGCACAGGTTGCCGTCGTGATTGACCAAGCAACGAAACCGGTCCGGCCAATTACCGGCGATCCAGTTGACCATATAACCACCGAACGAGCCCCCTAGCGCTCCGACTCTGTCGCTGTCCATCCAGGGATAACGCTCCAGCGCAACCGCCAAACCCTTTTGCAAATCCACGAGAGGCTTGCCGCCCCAATCGCCACGGATCGAATCGGTGAAGGCTTGCCCGTAGCCGGTGGAACCGTGAAAATCCACCATGACGGCGGTGTAGCCGGCCCCGGCGTAGGCTTGCGGATTCCAGCGATAGTGGAACATATTGCCGAAAGAACCCTGAGGACCGCCGTGAATAAGAAAGGCCACTGGATATTTCTTTTGGGAGTCGAAATCAACCGGCTTAACTACATAGCAATAGACTGTTTCATTGTTCCAGCCAGCGAAGGTGAATTGTTCGTATTCGCCTATACGAACAGAAGCAAGTTTCTCAGAGTTGATCTGTGTGATCTTTCGTATGTCGGCGCCGTCGGGTTTGACAGAATACAGTTCAGCAGGGCTCTGCAGATTATTCATGGCGTAAATAATCCGTTGGCCCGCGACGCTGGGCGAGCTAATGTTGCCTTCCTTAACGACGGTTTTGGCGGCGCCGGTATGAACATCGATCGCGAATAACGAACTCTGACCGAGATTATCTGCTGTGGTGTAAATCGTTTTCCCGTCCGTTGAGAAGCAAAAGGACGACGGACTGCGATCCCAATCTTCCGTGAGAATTCGCTCCTTTGCATCCGGCCAACGGCGAAGCACAATTCTGAAACGATCCGCTTCATAGCCCGGCCGGGCCATCGCCAGATAGGCCAGGGTTTTACCATCCGGTGAAAATACCGGATTCGTATCCCACGCTTCGTTTTTCTCGGTCAAACACTTCGGTGATTCGGAACCCCCCACCGGCGCCAAGTAAAGATCGAAATCCGTTGACCAGGGCTCTTTCGCACCTACGTCGCGAGCCGAAAAAATAACGCCTTTGCCGTCTGGTGTGAATGTGATTTCTTCCGGGCCTCCGAAGGCTTTGGAGGGTGTATCCGCATCCATACCGCGCATCACATCCACAGCGCCCCCTCCCGCCGTCGGCATCGCAAACAGATGCGAACGCCGGCCGTCCTTCCAGGTATCCCAGTGCCGAACGAATAGTCGCTCGTAGATCCGCCCGCTTGCTTTTCTCTTTTCGATCTGATCGAGTCGCTCTTTCGTTTCACTCGGAGTACGACAATCCGGGAATACATCCATCGTAAAAGCGATATGATTTTCATCGGGCGAAACAACGAGATTGCTCACATCCAGCGGCTCCTCCGTGATTTGCTCGGCTTCTCCGCCGTCCATTCGAATACGCCATACTTGCGATGAGCCGGAACGTGTGGAAAGGAACAAGATCGACTTACCGTCCGGCGACCAGCGGGGATTGAAGTCTCCTTCCACGTGAGACGTTAAACGACGTAGATCCCTCCCATTTGACCTAACAAGCCAAAGATCGGTCCGCCCCTTATTGACCTCAAGGTCGGTCTTGCGCAGGACAAAAACTATCTGCCCACCATCCGGCGATACCTGCGGATCGGAAAGCCGGTCCATCGCCAGCATATCGTGGACGGAAAACGGATGAGTTTGGGCCCGACCGGTTGTGACACCAAAACTCATCAATATCAAAACACTCAAGAATAAACGTGCCAACCACATGACTCTCTCCTAACTATGAATCCATTTCTTCCGACTTTTCTTCAGGCAACGTGACGGGTATATCGAGCCAGAACCTCGAACCCTCGCTTCGTCCCTGGGGCGGGCTTTCCATGCCGACGCTCCCCGCGAGCATCACAGCCAATTCGGTGCTGATCGCCAGTCCCAATCCGCTGCCGGTCGTTTCCCGGGTGATGGAACCGTCCGCCTGGCGAAACTTCTCGAATATCTTTTCCTTGTCGGCATCGGCCACCCCACAGCCTGTATCCGTCACGGAAAATCGAATCATCCGGGAGTCCCGATCCGCGTCTTGAGAAGCAGGCGAAGGGTATTGCGCCTGAATTTCAATTCTACCGCGGTCCGGTGTAAATTTTATCGCGTTGCTAAGAAAATTGTAGAGGATCTGCTGGACCTTGCCGACATCCGTATGAAGAGTCGGGAGATCCGGATCGAGCAGCAAGGAAATTTTGATTTTCTTCCGCTTCGTCAACAAAGAAAACTGAGAGGCAAGCGCCTCCAGTAAATCGGCCACAGACCTTTCTCCGACGTGCAACTCCATCTTCCCGGCCTGAGTTTTCACCAGGTCGAGCAAGTCATTAATCATTTGGAGAAGATTATTGCCGCTGGTGATAATGTTCTCAGCATACCGTTGCGCTTTTTCCTTCTTCAGTAAAAGGGGTTTATCCCGTAACACCTGAGCGAAACCCAAGATGGCGTTCAGCGGCGTCCTGAACTCGTGCGAGATGTTGGCCAAAAACTCGCTTTTCACCTTGTTGGCCTTGAACAGTTCAATATTTCGTTCGGAAAGCTCGGCGATTTTGGCGTCAAGCTGCTTGTTCGCCCGGCGCAGCTTTTCCTGTGTTGCCTGAAGCCGGTCAAGCATGTGATTAAACGCCCGCGCCAGCTTCTCATATTCATCCCGCGTCGCAATGGCACTTCGGATTTCGAGGTTCCCCTCGGCAACATTATTGGCCAGCGCCCGCAGTTGTCGAATCGGTCGAAGAATCAAACGTTGCGTGATCATATAAAACGTAACGATAGCGCCGGTGCCGCCTATCAGACCGGCCACGACAATCCAAAGACGGTTCATAAAGACGGTTCTGCTGATTTCACCGGAAAGATCCCACGATTGAATAACCGCCACGCCAACCGGCTCATTCAACACGAAGGCGCTCGCGGTTCCCTGGGCGTTATGACAGCTAAGACAACGGTCCGTCGCTTTGAAGATTCGCACAAATTGACTTTCCCGACGTCCCCGGCCTTTCGGTATAATGATGCCTTCATCCCTATCCGGATCATCTCTCAACGTCTCGATCGTCTCTTGAAGCTCTTCACTCAATTGCGACAACGCCGTCTGTCCCTCGTTGGTGAAGCGAAACCAGGATATTTCGGAATCGTTGGGATCGCGCGCCTGGCCGGTCGCATCCAACGACACGAGAGCCTGGGTGGAATCCTTGAGCTGGAAATGGCGATCGAGCAACACTTTCGACCTGGCCCGTCCGGTGTCGAACAAATCCTTCTTGATCAACTGCCCCATCCA
>JAFGTG010000143.1 GCA_016934255.1 Sedimentisphaerales bacterium
ATTTGGCTGGACGCGGGATATTTTCTATAGTTTGGGTATGGGAGGGTAGTATCATGAAACGAAGAGGACTGCGCGGTATTCCGCTGTTTCTTGCAATCAGTGCGAGTGTCATTTCAGCGTGCGTTTGTGTCTTGCTGATGGCCGGGGATTATCACTCGGCGCGATTCAATCTGGATACGTACGACCGGGAATATGAGGGCTGGCAGGCTTGTCGTCAAGTCAAGCCCGCTTATTATGAAGAAAATAAGGAAGCGGTGAGCTCCTGTCTGACAAGCCTGGAGGCGGCGCGAGATAACTTCTGGCTGAAGCGCTCAACGACCCAATTGGCGGGTTTGTTTATTATCGGCGGTTTAGGCAGTGCGGCCGGGGGATATGGGGCCACCTGGATGCTTGTATGGCTGATCGGCGTGGGATTTCATAAAGTTGTCAGATGGTGGTCGCTTCGATCCTCGCCGAGGCCGAAAGGGCCTTTGGACGGCCAATCTCACTTCCAGCCGGATATGTCGGCAGAATACAGATAGACACAATTCGCTCCCCCATTAACGTGGTGAGAACAGATTAATTTTATCCGGGAATATGGTTTATTCCCCCCGATCATTTCGCAATCGATCTCCGTCTATATGGCGAGGAGTCAATTTCGTCCCGAATCATTGATTCCTCACCTCTCACATAATCCTTTCATTCTAATTCTGTGAATCCGTGGAACTTCATGTTATAATTCGTAACCGAAGGATACCGGGGATACTTGCATCCAATTAAGGATTCGTGAAACCACACATTCACGTATTATAAGACGACAGAGGAAACGAAATGGCTGTCAGTGACGAGTATTTAACGTATGTGATCGATCAACTCGAAGCCTTGGGACCCGTTCGGTACAAACGGATGTTCGGCGGGGCCGGGCTGTACTTCGAGGACTTGTTCTTCGGCCTGGTTGCGGACGACGTACTGTATTTCAAGGTGGACGATTCCAATCGTGCCGATTATGAGGCAGAGGGCATGGGACCGTTCAAACCCTTCCCGGATAAAAAGGAAGTCATGCAATATTACGAAGTTCCCATCGACGTGTTTGAGAACAAAGATACATTGCGCGAATGGGCCGAAAAAGCCGTTGCCGTTGCAGAGCGCAAAGCGAAAAAATAGATTTCATCCATTGTTTTTTTCTGTGTTTCTGTGAAAATAATGGGGGAATAGGAAAAAAATGTCATTTTTTTCGATTTTTTTATTGATGATTATGACAAATGTCATATATTAGATATGACATATGTCATAGGAGAACGAATATGACCCGACGCAAACGACCCGCCATGAGTCCTTCCGAAACGGAAGTCCTGCGCTTAGTCTGGGACGCGAAGGAAGCCACCGTTCAGAAAGTGTACGAAGCGTTACCAGCCAAACGAAAAGTGACTTACGTCACGGTCGCCACGCTGCTGCGACGGCTCGAGGAGAAGGGCTATCTCAAACACCGGCTGCGCGGCAAGGCGTTTGTCTATACGCCTGCCGTGAAAAAGGAAGACGTTATCAACAGAACGATTAGTGACCTCGTACAGAGGTTATTTGGCGGCAATCCGGTGCCTTTAATGCAGCATCTTGCTTTACACAGCGAGATAAGCGATGAGGAGATCGAAAGGCTAAGGGATTTGGCGAAGAAGAAATAGTGTAAAACTGTCAGTGGAGTGATTGCTATGGATGCGTACGTAAATTCATTAGCCAGATATCTGCTGGCTCAAAGCTGGCAGATCGCACTGCTGGCGGCGATTGTGGCCCTGATAACCTTCGCCCTGCGAAACAGGAGTGCCCACATTCGTTATCTGTTATGGCTGATCGTCCTGGCGAAATGCATCGTACCGCCAATCTATTCCGTTCCGATACCCGTTTTACCTGATAGACCACTTGTCGAACGGATGCCACCTCCCGCAATGCCGGAGGTGCCGGTTATGGATGTGGCTGTCAGGGCAGCTGAGCCCATAAGAATCGAGGCGGTCGCTAACCCGCAGGAATCCAAACTCGCGTTGCCAGGCATCAAAGAGACGGCCGTACTTGTGTGGGTCCTGGGAGCATTCATGTTCCTTGTGTGGATTGGCGTCAGAGCCGTTCGATACACCTTGTGGCTACGGAACCGAAGGTCGCCGCTTCCGACTCATCTGAGGCAGATCTTGCAGGAGTCGCTCGAGAGCCTAAAGCTCAGGAAGCTGCCCAGAATCTGGCTGACGCAGGATATTGGACAACCGTTTGTTTGGGGCTTCGTTCGGGGAAGCGTCTATCTGCCAGTGGACTTTCTGGACTTGGATGGTCCGGAACGCGGCCGGACGATCTTGGCCCATGAACTGAGTCACGTCGCCCGTTTCGATGCTGCTATGAACGTACTCCAAGTGGCGGCTCAAGCGATCTACTGGTTCCACCCTTTTGTTTGGTGGATGAATAGAAGAATCCGGCAAGAACGGGAGAAATGTTGTGATGAGAGGGCCGTCGTTCAGCTCAAAACACAGCCGGAGCATTACACCAGTGCTGTTGTGGAGGCCTTGGCCGCAGAACGTCGATCGGCTCAGCCCGTCCCGTCGTTAGCTATTGTAGGCTCTGTCAAAGACATTGAGGAAAGGATAAGAACCATGATGAGACCAGGAAAAAAATTCTACAAACGCCCAAGTTTAATAGCTGTGTTAATCGTACTGCTATTGGCTTTGTTGACTGTGCCAACTGCGCTTGTGTTAACCGCTGAGGCACAAGAGAAAACCACAGCCGCCCCGTCTCCTGCGCCGACAGCAAAAGACAAGGCCGCAGCCACGGCTGCACTCTTCCGGGCCATCCCCGACAATCGGACTGTCCGACCCAACACTGTCGGGCGCATGAGGTTAGCCATTGCCCAAGGGGCCGACCTGGAGGCCAAGAACAGCAAGGGGTACACTCCTTTGCATGCTGCTGTACGCGCGTACGGTAATAACTATAAGGTGATCAGACTGCTGCTTGAGGCCGGCGCCAATCCCAATGCCCGAGACCCCAGGGGGCAGATCCCGTTGCACCACCTCGTTCGGGGTTGGGACTTATCACGCGTCAAGCTGTTGGTCTCTGCGGGTTCTGACGTCAATGCCAGAGATAAGAAAGGGATGACACCAGCCATGATTGCCTTTGAACTTGGGAATATCGATATGTTCGATCTGATGGTTGTCCATGGAGCAACCGTTTCTACCGACTTAATGTCTGCATACAAAGGCGACCTTGAACGCGTGCAAAGCCTCATCGAAAACGGTAAAGCACAAGAGATGTTTGAGCAGGGCCTGACCTTGTTGCATGCTGCAGCGGCAGCAGGCCACACAGAAATTGTAGAGGTACTCCTGAGAAATGGCTTAGACGTACGCTCCCAAACGCAAGAGGGATATACTGCCCTCCACCACGCAGCAGCGGGCAACCACCGGGAAGTGGCGGAACTGTTGCTTGCCAAAGGAGCCGATGTCAATGGCCCACCTGGGAAACAAACTCCTCTGCACTGGGCCATACGCGAATATCACAAGGCCATGATTGAATGGCTTCTCGTAAAGGGGGCCAATCCGAACGCTGAGGGCGGCAGGGCGACCCCCCTCCAGTGGGCCGTTTGGTGCTGGGACGGTGGTGACATCGCTGCGCTCCTCGCATCACATGGAGGCAATATTCATCTCAAGACACAAAATTTTCCATGGACCCCACTACATGAGGCTGTTTGGGGCGGTAACCGGGCTATGGTGGACGCTCTCATCGCCGGAACAGGAGACACAATAGCAGCTCAATGGGCTCCGCTCCACGCGGCTGTCGCATCGGGAGACTTACAGGCAGTAGAGGATCTGCTTGCCAAAGAAGCTGATGTCAATGCTAAAGGCGAGGGGGGGAATGCTAAAGGCGAAGGGGGGGTGTCTGCCCTCCACGTAGCAGCCGGGAAAGGTCACAAGGATATCGCAGAACTGCTTATCACCAGAGGCGCTGATGTCAATGAAAAGGCCACGTTTGACGACTGGAAGCACGGTGGCTGGACGCCGCTATACTTTGCGATCTGGCAGGGCCACAGCGATGTGGCAGAACTGCTTGTCGCCAGGGGCGCCGATGTAAACGTAAAGGACGAACGTAATTTGATGCCCCTGCACCTTGCACTATATGGCTGGCCCACAGATTTGGCCAAACTCTTGATTGTGATCGAACTCTTGATCGCCAGAGACGCTGATGTTAATGCAAAGGGCACGTGGGGCCAGACACCCCTGCATATCGCAGTGAATAAAGGCTACACGGAGATAGTCCGGGTGCTTCTTGACAAAGGAGCAAATCCCAACGTAAAGGAGAATGAGCGTGGCAAAACACCTTTGCATGAAGCAGCAAGGAACGGTCATAAGGCTATAGCCGAACTGCTTATCAGCAAGGGTGTTGATGTGAACGCCAAAACCGGAGACGGTAAGACTCCCATGTCTTTGGCGAAAGAGAAAGGGTACACGGAACTCGTCACAATCCTGCGCGAGCACGGGGCGAAAGACGATTCCTCCGCTGGAGGAGATACTGCCGAAGCCACTCAATCCCTCCACGAAGCTGCAGCGAACGGCGACCTCGAACAGGTCAAATTTCTGATTCGAAATGGTGCAGATGTCAACGCAAAGTATGGAAATGGGGCAACACCGCTACATATTGCAATTATGAACGGTAAGTTTGAGACTGCTAATCTGTTGATTCAAAATGGTGCAGATGTCAACGCAATGGCTAGAAACGCGAATACACCGTTACATGTTGCAGCTCTGAAGGGTGATATTAAGACGGCTAATCTGTTGATTTCAAAGGGTGCGGATGTTAATGCTAAGACCAAGTACGGCCTGACACCTATATCACGAGCGCTTCTCAGCGAAGGCGGTGGACGTCTAATGGTTGAATTGCTCGTCAGTAAAGGAGCGAAGATTTCTGCGTCACATCTTGCCGCTCACAGGGGGGATATTGATAAGGTTAGAAGCAGTCTGGTCAAAGGCACAAAAGTGGATGTGCGCGACACAGCCGGTCACACACCGCTGTTCTATGCTGCCAGCGCAGGACAAATGCATGTCGTCGAATTTCTTCTCTCTAAAGGCGCTGATGTCAACGCAAAAGACAAGCGTGGCGGTGAAACGCCACTGTTTTATGCCGGAGATGTCGGTTGGAAGAATGTGGTTGAGCTGCTCATAGCCAAAGGTGCCGATGTCAACGCAAGAGGAATGCGACGTTCCAGTGCATTGACAAGTGCAGCCTGGGTGGGACACATCGACGTTGCCGAACTTCTCATTGCCAAAGGTGCGGATGTCAACGCAAGGGACGACTTAGGTTATATTCCCTTGCACCCAGCGGCTAGAAATGGTCTCGTGGAGATAGTAGAAATGCTAATCTCAAAGGGCAGTGATGTAAATGCTAAAACCGGATGGGGTGAAACGCCACTGCATTCTGCAACATTGGGTAAAGAGCTACCGGGTGTAATGCCGCTGTATTCTGCAACACGGGATGGCAAAATACGTGTAGTGCAAATACTTATAGCCAATGGTGCTGATGTCAATGTAATAGACAAAAAATTTGGCCACACACCGTTGCAATCGGCTCAGAAAAATGGCTACACTGAAATTGTTGAACTACTGCGCAAGCACGGAGCAAATGAATAAATTAACTGTAAAGTACCGCACTATCGCCTGATTTGCTATCAATCTTTACAACCAAATCTAAAGAACCGGATACTTCAAATGGAACGAAGTAAAGTCTTGGTATGCTTTGGCGACGGCCAGGGCCTTCTCTTCGTTATAGAGTTGACCGATGAAGGTGATACTGCTGGGTGTCTTTTCTTTCCGCCATCCGTTGGGCACAACGACGGCGGGGTGGCCGGTCATATTAGTTAAAAGTGAATTCAGACCTTCCCAGGAAGGGCTGATGTAAACGTCGATGTCGGACATCATTTCCTGCATCGCTTTTATCACGAGCGTGCGCAGGCGGTTAGCCTGGAGGTATTCGACCGCCGGGACCGTTCGGGCCTCGCGAAAACGGTTGGGCCAGGCGTTCTGGATTTGTCGAACCATCAGATCGTCGCGATTATTTCGGGTGAGGTCGTCGAACGCCGCCGCGGCTTCGACGTTGAGAATGATGCTCATCGGCTTCATGGGAATGTCCGGCAACTCGATGGGAACGAGATTCAGACCTAAACGGCGCAGCTCATCCAGCGTAGCTTCGTCGTTGGCTTTCCATTGTTCGTCTTTTCGATCTTTTTCGAAATCGCTTTTGAGATAACCAATTTTCAAGCTTTTCAGATCGCAGAATGCGTCCCAGTTGAAAGGCACATCCAGGACGGTGGCATCTTTGCCATCCGGTCCGTAGATCGCGTTGAGAACGATGGCGCAGTCCTCCACCGTGCGACACATCGGCCCGAGCTTGTCCATGCTCCAACTCAGGGCCATCGCGCCGTACCGGCTGACGCGCCCGAACGTGGGCCGAAGCCCCGTGATACCGCAGACCGTTGAGGGCGATACTATCGAGCCCCAGGTTTCCGATCCGATGGAGAAACCGACAAGACCGGCGGCCGTCGCGGCGCCCGGCCCGGCGGAGGAGCCGCTCGAACCTTGTTCCGGATTCCATGGATTTCGAGTTTTCTCCCCGAACCAGACATCCCCCCAGGCCAGCGCCCCAAGCGTCAGTTTGGCAATGAGCACCGCCCCGGCGTCCTCCAGACGTTTGACGACGGTGGCATCTACATCAATCACCTGGTCCTTATAAGGCATCGCGCCCCAGGTGGTATTGTATCCTTTGGCGGCCAGAAGGTCCTTCGCCCCCCACGGAATTCCGTGCAAAGGTCCTCGATAGTAACCGGAGGCTATCTCCTCATCCGCCCGCTTCGCTTGCTTTTCGGCCAATTCCTCAGTGAGTGTTATTACGCAATGAAGCTTCGGATCGTATCTCTTGAGACGATCCAGATACATCTTTGTCAATTCTACGGAGCTAACCTGGCGCGATTTAATCAGACACGCCAGGTCGGTGACCGGCCAGAAGGCGACCTCTTCAAGATCGGAAGGAACTAGCAACTCTCGCGCTTTACTCATTTTCATTGGGCGTTGCTGTTTGTCGAATACCATTCCAGGAGGGATGGGATTGAATTGAAGGGCCGGCGCAACATCGTTACTGAGGGACACTTGCCTGAGTGCTTGATATGTTTTCAGATAATTGTTGAGTCCGTCGAGCATCAGTTCGCGCTCGCGATCAGAAAATTCCAGCCCGGCTAACCGCTCGGCCTCACGGAGCATGTCTTTGGTAATTTTCGTCGTTTCGTTTTCCTGGAGTTTTGCCCAGAGGCTGCTCGTCAGCACAGTTGAGGTGATCCCGAGGCCGGACAGATAGGCGGTGAAGCTTCGGCGGGAGATTTGCTTTGGTTTCAAAGTTTCTGTAGGAATTAACATACTCATCCCTTTTTTATTTTGTTTTGAATTTGCATATCATGTTGTCGTCTCCTGCAAATTGTCGCAATCTGAGGTTACTTTTCAAGATTTTTATTCCGGAGAAGTGCATCTGTTCTTTCGGAACAAAATTGATTTTCAACCGTACCATGACTTAAAGTATTCACCGGAAACCCTATAACACTATGGGTTTCATGACCTACGATGAATAGGAGATTATGAGTGTTTTCAGTAAGAAGGGCAATGATCGATGGAGTGAGGGTGTTCAATCTCCCCTTATGTTTAGGATTATTGTTGGTCTGTTCAGTGCAGGGACAGGAACTTGACTCCAAGGGCTGGACCCGGTTTCGCGGGCCGAACGGGCAGGGGATCAGCGACGCCAAAACGATCCCGGTCAAATGGACGCAGGACGATTATAACTGGAAGGTGAAACTGCCGGGCGGGGGACACGGTTCTCCTGTGGTTTGGAAAGACAAGGTGTTTTTAACCTGTGAGGATTCCGAGTCGTCGGGCGGTATGCTTTTGGCTCTCGATGTTTTCGACGGACATCTGTTATGGAGCAAGCGATACGAACTCACCGCCTATCGCCATCATCGGGATAACTGTCTTGCCGTGACGACGCCCGTTGTCGATGTGAATTGTGTGTACGTCTTATGGCAGACCGAAGAAGAGGTGATTCTATCCGCGCTGGATCATGATGGTCGAGAGATATGGCGGCGTAATTTCCCCGGCGTCTATTCCCGGTTCGGTCCGGGGCCTTCACCGGTACTTTTCGAGGACCTCGTCGCGTTTGCCCACGAGCATTGGGGCGGCGGCGCCCATGGCCGGGATCACCAGAGCACCTGGATCGCCCTCGACCGCACGACGGGGCAAACCCGCTGGACGATCAACCGGGACAGCACGGAAATATCCTATTCAACGCCGTGTGTTTATACGCCAGAAGACGGCGCACCTCAGTTGATTTTTACGAGCTGGTCGCACGGCGTTACCGCTATCGATCCGCGGAATGGGCACGTGATTTGGCAGGTCGCTTCGGCGCTGCCGGCCCGCGTGGTTAGCTCGCCGGTGATTGGGGAGAATTTGATCATCGGCACATGCGGCAAAGGCGGGGGCGGTTTGCAGTTGACGGCGGTTCGGCCCGGCTCGGCGGACCATCCCGAACAGGCCGGCATCGTCTATACGTGCAAAGGGAAGCTCGCCCCGTACGTCCCGACGCCCCTGGCGAAAGACGGCTTACTCTTTACGTTTCACGACCGGGGAGACGTTTCCTGCCTGAAGCTCGATACCGGGGAAGAACTCTGGAGCGAAAGGCCGGGCGGCAGGTTCTACGGCTCACCCGTATGGGTGAATGGTTTGATCTATTGTATCAACCGGGCCGGGGAGGTCCTCGTCATCAAAGCGGCACCGACGTATGAGTTGATTGGCATTTATCCCTTGGGAGAACCGAGCCAGGCGACACCCGCCATAGCCGGGGGCAGAATGTATTTACGAACATACTCACATCTCATTTCGATTGGTGGCAAAGTTCGATAATACTGGTAGTCGGCCTTCGTTTCATCCTGTTATTCTCTTGCGGAAAGAGTGCTGATTGCTTATACATCGGTATGGTTTTTGTACCTAACCTGACGCAGACGGGGGTATGGCTCAGGAATAGTCCAATACAATGGCCGTTAAACGAAAGGGATGGAAGTATGGATAATCCGCGTATCAGTTCGTATTTCGTATCGATCCTTATTGTTGCCGTGATTGGGATCGGCTTTGCAGATTCTGTTTATGCGGCGACTACCGACAAACCGCGCGTCATTGCCACCACCGACGGCGAGATTGATGACCAATGTTCCATGGTTCGGTTTCTCCTGTATGCCAATGAATGGGATATTGAAGGCATTATTACGTCCAGCTCGCAATACCATTGGCGCGGGCACCGCTGGGCCGGTGACGACTGGATCGAACCGTACCTGGACGCCTATGAGAAAGTTTACCCCAACCTGGTCAAACACGATCCCGAATATCCGACGCCTCAATATCTGAGAGATCGCCATGTTCTCGGCAATGTGGACGCCGAAGGGGAGATGGACAAGGTAACGCCCGGCTCGGAACTTATCGTTCAAGTGCTCCTTGATGAGACGGACGACCGGCCGGTATGGCTCCAGGCCTGGGGCGGTCCGAATACGATTGCCCGGGCGCTGAAAACGATCGAAGAACGCCATCCGGAGAAAGTGGCATCGGTGGCTAAGAAAATTCGCCTTTTCCTTATCTGGGAGCAGGACGATTCGTACCAGAAATATATCCGCCCCCACTGGGAAAGGTATAACATCCTCTCGATCATTTCGGATCAGTTTGACGCCATCGCCTACCAATGGCATGAAATCATTCCCGAAAAAGAAAATCAATACTACCGGGCAAGCTGGATGAAAGAAAACATTTTGAACAACCATGGTCCCCTCTGTTCCCTGTATCGAGCCAAAGAGAACGGCGACTTCCGGTCTGAGGGGGATTCTCCGTCGTTTATGCATTGCATCGGCACCGGCCTGCGGAATATGGAAAATCCCGGCTGGGGCGGCTGGGGCGGGCGATACGTGCGCGTGCGGAACAACACCTGGCTCGATCCCATCGTTGGTGATCGTTTCACTTACCCGGAAGGTCGGTGGTATTCCAAGGTCACCCTGGGTCGAAAGCTCAGGGCGTCAAAAGATCCCGCGGATAAAATAGTGATGCAGCAATATTACCGACCCATGTGGCGCTGGTCGATTGCGTTCCAGAATGACTGGGCCGCCCGCGCCGATTGGTGCGTCAAATCTCCGAGCCAAGCTAACCATCCGCCGAAGGTCGCTCTGGAACACAGCGCCGACTTGGCGGCGGCGCCCGGCGCTACTTTAAACCTGATCGCCCACGCCGACGATCCCGACGGCGATGCCCTATCGTACCGGTGGTGGCAATATCAAGAGGCGGGAACATACAAAGGGAAAATCGCCATTAAAAACGCTACTTCGAAAAGTGCCTCGGTCACGTTGCCTTCTGATGCCAAATCCAGCCAGACCGCGCACTTCATTTGCGAAGTGGCCGACGATGGTTCACCGCCCCTGACCCGTTACCAGCGGGTGGTGATCACCATTGAATGATGGTCAAAAGAATATTTTTTGACCATGCTGACAATGAACGACGTCATTTAACGTACTGAAAATATTCGCCCCAGCTCATCAGGACGACGGGAACCTTAATATCTTTCAGATTGCTGAGTGTTCGTACAATACCCTGTCGCCCGTCAACAATATGCCGAATTTCATTTTCGTGGCCCGGGATAATCAGTTTGGGGTCGATCGCGGTTATTTTCCGGCCCATACCGCTATCCCGGCAATTGATAAACAGGACGTCCACGTCGTGTTTCTTCCCGATTCCCTTGATCCAGTTGTTATAGTCACTACTCCGGCTCTGATCCCCCATATGCATGAAGCTCACGCCATCCGCCTGCA
This sequence comes from Sedimentisphaerales bacterium, assembly GCA_016934255.1. GTDB lineage: Bacteria > Planctomycetota > Phycisphaerae > Sedimentisphaerales > Anaerobacaceae > JAFGTG01. The sequence goes on from JAFGTG010000143.1 coordinate 10,877, forward strand.
CCAGGTACACTGGATTTGGAATCGACGCGCCCTGACTGCCCGGATACGCGATAAATGACAAGCCCTCGACCTCGCCTTTATAGGTGCCGGATACGCGCACGAGTGATTTTTCGATATCCGAGTTCGGCCAAATCACGTCCGGCACGACCACTTTTTTGCCGAGGGCCGCCATTTCATGCGCGAAGGCCGCGTCGGCGTGGTCGGGATGGTCGTGGCTGATGAAGGCCACGTCGATCTGTTGAGCAAGATTCCGCAATTGGGCTTTGGTCGTCGTGACCTTGCGATAGCCGTGACTGACATCGAACGCAAACGCATGATGGGCCGTTTTTATGACGAAAGTACAATTGTAGAACTTCCAGATTTTGGCGCCTTGAGTGGGGCGTTCAGTCGATTGCAGATGCGCCAGTCCCCTTTGGACCCGTTTCTGGTAAAAGTCAGCGATAACGTCCAGCACGGGGGCTTCGCCCAGATGAAGAGGATCGTCCATCGCCGCAAGCGCTTGGATGCGAATGGTCGGGGGATCCACTTGCGGCGGATGGGCTTGCAAGGTTTCATCCACCCAATTCAACGTTTCGGCCGCCCAGCGGTCGCGCAGGTCGATGATGTGCGAGGGGATGGCCGGGTAACGGATGAAGGGATCGAGTAGTCCGTCTTCCAGTGTTTCCTGGCCGTACTGATTTTGGGCGTGGGAACAGGCCGGTATGCACGCGAACATCATGAGTACGAGACATGCCAGGTTGCGGATCGTCAAGAGATAGCTCATCTTCATTTCCTTTTGTTGTTTGCTCAAGCTGACCCTTTTATTTCTTTTGGGGTATGTTAGTCGATGAACTGCCGCTATTTCTTACGCATCATGCCCAGGAGCGAGTCGCGCCGCTCGGTCATCGTCTGCTCGTTTCTGGCTTCGACGTTCAGCCTGAGCTGAGGCTCATTGCCGGATTTGCGTAGTGAGAACCACCAATCGCCGGAGACCGCATCGACGCGCAGATCGAGGGCGACCAGGGGTTGTTTTTCGTATTGTTCTTGCTTGGCGAACCGTTTGACGATATGGGCGTCGTCTTTTTTGACAATTCCTCGCCAATGATGGTCTTTTGTGTTGTACTTTTCCGCGACCTCTTTAATGACATTAATGGCTTGCTCGTCCGAATCTAACTTCTGGTTTATTTCTCCCGAATGAAAGTACCCCTCTCGCCAGTTTTTAAGCACCTGATCCAGTTCATTTTGAATGAGCGCTTTAATCATGAACAGGGACGTGGTCATTCCGCTATCTGCGTAAAAGAAATCCGGGTAGAAGTAATGGCCGGAATGCTCGGATGCGAACAGCACGCTGTCGGATTTGAATTTTAGATCTTCAGGCGGATTGCGCATAAGCTGTTTAATCTTGGCGTGCCCCACCGGTGTCCATATGAACTGCAACTTTTTATCTTTTTCGATGTAGTCGGTAAAACGCAGGCTGGTATTCAGATTTCCCATAACGATATTACGCTCAGGATGCAGAGGAGCGAGCGTTTTGCAGAGGACAATGGAGACGAGGGAGGCGTCGATAACTTCACCACGCTTATTCGAAAAACCCGCCCGATCCGCGTCACCGTCGAAACAGATACCCAGATCGGCCTGATGATCGAGTATGTTATATTTGAGGATCCTTTGGTAATCGGGAAGTAACGGATTGGGGGTGCAAACCGGGAATGTGCCGTCGGGTTTTTCGTTGGAGTAAATGAAATCAACGGGCACTTTTTCTTCCTTCAATCCCCGATCGACACGTTTAAAGACAAACCCTCCCATTCCATTGCCCGCTTCTATGAGTACATTTTTGACATCGGATGCTGAACGAGCGGTTTCTTTAATGTTTGTCATCTCGATCAGCTTATTTCTAAAATCACGATCGAACTCATTATCTGAAACTTCCTGTTCGCTCTTGTCCTTCAGTTTTTCCTGCAGTTTCAGCAGGTACACATGCCCCGTTTCGTCTTTGAGCTTTTTAAGTTCTTCTGAGCTCAGGGGTTCCGCCCCCTGTTTAACGAATTTGACGCCGGCGTCACTTGGCGGATTGTGAGAGGCCGTCACCATGGCCCCGCCGTCGTATTGATCTTTTCCCTCGCCCGCGGCAAAATAGATCATTTCTGAGCCACATAGCTGCACGTTCGTCACCTTGCCTCCTGCGGCCTGGAATCCCTTAACAAGCTGATCAGCCATTTCCGGTGAGCCGGTCCGCATGTCACGACCAACAACAATGTGTGCGCCCTCTTTATTCAGTATGGTGTAAAAAGCACGCCCTATATCCCAGGCGACATTTCCGCATAAATCTTCACCCCAGCTTCCCCGAATATCGTCACGTTTAAAAACCTTGTCGAGTGTTTTACGGTATTCCTCATAGTTCATATTATCAGTCTCCTATTGGCTGGACGCCGGCTCCGGACTTGAGAGCGAGCGGAACGGCCATTCCATTGCCTTCCAGCATTTGTCAAAATTTAACACGGGGGATTATATTTAAAAGCAAGGATACGGGCAAGCATGAAGTCAATTTAGGGTTGATAATATTTGAGATTCCGTTCTAATTCCGCACTTAATAGAAGATTATTTCCTTTTTCTTTCTTTTTCCAGTATTTATTGAGAAGCCTGATCGTATTCTCATCGCCGCGCCGGGAGCCTACGTTCCCGATAATGGTATTGATCCCCGTTTCTTCCGCCAGTTCGAGGATCTCCATGACTTTTTCGTCCGTGAGATAGTTTTCCATCAAGCCTTTCACGAAGATCAGGTTCCGGTCATAGGCGTAGCCGTTAATCTGATTGCCGCCGCAAATCAAGCGGCTGATCTTCACGTGGCCTATCTTCGCCAGGGGCAATCCTTTAATATTGTCCTGCGACATCGGCGCGATGGGAGTTTCTTTTGCCTGGGCGCTGCCCAAATTCATACTTGAGGCGACTCCCGCCGATACGGTTACGGATTGCTTTAAAAATGACCTGCGATTCAAATCTTCCGGCATCGTTGTTCCTTTCAGGAATTTGGCAATGATGCTCGATGTTTATTATGTAGTCTAATTTGTATTCATTTTAAACATATCGTGCTACAGAAATCGACGATTTTATTGTCAATATCTGCTTCGATGACGATTCAATGCGATTGTTAGTTCCTGTTGCGGAAACACGATTTGTCATTCCCGCGAAGAGCCTGCCCTGAGCGTAGCCGAATGGGCGGGAATCCACTTTTCACGCCCTGGACCCCTGCCTTCGCAGCACCGTAAGGCGTCCCGTGGAGGGTGACATCTGAGTTTTCTACTTTTCGCAACAGGAATGAGTTACCTTGATTTCTTGGTGAAAGAAATAGGGACGGGTTGATTCCATGTTTCTCCCTGGAAAAGAACGCTGGTGAAGAGATGGGTGATATTTCCATTTTCGTCTATCAGGAGTTGAGGACGTTCTCTTCTCTGGCAATGGATGCCGATGTTGTCCGGCCACGTGATGGAGTGGGTGTAGAAGACAATGGGGTGAGCTGGATGCCAATCGTGGATGCCGTCGTCCGAGGTAAAATGGACGCCCCAGCGATGGTGTCCGCTGACTCCGCCGGCATTATCTTCACAGATCATGTGATAGTGGCCGTCCAATTTGAAGAGGTAGAAATCCTCTAATTTACAATGAGGCCAGACGTTGTCATTCACGATTGTATAGGGACCTTTGTAAGAGGGGGCGGTCGCCAGGTAGATGCCGAGCGTGCGGTCGCGCCACATGAGTTTAACACTGCCGTCCGGTTCGAAGAACGCGGCGGGATTATTCGCATCGCGGCCAAAATCAATGGGGTGATCGTTTCGAGTCCACGGGCCGGTGATATGCTTCGCGGTGGCGTAACCGATTTGACGATAAGGCGCGTTGCCGCGGGCGTTGTAGTAAAGGACGTACGTATCGCCGGTTTTGTAAATGGAGGGGTTGTGCGTCATAATGGCGTCCCAGTAGTTGGGATCGCGTTTACCGAGGACCACTTCCTTGAAGGTATAGGGTCCGAGGGGATTGTCTGCGGTCGCGCGGACAATTTCGGAATGCGTCATGTACCCCTTGGGAAATTGAGTGCTCCTGGGCCAGCGGGAGGCGAAGAGATGATAGACGCCGTCCACTTGAATCGCGGAACCACACCAGACGAACCAGTCTTTCATTTTGAAGCCGCTCTCTTTGGGGACGGAGCCGGTCTCGATCAGATACCGGGAATCCTCTTGACCGAAAGCCATGGAGACCAAGCAGAACATAAGAATAGAAAACGAAATGGAAGATTGTCGTAGTCGTATTGTTAAGGAAGAATGTGTCATGATGTTCTTTCTTTTATAAAGGATTATTTGTTTATAAGCTGACTGAGTCGGTATCGGGGACGATTCGGCATTTCCAGGGCGATATGGCTGAAGAAGGCGTAGATGCTATCTTCGTGGCACGTTAAAATATCGGGCTTACCGTCGCCATTGATGTCGCCGACGCCGGGATGCGGACCGTGTGACGTGATCATGATCGGTGAACCAAAGCAGCTCATGGTGCGCGGTTTGTCGAACACGGGGTCTTTCTTCGTTCCCGTGTTTCGCAACAAATAGATGGAGCCGCCGTCCTGCATATTGCCATGACCGCCCGCCAGGGAATACATGATATCGATCAGCCCGTCATTGTCCCAGTCGCAGCACTGGAACGATTCGGTCCAGTGTTTCTTCCTGCGATCCACGACCTTTTCACTGATAACCCGGCCGTCGGTGAGTTTCAATTCACGCCCTTCCTTTAATCGTAAGCGGCCTGTGTCATCCTGATATTGACGAAATAGCTGTAGCTCGCGTGAGAAGCCGTCAAGCGTGATCATGTCCATCAGGCCGTCGTTGTTGAAATCGGCGAAACCGGCACCGGTGCGCCACCAGAATGGTTGATCTGCTTGCGGTTCGCCTTCCCAGTTCGCCATAAGATATTGTCCCGTGACGGCCAAGGTCTCGTCTGTTTCAGTGTAGCCGTCAGGGAGGATTTGCCGCCGCGGACCAAATTTGGGCGTCTTTTTCGTTCCGATGTTTTTATACCAGAAGATGCGGTTGGTAATGTTGGGTAGCATCAGGTCTTTCCGGCCGTCGCCGTCCCAGTCGATGAACTTGGGATAGGTGTATCCCATATCGTGTTTGTAGTCTTCGCAGCCGGGGAAGACCTGGCTCATCCGGATGCGTATGGGCCGGCCCTGGGAAAGGATGTTTTGCGCTTCGGCAAAGGCGGGTCTGGAGTGGGTGCCGTGATTGACCAGGATTCGCGGCCAGCCGATGCCGCCGCCGATGAGCATATCCCAGTCGCCGTCGTCGTCCCAGTCGCAGATATACGGCCAGGCCTGATCGCCGAGGCCCATCACGGCGGAGATCGACGTGGCTTTGGCGAGAAAGGTGAAATATCGGCCGTCACGATGGGGCGTGTGAATGAAAAAGGCGGTGTCCTGCCATGCGCCCAACTGGACAATCAGGCCGCGCAAAGGGCCGTCATGGACGGCAAGGAGGCTGATGGCCCATAGGTCCCGGAACGCTTTGAGGGGTTGTGACGGGGTATAGTCCGGCGGGCTTTCGCTGAGCCTCTTTTGCCAAGTGAGATACTTACCGAAAATATATTGACCGTTGCCGCGCGGAGTGAGTTTGAGCGCATATGGGTTCCGGCCGGATGGTTCGGCGGCAAAAAGACTCGTGCAGAGGGCCAGGAGAGTGAAGAAGGTCTTGCTGGACTTACCGGGCATGATGAGTTTCATTTATGTGATAGACTATTTTTTCTTTTCTCTTTTGGCTTTTCGTTTTTCCTTTAGACTCATTTGAGGCTTTTTCTTTTGCTCCTTTTTTCCTTTTTCTTTTTCACCCATATCTGAGTTCCTTTATCTGCCTGCATCTAAAAAACTATATTACTTAAACGGACTGTTTTGGAATTGAAGAGTGGATTAAGTCCTTCAATGAACTATATAAAGCGATTTGTCATTCCCGCGAAAGCGGGAACCCATTTAATTCGTTACGTTCCTGGATCCCTGCTTTCGCAGGGATGACAACACAAATCGGTCAGAATGAGTACATGACATCTCATACAGTATGTATCCATAGGACTGTACTTGCCTTGTGTTCTTTTGTCAACCTCTTGTATGTATTAAGAGCGTATTAGGATTGCATTTTGAATATTCATTATGTGCAATGCGTTTTAAGATTATGTATGCTACTGGTTGGGGCAACAATGTTTAGGTTATCTTCCCCGTTGATCTGTTTCAGACCTGGAGTTATAATCAATCTGATCGTTGTAGAATTAGAATGCCTGTTAATCAGGATGAACTTTAGGTTGGTATTACACGGCAAAGGTGAGGCAGGCTATAGAATAGAGGCTTGAACATGTCCTTTGTGGGGACCATAGGCGAACAAACAATCAATGCATTTCGACGCCAACGCCACGTGGTTGCGGTGGCGGCGACCGTTATGGCGGCGGCATGCCGCATGACGTACTGGTCGCGGCCCATCCGCAACGTGCTGGCGCGGCAAATCCTTTTTACCGGCCTGGATGCCGTGCGCTTCGTGGGCGTCATTGCGCTGTTAGTGGGATTGTCCGTGGTGTTGCAGACGCAGGTTTGGTTTTCCAGGTTCGGCCAGTCTTCCCTGATCGGCCCGCTGCTTGTGGCCGTCATCATTCGGGAAGCCGGCCCGCTGCTCGTCAATTTTCTCGTCATCGGGCGCAGCGGCACGGCGATATCTTCCGAACTTTCCACCATGCGCGTCGCGGGAGAAATCCGGCTGCTGGACGGAATGGGACTCGATCCCTTAATCTACCTGGTCATGCCCCGCGTCATCGGCGTCGCGGTGTCGGTTTTTTGTTTGACCATCCTCTTCATTGTGCTGTCTTTCGCCAGTGGATACATGGGAGGGTTGCTGCTCGGATTGAACGTGGGCGCGCCGTCGGTCTTCGTGGATTCCGTATTTTCTGCGATCCGGCTGCCGGACGTCTTGAACGTTCTGGCCAAAACGTTTATTCCCGGTATGCTGACCGGGACCATCTGTTGCATTGAAGGGCTGAGTGTCCGCGGTGCGATGACCGAAGTGCCTCAGGCCGCGACGCGAGGCGTTATACGTTCGGTCGCAGCGATGTTCACCGTTTTAGTCCTGGTATCGGTGCTTACTTATTTATGAGGCAATGACGCGGTGAAGGAAAGAATGGAAGCGGAAACGATGTCAATGGAACGGGAGAGCGTGATCGAGCTAACAGACGTTACTATCTCGGCGGGCGAGCGGTATGAAATCGGTCTGGATGACGCTACCCTGTTTTTGGCAAAGGGGGAAGCGGCCGTTGTAGTCGTTCCGCGCACCGGGCTCTCGACGCCGCTGGCCGATCTGTGCTGCGGCCTGGAACTTCCGGACGCCGGCACGGTGCGTTTTCTCGGTCGAAGCTGGGACGAGCGAAGCAACGATCAGGTCGTGCGAGACCGGGGACGCATTGGTCGCATATGGCCCGATCCGGCCTGGGTTGGGAACCTCGACATTGATGAAAATATTTTACTGTCTCAACAGCATCATACCCGCCGCTCCGAAGCAGAATTGCGTGAAGAGGCATTGATCCTCGCCCGGTCATTCGGACTCGACGATCTGCCTCACACCCGACCGGCCTGGACGCCGGAAGCGATACGCCGAAAGGCGCAGTGGGTGCGTGCGCTGATGGGTACGCCCGCGTTGTTATTGCTGGACTATCCGGACGACACCGTCAATGAGATCGATCATACACGTTTAGTCGAGACTGTAGAGGGGGCGCGCACGCGGGGCACGTCGGTGATATGGATTACCGCCCGAAGGGATCTGGATTTGACGGATCAATCCGGCGCCGTGCACCAGGCCGAACTGACCGGCTCCAATCTGACGTGGCGGCCCGAAGAGAACACGATACTGGAAACGACAAAGGAAAAGTCCTGTGAGTAAACCATTCAAATTCCGTTACGTCAATGAACTAACCGGTGTCTTCGTGATTGTGATCGTGGCGTTGCTCGTCGTCGGCGTGCTGTTCGCGGGTCGCGCTCAACGCTGGTTCGAGCCGGTGTACGAATTGCGCATCGTCTTTCCGCCGGAAGGCACCTTCGGATTGCAGAAAGGCGCCGAGATCAATATTCTCGGCACCGCTGTGGGCACCGTCGATCGGATCGAAGTCACGGAAAACGACCAATTGCAAGCGGTATTCAAAATTCAGGGTGATTTCGTGCGTTTCATTCGGACCGATTCCGAAGCGATCATCAAGCGCAAATTCGGGGTAGCGGGCGATGCCTTTGTCGATATTACGGTGGGCAAAGGCCCGCCGATTAATCAAACGAGTGAAACCACCATTACCTGCCGCAAGGATACCGAATTACTGGAGATCGTGCAGAATGTCGTGGAGCAGGTACAGCATGCCACGCTGCCGGCGATTGCTGAGCTCCAGAAGACGCTGGAGCAATATCGTCTCCTCGCCGAGGACATGCGAGATCCTGACGGCCGTCTTCAGCAGATGCTTGTCCAAGTCAGCGGCACGGTATCCCACGTGGACTCCCTGCTTGTGGGTCTGGAAAAAGGCGAGGGCACGGCGGGTAAATTGCTGAAAGATCCCGCTATCGCCAATGAGGTGGAATCGCTTCTTGTGAAAATGGACGAGGCCGTTGGCCAGTTGAGCAAGGTGATTCAGGATTCGCAGGCCATCCTCGAGGACATTAAAAAAGCCACGGCGGTCTTGCCTGAAGCCGCCGAGACGGTTCGTGGCGAATTGCGTGACGTGCCGGGCGTTGTGCTGAAAGCGCAAACCACCCTGCACGAATCGGAGAAACTCATTGAGGGGCTTCAACAGCACTGGCTCCTCCGTCGCTATATGCAGCAAGACAAGCCGTTGGAAGCGGTGCCGCTCGACGCCGTGCACGTCGGCGGTTTACAGGAGGTATCCCGATGAAGTCCACTTCCGCTCGATTCCGTTTTAAGGAAATTACTCTTTCGTGCCTGGTGCTGGGATTGATCTTCGCCTCCGGCTGCGCCTCACCAAAAGAGCCCCCCGTGTTAACGTCAACCGACGAGCAAATGGGCCGTCTGGCTCAGCAGGCTCGAACCCTGTTCGATATGCAGCGTCCCGCGCAGGCGGCGCCGTTGTACGAGGCCGCCCTGGGCCGCGCGCGGGCGTTGGATGACGATACCGCCATCGCACGGCTCGCCTACAATCTCGGCGCCTGCCGGCTTGAAAGCGGCGATGCCCCCGGCGCCGCTGCGGCTTTCGAAGAAGCGATCCACGCCGCCCGCGCCGTCGGTCTTCCGGCTGACGAATCGCAATTGCTGCTTGGGTACGCATTATTGCAGCAAGGCAAAACAGACCGGGTGTTGACCCTTTGCGGCAAGGCGATAAGGGCCACAGAAGACGAAGCCGAATCCGGCATGCGCTTGCGTTTTCAACTACTCCGAGCGGAAGCCTATTTACGGTCGGACAAAATCGACCTGGCCGAGGAGAACCTGCAAAACACGATTCAACAATTAGCGCCGGAATCGCCCCCCGCAGTTCGAGCACGGGCCAAACGGATCGAAGGCACGATTCTATCGAGGCGAGGGCGCCCGTCGGAATCCGCTAACGTGTTTCTTCGCGAGGCCGGGTTATGGAGTTTAGCCAACCGTCCCATAGACGTAACCGACGCCCTGGTCCGGGCCGCGGATGAACAACAACGGGCGGAAGAAATCTCCGCCGAAGCGGAAAGCCGGTATCGTGCGGCACGTGCGCTGCTGAGTCTGGAACGCTACGACGAAGCCTCTGCGCAACTGGATCGCTTGGAGCATCTACCCCAAAATAAATGGCCGGAATCCTTGACGACTCTCGTCCCCTTACTCCGCCGGGAAGTCGATCAGCACTTACTCGCTCCGACCGATCCTAAAAATACCCAGTCGTGAGTTGGCAAGTGCTACTGGCTCCATACCCCAGATCCTTCACACCGTGCGAATTTTCTATCGGTGATGCAGCCTTTACATTCAGCGTTTTCATAGACCATTCTACCGACCCATGACGCTCCCGAGATACACCCTCGGGAGCGTCACCTGATCCTGCCGTCAGTCAGTCTAAGCGAGGCTATGCGCCGGCCATCATGGCCGCGATGTCCTCTTGGACGGTGCCAATGGGCTTGATGTTGAATTTGTCCACCAGCACATTGGCCACGTTAGGGGACAGAAAGGCCGGCAGCGTCGGCCCCAGGCGGATACCCTTGACACCGAGAGACAGGAGGGCGAGGAGCACAGCCACCGCCTTTTGTTCGTACCACGCAATGTCGTAGGACACCGGTAGGTCGTTGATGTCGTCCAAACCGAAGACCTCCTTGAGCTTCAGGGCGATTACGGCCAAGGAGTAACTGTCATTGCATTGACCGGCGTCCAGTACCCGCGGAATGCCATCGATGTCGCCCAGATTCAGTTTGTTGTACCGGTACTTGGCGCACCCTGCCGTGAGGATCACGGTATCTTTGGGAAGGTTTTCGGCCACCTCGGTGTAGTAGTTGCGTGTTTTCTGTCGGCCGTCACAGCCTGCCATCACTACGAAACGTTTAATGGCCCCCGACTTCACGGCATCGACCACTTTATCGGACATCGCGAGTACCTGGTGATGAGCGAAACCTCCGACGATGGTACCGGTTTCGATCTCAATGGGGGGAGAACAACCTTTCGCCTTCTCAATCAGCGCCGAAAAGTCCTTGGTGCCGCCCTCAGGCCGGTCGGGAATGTGTACAGCCCCTTCGTAACCAACGACTCCAGTGGTAAACAGGCGATCTCGATAGGTATTGTCCTTCTTCAAGGGAACCAAGCAGTTCGTCGTCAAGAGAATGGGTCCATTGAAGGATTCAAACTCCTGGTTTTGCTGCCACCAGGAACTGCCGTAGTTGCCCACAAAATGTGGGTATTTCTTGAAGGCCGGATAGTAATTGGCCGGCAGCATTTCGCCGTGAGTGTAAACGTCAATCCCGGTACCCTCCGTCTGCTGAAGCAACTCCTCCATGTCCTTCAAATCATGACCAGAGATCAGGATGCCCGGATTCTTTCTCACACCAATGTTCACCTCGGTCATCTCCGGATTACCGTACGTTGTTGTATGCGCCTCATCGAGAAGGGCCATGGTCTCTACAGCTACTTTTCCTGCCTTCATGACCAGCCCGACCATCTCGTCTGTGGTCAGATCTTTGGTGGTGGAGGCCAGGGCCTCCATTATGAAATCATTGATTTCGTCTTTCTCATACCCCATGACAGCGGCATGATCGGCATACGCGGCGATGCCTTTCAGGCCGATAGTCAGCAATTCGCGTAGTGAACGCACGTCTTCGTTTTCAGTGGCCAAAACGCCGATGGTCTTGGCCTTTTCTGGAAACGTGCCCGACTCGCCGGTCCAAGTGGCGGCCTCGGGCAGAGGTTCGTCAAATGCGTGACCGGTCTTCTTCTGGTAGGCGTCCAGAAATCTGGCTCGCATGAGGTCGCGCCGATTGAGGCCGTCCTGGATCATCGCCGTGAAACGGGTGTTGTCCCAGTTACCGTTGGTAATGGTGGCAAATAATCCCTGGGCGATGAATCCGGCTTGGCTTCGCTCCGGGACGCCGATTTCCCTGAGCTTCTCACCATAAACCGCCATGCCTTTGAGCACGAAGATTAATAGGTCTTGCAGATTCGCGGTTTCCTCCAGCTTACCACACACCCCCCTTATGGTACAGGCAATGTTCTTGGCTGTTTCCTGGCATTGATAACAAAACATAGCTACTCCTTTCATTTGATTAATCTGATCAGTTTCTTGCATGGAAACGGATCAATGCGTTTTTTTCAGTCTTCCAGAGAAATGGCATCCGCCGGACAGTTTTCTGCTGCCTCACGACAACTTGTTTCTCCCTCGGCAGGGACTCGATCCACAATCACCTCAGCGATATCGTCCTGATTCATCTTAAACACTTCCGGACATGTGCTTTCACACAATCCACAACCGACGCAGGCGTTTGCATCTACTTTTGCCTTCATAATAAATTTTCCTTGTTGATGTGAATCCTGATGTAAGATCAATCCCCTACACAAAGAGGGTTTTACGCATGGGCCTTGGAGCCTTTACGATCATGAACTGTAGGGGATCAGGGCTCTCGTTATACCAGCAATGAAGGA
>JAFGTG010000144.1 GCA_016934255.1 Sedimentisphaerales bacterium
ATATCACCATATTCGTAGTAGTCACCGCTTCTAATGACCAGGTTATAGGCTTCTAAATCGACACTTGGCGCCGTGATGAAGAAGGATCGATCGCTCTCATCATAGATAGAAGGATCAGGGTACGTAGCGATTCTGATGGTGTAATTGGATCCTTCAGTCAGATTCTGGGGAATATCCCACGCATAGGATCTGTTACTGTTTGGAATCGGGCCGGCTAACCATCTTGCGAAGGTTCCCCCCTTGTACAGTTGAATGCTAACAGGGGATACAACGTTGCCGCTGGTCGTCCAGGTGATCGTTTGTTGTGTCCCGCGCAACCAGTTCTCGCCCCCGTTGGGAGACGTAACGGTAATAGAAGATTGCGCTGGCACAATCGTATAAGTGGCTGAACGCACATCGCTCTCTGTCCGGCCGCTTTTGTAGGCCCTGGCTTGGAGCGTGGTGGTTGTGCTGATATAGATCGAACCTATGTACAGTAAACTTTTCTGCGTCGGTGTGGTCCCGTCCGTCGTATATCGAATCGTCGCGTCCGGCGTCGCACAACGGATTTCAACACTCTGGGGAGTTTGGTACGTCCCTCCGCCCGGATTGAATGTCGGAGTCGCAACTTTCTGAGGCGAACTAATCTGAAGGCTTACAGACCGGGACGTGTTGCCGTTGCTATTGGTCTGGTTCGTGAAACTCACTGTATCCGAGTAGTTACCGGCCGATAGATTGTTGGCATTCGTATTGATCGATACGGTCACAGTCGTGCTGTTTCCGGGAGCCAGAGTCCCACTGGATCGGTTCAGACTAATCCAGCTCTTACTTTTACTTGCCTTCCAGTCCAACGAACCTCCGCCGGTATTTTTCAGGGTGTAGCTTTTACTGCTCGGGCTGAACGGACCGCCCTGATTGCCCGAAGAGCTAAGCCCCTCCGTTGGTGTGACGGACAAATTGACAGCCGTCGGAGCCGTACCTCTCAGTTGGAATGTTCCGGAGCCGGAGACGCGTTTAACGACGAGTAGCGCATCCATGTTTTGGTTCGGTGAATAATCAATCCGCTCATCCGCACCGCGGCTCACCGACGTGCTACAGGCCAGCAATTCCGGCGTACCGGTAGCGCTCGGCGTCGCGCTATAGAGATACAAATCGAAATCGCAGCCAGATGGATTGGTTAATTGAATGTTGTAGCTGCCTCCTGTCGAAAGACGGACCGTTCTTGCCCAGGCCCGTCTGTCCTCCGGATTAGCCCCGAAAGTTGCCCTTTCTTCACTGCCCCACACATAGTCCAGATACACAGCCTCAACTGCTGCGTCGGGATTGATGATGCCATACCCTTCATAGGGATCCTTTGCTGCGGGGAAGGAAGAAAAGCCCGACGGACGAGCCTCCCGTTGAGGCGTCAACTCATCGGAGTACTTGCCATCTTCGCGGGGTTTTCCCGTCTCGGTGGCTGTAGCGCAAAGGACCATCTTCACGAAAAGAGGGTGTGCGTCGGAGAAGAAATCCCATTGAATCCCCTTTTGTTGCATTGCATCGATCACCAGGGCCGCGCATCCGGCTACAAACGGTGCCGACATGGAGGTCCCCTGTATGACCGCATAATCATTCGCCCGAGAATCAGATATGCCATATCCATCACACGTTCCGCTATCCGCGGAGATAATCCCTGTATAGAACTCAGATCCTCCAGGGGCGATCAGATCAGGCTTATGATCCTCGCCCCCATTGACGGGTGCGCCAAGTCCCAAACTGGAATAGATTGCCAAAGCGTTTTTATCGTTAGATGCACCCACTGTGATAGCCTTGGCAGCATATTGGAAATCACTTATTGCACGGTCAGTCGGGTGTTCTTCTCGTCCTTTGTTTCCAGCGGCAACCACGACAACGATCCCATTGTTGGCCGCTGAGTTAATCTTATCAACCATTGAGGTACGGCAACTTCCCCCCACGCTTAGATTGATTATTTTGATTCCATGTGTTGTTCGTTTATTAATAAAATCATTAAGTGCACGATAAGGCCACCAGTCAACGCACAAAACAGACTCCTGAGCACTTCCGTTGTTCTTCCATACTTTTGCAACCGCCCATTGACATTCAGGGGCAACACCCCGGAATTTGCTGAATGATCCATCTTCCACAGACGGATAATTGGTTACGGAAGTTTTTATAACAGCATTCTGGAGTGCATCGTCTTCATCTCGACTCAGGAGGACAGGGCAATAAACATATCCCGTTTCCGGCGGTGCGTCACAATTTAATGTTATGGGTGTCAAAAAATCATATCGATTCTGCTGAACAAGCTCCAAACCATCGGGATTACCTTCGGGCGAGCGGAATAACAGAAGCCAACCTTCGGTAGGACCACTCCAACGAGCTTCCACTGAAAACCGCGAGTTTGTGCTTACAGCGATAGTCCTTGGATAGTGTTCTAGTTGAGAAGAGGATTCTGCATATGTATAGTAAAGGGTGCTTTTATTCTTTCCGCCTGCCTGGCCTGAGCCGAGAGCAATGCCTGCCACGTGTGAGCCGTGTCCGTTATAGTCAACCGGTAAGAGGATACTCTCTTCGGCATAATCCACCCAATCGGCCATCCGCCCTGCAAGATCGAGATGCGATCCGTCCACACCAGTATCGATGATGCCTATGGTAATACTTGGATCACCGTCGAATCCCAGTGCATTTCCGGCAAAACCGGACGCCCAGATCGGACGAACACGGCCTACTTGAGTGGCCTTATCCAGATACAGCTCCAAGGGCTTAGGTTTATTTATTTGGACTAACGTGTCACCCATTAGCGACGGCAACACTTCGATGTAATCAAGTGGAACATGACCTTGCCAACCATAAGAAACGGAATTGTAAATGTAATCGATCTCCCCGCCCAAAGACAGAAAAGCGTCGATCTGTTCTTGAGTGATCTGCTCCTTAAAGATGAGCTCCACATCTGTCATACCACTCAAAATCGTCTCAGCCTCGTCTTTTTCAGCTTTTGTCACCACCATTAAATAGAATGTGTTCGCATTCTCGGCAAATGCCTGGAGATCATCATCGATCCGGTCGCCATCCAAATCATTCGCATAGGTTTCGCTGATAATGGGGGGTATTTCAGGAGGCGGCGGCGGAACCCACGGCTGCGCCCATGCCGAGCCAAGGCCCAAAATGATCCATAGGGCAACAATATTGCTCCGCAGGTCGAAAGAAATGAGATGAAGGTGAACGACCGTTTGCATTGTGTTCCGATGTTGATTGAATCGCCAAGTAAGCCCAAACATACCTCTATCCTTCCAGTAGACAATCGTTAATGAATGACTCACAAGCACCGGCTAATCGCCCGAAGCTTCACGTTTAAGCATTCGCATCTTAGACTTTACAATCGGATTCTCATTGTTTTCCTTAGTGATTGATAGGTTGCAGTGTGGGCAGTCCTTATATTTGAACGAGATTCAAAGAACACCCCAAAAACAAAACGGAATGAATTCCAAGCCCCACTTTCCATCTTCTTCACCAGGCTTACGTCACAGGAATTCGAAAAGCCACGATATAAATCATACTTTCACCATATTTGCAATACAATAAAAAAATGAATAAGTCCGATATAAATTTATTTCAGGCATGAATCAGCCGGTTGGCTTTGTGTCGAGGATATATAGAACTTCCTCAGGGGTCTCTACAAGGGTTTGGGCTCCATTCGCGACCAGCTCTTCGGCGGTGCGAAATCCCCAGAGGACGCCAACAGCGAACATCCCCGCCGCTTGAGCGGTCTGCATGTCCGTGTTGGTATCGCCCAAGTAGAGGAAGCGGTCCGGCCGGATATCCATCTGTTCGGCAATTTGAAGGGCCGCCGTTGGATTCGGTTTGACGGGAACGGAGGGGAGCGCCCCTCGGACGATCTGAAACGAGACGTCCGGTAGTAATTGGGCCGTGATTAACTTCGTGAAATCATCAAGTTTATTCGATAATACGGCTTTCGGAATCCCTCGTTTTTCCAACTCATTCAGTAATTCCGGTATGCCGGGATAGGATCGGGTATTCTCCGCCCAGCGATGGGCGTATTCGTCCAGAATCATTTTATGACATGACTTGACGGTCGAGCCGTCGCGGCGATCTTCGGGCAAGACCCGCCGGACCAGACACTCGCTTCCGTCACCCACGAAATGGCGATAATCATCCACCGGATGCGTTGGACATCCGAGCCGCATTAAAGCCGCGTTCGTAGAGTTGGCGATATCGGTGAGTGTGTCGAGCAGCGTCCCGTCCAGATCAAAAAGAATAGCGTCGAAGGTGATGGTTTATAATCTCCAATAATGTGTTGGAAAACAATTCTTGTTCCCAAGCTCGAATTCAATTGAACCGGAACGATTTAAAGGGTTGAAAGCAACTTGTCAAAATATTCATTGGCCCCGGCGATATACTGATCCTCGGAGACGAGAGGTTCTTGCAATTTTAACCTGGTTTGCTCCGAAAGCTGTTGATGCTCCACGATCTCCCGACCGGCGGCTTGAAGCAGTTTTTTATACTTATGGATGAGAGGCTTAAGTATGAAGGGGGCGTCTTTCAATAAGGCGTCGCCCGCCCGGTAGATCTCACCGATCACTTGGGTTTGCATATTTCGTGCAATTCGTTTGAATAATAGCTCGAGAACCTGAAAATGGCTTTGTTCGGGAAAACCACAATTAGATATGACAATCAGTTTGGGAATTTTCTCGGATCGTGATCGGTGGACGCACTCTCCGCCCTCGTCTTTGTCAAAATGGGGGTCGGCGACGGGAATGATGCGATCCATGAAATTTTTCATTATTCCCGTGACATTATCGACGTAGAGCGGGGTCGCAAAAACGACAACATCTGAATGCGTGAATTTCTCGATGAGTTCCGCCATATCATCTTGAATAACACATTGGCCCGGCGTTTTGATCCAACAGGCAAAACATCCTCTGCAGGGATGGATTTCTTTTTTGGCAAGAAAGATGTTCTCCACTTGCGCGCCGGCCTGGAGGGCGCCTTTCGAAAAGGATTCTACCATACAATGTGTATTTCCATTCTCCGCGTGTGGCGATCCATTGAATATTGTAATTCTCATAATCTGACTCCGGCTTGACAATCTTCCGTTCTATTCGAATTTACTCTCCAATGATTTGACAGACAATGCTTCTCGTTCGCGGCCGGGTATCGAAATCAACGAGGATGATCTG
>JAFGTG010000145.1 GCA_016934255.1 Sedimentisphaerales bacterium
CATGCAGACCGAGCCCGTGAACCTGGTCAGGCGGGGAACCGAGCAGCCATAAGCGTGAGCTTGGTGGTGCCGTGGGTTAACCCGGCCGTCTTTTTTCAATTGACTATTGTCTATTGACAATAGAATATTGAGAAATGAACCCGGAAGAATTAAAGGATCGAATGAAGAAATTCGCCCATCGCTGTGTGAAACTGGCCCTGGCTTTGCCTCAAACCGTATTGGGCAATCATATTAAAGGCCAATTGATACGATGTTCAACTTCGTTAGCGGCTAATTATCGGGCGGTTTGCATTGCCCAATCGAAGCCGCATTTTATTTCGAAGCTAAGCATCGTGATAGAGGAGTGTGATGAATCATGTTTTTGGCTGGAATTCATTATTGATGAGAAGTTATTAAAAAAGCCGAGAGTTCTCCCCCTATTACAGGAAGGAAAAGAATTGACTTCGATCCATATGTCTTCAAGAAAAACCGCCCGCGGATTAAGAAAAAGCTTAGAATACGAAAGGTTGTAATCGCCACATTCAATAATCAATTGTCAATGGTCAATAGTCAATGGTCAATAGTCAATGGTCAATAGTCAATGGTCAATAGTCAATGGTCAATAGTCAATGGTCAATAGTCAATGTCTTATACCGTTTTAGCCAGAAAATACAGATCGCAGACATTCGATGACGTCGTCGGGCAGGATCCGATCGCCCAGACGCTCAAGAACGCCATTAAAACCGACCGGGTCGCCCATGCGTATCTTTTTACGGGAACCCGGGGTGTCGGTAAAACCACGATGGCCCGCATCCTGGCCAAGGCGCTCAATTGCCGATCCGTGGATAAGCCCACGATCAAACCGTGCTGCCAGTGCGATAGCTGCATCGCCGTGAACGTCGGCGAGGATATCGACGTCATAGAGATCGACGGAGCCTCCAATAACCGGGTCGATGAGATTCGCGAGCTTCGCGAGAACGCGATCTATCGGCCGGCGCGTTCCAGATTCAAGATTTATATTATCGACGAAGTGCACATGCTGACGGTTTCCGCGTTTAACGCGCTTTTGAAAACGCTGGAAGAGCCACCCAGCCATATCAAGTTTATCTTCGCCACGACCGAGCCGAACAAGGTTATCGCGACGATCCAATCGAGGTGCCAGCGGTTCGATTTCAGCAACATCGGCCCGACCGTGATCGCCCAACAGCTCAAATCGGTCCTCAAGCAGGAAAAGATCAAGTATGAAGAGGATTTAATCCTTCCGCTCGCCAAAATGGCCAACGGTTCGATGCGGGACGGCCTGAGCTTGTTGGACCGGCTCATCAGCGCAGGTGTCCAGCCGCTCAGCGCTTCGTTGCTCGAAGAATTCCTGGGCTGTCCCAATAGCGAAAAAATCTGGGGGTTGATCGAACACATCGGCAATAGCGACGCCGCCGGAACACTGACGGCCATCGAGGGCTTGATCAATAGCGGAATCGTCGAGGTCCAGATCGTTGATTCGCTGATCGATTACATGCGCGATCTGATGGTCGTCAAATCGACAGGACCGGATAGTCAATTAGTGATTCTGACAGACCAGCAACGGGCGCGAGCCGCCGAGCTGGCGGAGAAGTTCGATGTGGCCGCTTTGGTTTATAATATCGCAACACTGGAAAAGCTCCGGTGGGCCGTTAAAAACAGCGATACGAGCCGGGCGCTATTGGAAGCATCCCTGTTGCGTTTCGCTCTCAGTGAACATTTCCTAAACGTGGATCAACTTCTCACTCAGATAAAATCCGGCGCTCCGGCTCCCATTAAAAAAAAAGTCCAGCGCGCGGTAGATAATCCATCGTCTCCCCTATCTCATTTCACAAGCGAAGAAAAACAATCCGTAAACCGTGAGTTACAGGCCACACATACGGAATTTCAAGGATCGATTGAATCGTTCGACATCCAATCGATGAAGGATAATTGGCCGGATACTCTCAAGCTCATCAATAACGAACTCGGCCCGGGCACGGCTGGACTATTAAGCACCACCATACCGAGTCGGTTTGAAGATGGTATATTAACCCTTGAATTCGGCCCGTCGGCGACAATGCAAAGAAGGATGTGTGAGAGTAACGGCCGGATGGAGCAAATCCAAGCCCTTCTAAGCAAGCAATATTCGGGATTAACGAAATTAAAATTCGAGACGGCCAAGCCCGAGCAGGTCGAAACCCAAGCCACTCCAACCCAAGCCAAAACCGTCAGTCAAAAGAGAGCCGAGCTTTTAAACGATCCGGCCGTCAAAACAGTTCTCATGGGTCTCGATGCCACTGTGACTAGCATTGAAGAAGAATAGGATAAATAATGAGTAGTGCATATACGGAAAGTCTAAATAAGCTCATTGAGGAGTTTGGGAGGTTGCCGGGGGTGGGGCCTAAGACGGCCGAAAGGCTGGCTTTTTATATTTTGAAAGCCCGGCCAGAGGAGGCCATGAAACTCGCCGATGCGATCCGGGATGTGAAACATAAGATCAAACGCTGTCAAATCTGCTACAATCTTTCAGAACAAGAGACCTGTCAAATCTGCTCCGATCCGCGGCGGGATCAAAGTCTGATTTGCGTCGTCGAGCAGCCCAAAGACGTCATAAGTCTCGAAAAAACAGGGACATGCAAGTGGGTCTATCACGTTCTGGGCGGCCATATCGCCCCGCTCGACGGGATCGAGCCGGACGATTTAACCATCAAAGAGCTCGTCGAGAGGGTACGTGCGGGGAATATTAAGGAATTGGTTATGGCGACCAATCCGAACCTGGCCGGCGACGGTACATCACTGTATATAAGCTCGCTCTTGAGGACAACCGGCGTGAAAATTACCCGTTTGGCGAGAGGTTTACCTTCCGGCAGCACAATCGAGTACGCCAGCGGCAAAATCCTGACCGATGCCATTATGGGCAGGCAGGAAATCCAGTAACTTTTTCGGCCCCCATCGATAAAGTTTATCAACTGCCTTTCAAATCTTGACGACATCTCTTTATACCTCTATGATATGGTCGGGGCCTTTGAGGTGGCCAGTCGATACCGTTTTTTTAGGTGTTATGATGAAACTGGAGATGAGAAGCCAGATGCGGATGGAGCAGAGGATGAAGCTCGCTCCGCACATGATCCAATCGATGGAGATTCTCCAGCTTCCCATTCTCGCCCTTCAGGAAAGAATCGAACAGGAATTAAACAATAATCCCGTTTTGGAAATGGTCGGGCCGGACAATCCCGACGAAAACGACCAGGTTCGAGACGAGCCTCAAACGGATACGGACGAAAAGGATTTAGTACTCAGCACGGATGCGAACAAGGTTGAAGACTTCGAGCGTTTGGAGAGTCTTGGCGATGGTTTTTCGGACTACATGGCCGAAGCCGGACCTTTTCACAGGCGGATTCGTACGGAAGAACGAGATAAAAAGCTTGAGGCGCTGAAGAATACCGCCGCTCCGCCCCAATCCCTTCATGAATATTTATCCGAACAGTGGCGATTAATCGATGCCGACGAGCCGATTAAAAAAGCCGGCAGTATGATTATCGATTACCTCGACAAAAGGGGATACCTGACGGTCAGGTTGGAGCAATTATATAATAAAGACCGGGGTGATTTCACGGTTGACGACCTGAACCAAGCGTTGACACTGGTGCAGAAACTGGAACCGTCCGGCGTTGGGGCGCGCGATTTAAAAGAATGTCTGCTGATTCAGATGGCCCAGAGCGGCGAGGACATGAGCTTCGAATCCCATCTGATCTCCGAGCATATGGATGATCTGCTGGAAAATCATCTGCCGGATATTGCCAAGAAAATGAATTGCAGTCTCGAAACGATCAACCGGGCTATTGTGCGGATGAGCAAGCTGGATACATCGCCGGGCCTGCAAGTGGGAAGGGAACAAAACCTCCCCATCACACCCGATGTGATCGTGGAATTCGACGAAGATTCGGGCCGGTACCTCGTGAGATTGGCGGACTCCGATTTACCCCACCTAAAATTGAACGACTATTACTCAAAAATGGCCAAAGACGAACGGGTCAGTGAGAAAACAAGGCAATTCCTGCACAATAACCTGCGTTCTGCACAGTGGATCATGGATGCCATCGAGCAACGAAAGAACACACTGCTCAAAGTGGCTAAGACCATCGTAAAATATCAAACCGATTTTTTCAACAAGGGACAATTACACCTCCGTCCCCTGCCGATGTCCAAGGTGGCCGATGACGTGGGCGTGCACTTAGCAACCGTCTCGCGGGCCGTTGCGGGTAAATACATCCAGTGCCCCTGGGGGATTCTGCCGTTACGAAAGCTCTTTAGCGGCGGTAGGGAAGACGTCAACGGCGAAGGGCGAAGCTGGGAAGCCATACGGGCCAAACTACAGCAAATCATCGATGAAGAGGACAAGGGCAAACCCCTGAGCGACGACCAGATCCGCAAGAAACTTCAACAGGCGGGTATCAATAACCTGGCCCGGCGGACCGTCGCGAAATACCGCAAGCTTCTCAACATCCCTGCCGCAAGATACCGAAAAAAATATTAGTCATGCGTTTTTTTTTATTTGATATTTTCGTATTTTAGCGGATACTAAAATAAATGGTTCGCCGTCCAAACAACCGAAATATCGTAATGATTTTCAGGGCGCTGTCGCTGGACAGCCGCCTAAGAATCGTCCAACTGCTCTCGCAGCGTAGCCTTTGCGTGGGAGCGATCTCAAATTTGCTGGGTATGTCATCCGGGGCCGTCTCCCAGCACCTGCGCGTGCTCAAGGACGCCGGCCTGGTAAGGGCGGAGCGGCGCGGTTATTTTATTCACTATACCGTCGTTCCGGACGCCGCGGCCCGGTGCCAGGCGGCAATCGAATCACTATTGGGTTCAAAGAAAGGGGACAAGCAATGTGATATGAAAACGAAGTGTCAGAAACCGAAAGAATTGAAGGGCAAGCCCGAGAAATGATCACCTGAGCAGATCAAAGAATGCCACGGTGATACAAAGGGCCACCCCTGCCCGCCGAATAAGGATGCTCGTAAAGGAGGCGTGAGATGAAGCTTGGCGTAATCATTACACAGACGGGCCCGGAGACCGTCTTCAACACGCTGCGTCTGGCGCTTTTTAGCTTGGAACAGGGTGACGATGTACGCATCTTCCTCTCCGGCAAAGGCGTCGATATCGACAAGATCAACGACCCCAAGTTCGACGTGAAAGGTCAGGCGCAGAAGGTCCTGGACGCGGGAGGGCAATTCCTCGCGTGCGGGGCCTGTCTGAAATTGCGCCATTCCGAAGGTTCGGAGATTTGCCCGTTATCAACGCTTAAAGATCAATACGAGATCGTCGTCGACTCCGATAGGCTCGTGACGATTTGAACA
>JAFGTG010000146.1 GCA_016934255.1 Sedimentisphaerales bacterium
AAACTCATGCGCTTTTTGCCAGACGATTAGATCTTGGAAGCATCTGGCTGGTTTCCGCATTCCGACTCCTGGCTTCTAACTTCTGGCTTCTAAATTAAATCAGCTTCTCAGCAATCTGGACGGCATTTAACGCCGCGCCTTTCCGCAATTGATCGCCGGCCACCCATATATTAATGCCGCGGTTCTCCGGGATCGATTCGTCCTGGCGAATCCGGCCGACGAGGATATCGTCTTTGCCGGAGGCGTCAATCGGCATGGGGAAGCGATTATGCTCGCGATCGTCCATTACGGCGACGCCCGGCGCTGTGCTTAACAGATCCCGGACCTGGTCCGGCGTAATGGGATCTTTGAATTCCAGATTGATGCTCTCACAATGCGCCCGGAGCACGGGAATACGAATGCACGTGCAGGTAATGGCAATGTCAGGACAGTCGAAGATTTTACGAGTCTCGTGGACCATCTTCATCTCTTCCTGATTGTACCCGTTCGGCCCGAGCGCCGAATCGTGACTAAACACGTTGAACGCAATTTGATAAGCGAACGCCTTACAGGTCGGCTTCTTGCCGGCTAAGACTTCCCTCGTCTGCTCCTCCAGTTCGAGCATCGCCGACTGCCCCGCCCCGCTGGCGGCCTGGTACGTACTGACGATCATTCGTTTGACGGGATTGGCCCGATGCAACGGCCAGACCGGCACAATCCCGATAATCGTCGAGCAGTTCGGATTCGCGATAATGCCTTTATGTTTCGCAATCGCCTGCGGATTGATTTCGGGGATCACCAGCGGCACCTCGGCATCCATACGAAAGGCCGAAGAATTATCCACCACGACCGCACCGGCCTCGACCGCCGGAGGGGCGAACTCCTTGCTGCGGGACGCTCCGGCGCTGAACAGAGCGATATCGACACGCGTGAAACTATCTTTCGTCAATTCTTCAACGATATATTGCTTACCCTTGAACTCGATCTTCTTACCGGCCGAGCGATGGCTCGCCAGCATTTTCAACGAATCAAAAGGAAAATCCCGTTCCTGGAGGATATCAAGAAATTCCTGCCCGACCGCTCCGGTCACTCCCGCTATCGCAAGGTTGCAACCCATTTGTTTCAAGCTCCTTTGAATATCATACCCAAATGTAAAGGCAGCCCAATATGACTGCCTCAGCGAACTTCCAACACTAATTATCGGCGTATTATACCGTCTTCGCCCCCGGAATACAACATCTCATTGTAAAATTTTCGTCCGAACCCGCCCTCCGTTTACCGGATCACCATCCATTTCGGACCTCTTTCGGCGTTGTTCTCTGCCAGAAAGCCGCCATGAGAGAGGCCGTAATAATACAGATAAACACGAAAATCGCCGCTGGCATGGCTGCTTTTTCACCGAAATGCTTCAGCGCCAGGACGGTCCCCAAACCGGCATTCTGCATACCGATCTCAATGGAGAGGGTACGCCTTCTGGCTATTTCCATTCGAAAAACCGATCCGACGCCATATCCGGCCAGCATGCCATAGAGGTTCAAGACGATCCCGGCCGACAGGATAATCCCCGTGACCTGGGCGAGATACGGCTTGTTCAGGGCGATCACCAACGAGCAGATGAAGATAATAAAGGTCACCGATATGGCGGGAAAAACCGGCAGAATCTTCTCGACTTTCTCTCTGAGATAATGCCGAACGCCAAATCCAACAAACAACGGCACGACGACCATCATGATGACGCTGATCATCATCTTCATAAATGGCACTTCCAGCCTCGACCGCGCCAGTAGAAACGTCAGACCCGGCGTCAATAGAGGACAGAGCAACGTGGACACCGTCGTCAGCGAAACCGAGTAAGCCGTATCCGCCTTGGCGATATAGCTCATCACGTTGCTGGCCATCGCCCCCGGCGCCGAGCCGGTCAGGATGAGACCGACCGCGATCTCCGGCGGCAGTCTGAAAATTTTTGCCAATACAAACGCACCGAGCGGCATAATACTGAACTGCGCCACCGAGCCGATTAAAACAATAATGGGTTTGGCGACGATGCGTTTTAAATCCTCAATTTGTAAGACAGCCCCAATGCCAAACATCGTTAACGCAAAGAACCAGTTCATTCCCTTCTCAAGACGAAGTGGAGTCGGTAATATTCTCTCCACCGTCTCGGCAAAGAACCAAGTCATCCCCTTTTCCAACGCGATGAACACGTTTGGCCATATATACGCCGCCACACCAAATAGAATCACCCAAACGGCAAAGTATTTCGTATAAAAGGACAGTATCTTCTTTAACATACTATAGAGTATAAAGACCTATCAACCGTGGGACAATCTCAAAAGTGTTTAAGAGCGCGGATTCATAAACCAATTGACTTCTTACTTCCAGGCTTTATCCTTGTAATAGTAATTGTTTATTCAGTGGAGATCATATGGCGCAGAACTCTAAAATCGAATGGACTGAATCTACCTGGAATCCCGTGACGGGTTGTACAAAAATCAGCGAGGGATGTAAGAACTGTTATGCCGAACGCATGGCCTTGCGTCTGAAAGCCGCTGGAAGCCCGAACTATGCCAACGGTTTCAAAGTAACGCTTCATCCCCACGCCCTCGAAATACCGTTGCGCTGGAAGCAGCCTCGTACGATTTTCGTCAATTCAATGAGCGACCTTTTCCATAAAGATGTTCCTTTCGATTTCATCTCGGAGGTTTTCGATGTCATGCGCCGTGCTTCCCACCATCGGTTCCAGATTCTAACGAAGCGATCCGGCCGGCTAATGAAACTCAGTTCCAAGTTGACTTGGCCACAAAACGTTTGGATGGGCGTAACAGTTGAGAACGCCGACTGTATTTTCCGCATAGGCGACCTTCGGAAAACAGACGCATCCATAAAATTCATTTCTTTTGAGCCACTCTTAGGTCCAATCCATAATCTTGACCTGGATGGTATTGACTGGACCATTGTCGGCGGCGAATCCGGCCCGAAAGCAAGACCCATGAAAGCCGAGTGGGTCACAAATATCCGCGATCAATGTCTCTCAAAAAAAGTCCCCTTCTTCTTCAAACAATGGGGTGGAATAAATAAGAAAAAAAGCGGTCGTTTACTTAATGATCGTACATGGGATCAGATGCCAATTCGGTCAGAACCAAATTCACGGGATTTAAATGATGGGTCACAAAGCAGACAAATCGTTCTTCAACGAAAAACGGCACTGGTCTAAAAGAAAAGATCAGATTCTGGAGTGTTATCTACCACCATACCTCTTTAAAATTGCTACACAAGGACATCCTATTCTTATCGTTGATGCATTCGCTGGGCCAGGGAAATTTGGCGATGGAGAAGCTGGTTCTCCTCTCATTATTTGTCGGAACATTCAAGAGGCATCATCCAAGGGACTTACAGTACCTGTCACTCTCTTGTGCATAGACGATGACAAAGAACTTTACTCTGAACTTTGCAATTCAATACACCGATTTTCATTTGCCAAGGCAAAACATGGAAAATTCGGTGACTATATCCCTTGGATTCAAGAAAAGGCTAAGAACCACAGTATTTTTCTCTATGTTGATCCATTCACAGTTGAAGGACTTGATTGGGATCAGATGGACTCCATCTTCCAACATTTGAGTATATCTCATATGAGTATTGAAATCCTTATGAACTTCAATGCCCGAAGTTTTGTTCGTCGAGGATTAGCAGCTCTTAAGCTTACTGTTCCTGAGCCTAATTCAGAAATAGAAGATGAAGAAGAAATCGATGTTCCACTTATAACGCCACCATCAATTGAGAGATTGAATACAGTCGTAGGGGGATACTGGTGGCAGGAAATTCTTGAATCCTCGATGAGCTTCCCTGAGAAAGTTCAAGCCGTGACAAATGGTGTTTGTAGAATGTTGTCAAAAAGGTTTAGGGAAGTCTGTCAACACGCAATCAAAGCACTCCCTCATCATACTGTTCCAAAATACTGCTTGATATTCGGTTCCCGTCATCCAGATGCATTAATACTGATGAATAATGAAATGGTTAAAAGCCGACAAGTACTCGCAGAACTTGCAAAACCCAAAGAGCCCACTTTATTCGAAACGCGACCTGTTGAATTAGTCCCTGATATTGAAGAACTGCCACCTATTATACTCAGACATACTTCACAACTCATAGCTCGCCGAAATGTAATTCTCAACATAATACGGGAATACTTTTGTCAATTCTCTGCGAAACAAATTAGAGGTTGCATAGAGCAAATGTTAAAAACAGGAAAGCTGAAATCTGAAACTGGTAAAACCAGAATCAATGACAAGACCAAGATTTTTACGGCAAAATAGTGTACAAGGACCTGACAGGAAACGAATCTATCTCGACATACTCCACAGTGTAAATAACGTGAGGAACACTTTTTACAATTTAAGCCAGGATGTCTTTGTAGTCGGCGCAGAACTTTTTGCGTTGGCATGAGGGACAATGGGCGCCGCTCCAGATGGCGTCGAACTGCTGCATGATCTTTTCGACTAAAACTTTCTCGTCGGTGATGATGCCGGACTCGAAGTTTCTCCGGTGCTCGCTTTTGGCGCCCATGCCGGCGCCGGTGAGATTGGCGCTGCCAGTGTAAGCGAAACGTCCGTCAATAATTACCGCTTTGAGATGGACTCGCGGGCAAAGAATCCTTTCCATGCCGTTGATTAAATTCGGATAACGATCGAAATCTTTTCGAAAAGCCGGCCCCGGCTCTTTGGCATGTAACAGTCGGATCTCCACATGGCGGTTCGCCAGATCGGATAAAATCTCAAGAAAAGGAACCATCCGGCCGCCTTTGGCCACGTGAAGGTCTTTCAAATCGGATGTGGCAATCCAGAGGAACTGCCGGGCCTGTGCAATTCGTCCGCAAATGACCTTGTCGTATATATCCCTGTCTGTAATGTAATCGAGCATACGTGCGATTGCATTTTACTGACAAACGCTGGATTAGGCAACAAGACGCACTTTGGAGTTATAGGACACTGAAAAAATATTTGTACGGAACGGGAGGGCGGAAATTTTTTCGGTTAATTTCTGGACGTGTTTCGGTTATCGGAGATGGTTACGATCACTGAGAGGGTTTTTTAGGAGATTTCTGATCCTCTTCCGCTTTGGGTCCGTTTTCTCCCGGCTCGGAAGTTTGTTTCTTCTCAGTTTTCTCGCGCTGAATCGCGTCGTAAATCTCTCGACGATGAACTGGTATTTCCTTCGGAGCCGTGATACCCAGACGAACCTTATCACCACGGACATCTACGATGATGATTTCGACATCATCGCCGATCATAATTGACTCATCTCTTTGTCTGCTGAGAACCAACATTGCTAACTCCTTTTGTCAGCTGGTCTTACTTACCATTTACTTTACGAAAGATTCCGGCCAACTGTTCGTCTTTTTTCTCCTCAATTTTATCTATATATCCTTTTGCCATAACTACTTAAATTAACAATATCGTGACATTAAGAAGCACGACACAACTATATTTCGGCTAAATTAAAGACCAAAACCAACTAATTCTGCTTTCCGGCCGGGCATTTAGGTAGGTTCTCAAGACAAAACGAGTATAAGTAATTGAGAAATAACAACCTGTGAGAAAATAAAGATGTAAAAAAAGATATGCAAATTTTACTTAAGACGGCCCATTTTAGGGTTAAAGCTCGTGTTTTCGCCAGTAGTCGAAGCGAATGGCCATCCAGTACCCGGCTACGGAACCCAGGGTGCCGTAAGCCACCATCTCGACGGGCAACACGGAAACAACCGCATTTGAGAAAATAGCCGCCGGCCAATTGGACGTCAGATAGATAGCGTTTTTGGCGTAAACACTTAAAGAGAAGATAGTTACAAAAAAAGTGGAGATAATGGACCAGGTATAGCCGACACCGAGAAATTTCCTGGCGACAAAAGCGGCAATGCCAAACGACATAAATACGGCGAAAATGACCTGCCCGGTCGCCGGTTGGGCAACAACGGAACTCAGTTGATCGTCACGCAGACTGACATCCTGAGCAAACACCCGAAGGAAGAATTGGGCTATGACGGCCGAAGCCGCCAAAGCCGTGACGGCATTTAAATATTTAACCGGATTGGTTTTCGATTCTTTTTTCTTTTCATCCGGCTTCGCTTTTGAAAAGATTTTCCAACAGACAAGCGGACCGACACAACCGGCGGCCACAATAATCAACCAAATCGCCGGTTCCCACCTGAGCGATTCAATCAGTTCCTTTCGCTGGGCGGCGGTCGGATAAACCTGCATCAAAGACGCCATACTTCCCGATCGCATCGCCCAGACGACCAAGCCAAACGGAGCCGCGAGAATTCCAATTTCTTTGCCGTGCGGCCAGGAAACAAAATATCCGATAAAACCGGCGGCCAAGGCCAGAATCACCAATGTCACAATACCGCTGGGACGGACCATGCCGGTCGTTGCAACCGGCTCCGTGAGTTGCCAGCCGAGAAAGCCGATTAACACAATACCAACAGCCGCGGCGGCACCAATCCTTAACTTCATTGTCCATGATAGTTCCATCGTTCTGCTTCCTTCATCACATCGGCTATAAAGTACCATCAAAATAACCGTCGGTCAACGACACAATTTACTTCTTATCTATTTAACCGGGCAAGTCAAAGTTTTCTCTTTTCTCGATCTGCTTTGTATGCTATATTGCCTATGTTTAAGAGTTTTGTAAAATTGAAGGAACAAAGACGAATAGAAAGGATGCTATGAGTCAACCGAGTGCGGAAACCTGTAATGCAAAATTCCGAACACGCCGAAACGAACAATGGGCCACGGTCGGGACGATCAGTCGATTGGAATTAGCCGGTAAGAAATTTCATTTCATCGGCGCCGGGGGC